>NZ_JFHM01000006.1:295-217791 GCF_003664935.1 Mesotoga sp. H07pep.5.4
TGAGTCGGCTAAACAAAGCCTTAGTTCAGTGGGTAAGAAACAAGTACAAGAAAAGGAGAGGTCGTACAAAAGCGGGTAAATGGCTAGAAACTCTTGCTCGCAGGGAGCCTCGTCTATTTGTACACTGGACGATGGGGATATTCTATTCGGCTGGATAATGGGAGCCGGATGAATCGAGAGATTCAAGTCCGGTTCTGAGAGAGCCTGGGGGTGAAATCCCCCTGGGCTACTCACCAGAGCAACACAAAATGCAATCGCTCCAGGTTCCGTACACCCAAGTGCAGGTCTAACTTCTTTTTCAAGGTATTGTTCAAGAAAGCGCATCTTTCACCTCCAATGTCCGATAACTTAGTTTAGCATTGGAAATGTTTTATGCAATTAATAGCAGGCCTCAAAGGTTATTGTTTTGAAGTAAGTATGAGCTCTTAACTCCCTCTTCCACTTGGAACTGAAAGTATACTCAACATTGTGGAGCTGGAAAATCATCTCTTGGAAGGCTTTCTTTTCTCGTTTTAAAGAGAAAGACGAACTTTCCAGAGTTCTTTATCTAGAATCGGTCATGTCTCATACTGAATTAAACTCTTCCAAGAGGGCTAAAGCAGTGTTCCTGATAGTCACTTCAATCTCCTTTGATGTTACATAAAAAATCTGGAAGGACAAATTTGACAATTATTGGATTGTGTTAGAATCCCTTTATTCGCTGAAATACTGACTGAGAAAGGCAATGACGGAAGATTGTTATCAGAAAAGACCATAAATCAGTCAGGTGAGGATAACTAGTCGGTACTGGAATCCTTAGTGTGAACAATATGGGCTACTATCCAAATAGTATGCAAATGATTCGGGGATAAGGGCAGGATTTGACAGAGGCACAAGCTGCATCTTGCTTAGATTAAAGAAATAAGGGAAAACCTTGATTCCACAAACACTCCCGTCTTTGGAAAGCTCGATTTTTAGCGATGCTGTGATTCTGCAATCCTTAGCTTTCATAGAAGAAATCCAGTTGCCCAGAGAATAGATGATTAGCGAAGTTGATCCTCTCGCATTTAAGTACACCTCCAGTGGTTGAAGGACATGAGGATGATGACCGATAATCAAGTCAACTCCTTCATCGCAGAGCCTTCTTGCGACTTCCACCTGCATTTCAGTAGGTTTGTTCTCAAACTCAAGTCCCCAGTGAAGACTAAGCACGATAACGGATGCTTCTTCCGACATAGATTCAACGATAGGAACGATCCTTGACAGCGGAGTCTCTGCATCCTCAAATGTGTTTAGGTTGGCAACATTCAGACTGGATTCACTATTCACGGTGGCTCCGTTTGTGCCGAACGTGAAACCTGAGACAGCGATTCTAACTTCATCGAATGAAATTATTGAGAATCGACTTTCTTCTCCAAATCCAACACAATGGATTCCACGGTCATTAAGAAAAGTACGGGTCGATCTCAGTCCCTCGATACCCCTGTCAAGAGAGTGATTGTTTGCGATATTCATAACATTAATTCCCAAAGGCGTCACTACTTTCTCAAAGTATTCGGAAGAACCGTTGAATTTTGGGAATGCCGATTCGGGGAACCGAGTGTCTATTGGGAATTCGAGATTGGCGAACACAATTTCACTTTGAAAAAGACTCTTCTCCACACTTGAGTAAGGATCGCCCGCGATTACAAGCCCTCTACTGTACATTAGATCGCCAAGTGCGGTTATAGTTATTGCACATGCCGAATCAGGGAGCTCTGCCTGATAGTTTTCTTCGTAAGGTCTCGAAATCGTACCGAAGATCAGCTTCCGCAGGTAGAAAATGGCATCTGTAAAAGTGAATTGGCCAAGGTCGCCACAAACAACGGGGAAGGAAAAAACAAGGCCATGTGCCATTAGGAAAATAGCCAGAACAAACTCCATAGCAAACTTTCGAGACATCTGTACCACTTCCTGTAAGTGATTAGAAATTTATAGTCTATATGAGTCAAGTCCATCCCACACATGATTATGGTTTTCGAGAACCATCTCGCCGGAAACTCAGCTACCGGATAATCAGCTACCGGATAAATAGATATCAGTTCTCGACTAAACTTTAACACTATACACACACAGATGATAAGCATTTGATGGTCAATATCCTTCGTCGGTGAGAAAGAGATTCTGGTCGGAGATGTTTCTCGGCAAAATTAATAGTTCAGTTGGCACCAAATTGGAAGATGAGACTTGAGGATTATGTACTCAGTGCCTTGGTCGAAGATGGGTATAAAAAATTCTTTTAAGCTTCTCATTGCTAAGTTGAATCATTGGTCTGAAGTATCAGCGGCATTAGATGAGAGCCACAACCGATGACAATGGAGAGTTAGCCTTCGGTATCTCAGAGAACAGATAGGTCAATGGAATGTGCGTGACTCTAAGTAATAAATGTCATTAACAGGAAGGTGTCACTTGGTCATCTGCAGGGTGACACAAACAGTTTTGATGAGAGAACACGTTAATGTCCCCGAAGGATGCAGAGGAGCAATCAGATCGCACCAAAAGAATGACTCTAAGATATCTTAGAGGTCAAACAGAAAATAGATCACAGCTAAACTGCGGCTTCTTCCATGTTTACAAGGACATTATCTCTGCGTTTGATTTTTGGCACGAAATGGCAATGCTATAATCAACTGAGAACATTACAGCGCCTCATCATTCCTCGGAGGGTCGAATGGAGTCCGACAGTAGAAACCTGTTCAGTTCAGTGAGAAGAATAATCTCGGTTCTCGTTGGCAATGAGAAGAGCTTGGAAAAGATTAAAAAGGCTCTTTCAACTGTTGGTGATTCTCTTTCTGTCAATAGTCTTACTCTTTGCACAGTTGAAAGAGCTCATCATGGTTCTTCTTTCCTCAAGATGGTTTGCGACTGGAGAAAAGAGTCTGACTCAGTAATGTGCGTCTGCGGTTCGAGAACTGGAGATAGTAGAAAATCGGAACTTGAGAAGCTAATGAGAAAAGGCAGATCAAATACATTTTCGGAAGCTGGAAAAGGGATCTTGTTAATCAAAAGCCCCCCTGGATTGCCGGAGTGTGTTCTGGTCTTAGAGATCGAATTGCATGAGAGAAATCTGTCTGTGGAGGAAAAGGACTTTGTGAAATGTGCGATTCAATTGTTGGCGCTCATGACTGGAGAAGAGTTCAGCGAAGAGACTGGAAATAACGAAAAGTCACTTCTTCAGGAAAGACTACTAAGAAGCGATGAACTGCTGAAGAAGTTCGAAGGCAACGTCTTGGACATTCTTGCCGTAGTTGATGGAAGACTGGTTTTCACCTATGTTTCGCCCTCGGTAGTAAACACATTGGAGTTTGTGGCTGAAGAGCTTGTAGGGAAGAATGCTCTAGATCTTATTGACTTTAGGGATCGTGAAAGAGTTATTGAGGAGTCCAAGGTTCTTCTGAGAGAAAAGAAACACGGTTGCTTCAGATATAGAGCAAGAACTAAGAGCGGCGGAATATTGTGGATGGAGACAGCTGTAAGTCCTTTGTTTAATGGGAAAGAAGTCGAGGGTTGGACGATGTCGTCACGGGATGTCACCGGTGAGATGAAGCTGCAGGCCGAATTGAAAGCCAGAGATAGTATGATGGTCTTCATGAACGATCTTTACGTTCTGATTCTGAGCGGTGATAATCTTCATGAAGCGGCTTCCAAGATTGTGAATCGCGCATACGAAGAGAAGGGAATGGTCGGTTGCAAGATCACATTTAGTGAGGATGAATATCTTGATCTTGAGGTTTCGAGAGGCGACACCGAGGCATTTCCGCTGAATCTCATGAAGGACTCAAAGGCTCAGGAAACCCTCAGAGAAAATCGAATAATTGTTCAAAATACAATCATAGAAGGAAAGGAACTGAGATACATATGCATTGCACTTGAATCGAATAATGAGATTGCTGGTTCCTTTGAAACCCTTACAGAACGTGTGACAGGTCTTACCGAAGAAAGTATGAGTCTCTATAGGTTGGTTGGGACTACGGTTTCTCTTTCTCTCACGAAAATCAGAAATCTTGTTGCTACGAAGAGAAACCACATCACGTCGCAGTCATTGATTAAGGCGACCGAAGCGATTACTAAGGATCTGAACATGAGAACGGTAATCGAATCTATTGTTGGGGGTCTAAGACAAGTAATACCATTCTACAGTGCCGCAGTTGAGTTAGTTGAAGGGGATCATCTAATCATTGTCGGCGGTAGCTGGCCTGGAAAGGATTCTTTTGTCGGGACCAGATTCACAATGGAAGAAGGGAGTCCGGGCTTCGATGTAGTAAAAAACAAAAAAATCATTCTAGCAGAAGATGCTCAGAGAGCGTACCAGCAATTCAACAAACCAGACTTCATATTCATCAAATCCTGGATGGGCGTTCCTCTGGTTATTGGAGATGAAACGATTGGAATGATCGCCGTTGACAGCGAAGAAGGCGGAAAGTTTAAGAAGCGGCATCTTGATGCCCTCAAGGCATTTGCAGATATTGCTGCAATAGGTATAAATAACGCCCGCCTTCACGAGGAGGTAAGAGATCTTTCGATAAGGGACTATCTTACAGGTGTATACAACAGGAGAGGTCTTTTCGAACTGGGAGAAAGAGAAATCGAAAAGGCAAAACGATATGACACAAAAATGGGATTGATAATGTTCGACATAGATAATTTTAAGAATATGAATGACATGCTTGGACATCTAGCCGGAGACTTTGTCTTAAAAAGGGTTGCAAACATATGTACCAAGATTCTGCGAGCCGCAGATATTTTTGCGAGATATGGTGGCGATGAATTCATAATTCTGCTCCCGATGACTGATATCACGAACACCGAAGAAGCTGCGACGAGGATTTGTCGTTCGCTTGATGACTCGAGAATTACTTATAAGGGAATCCCAATAAAGGTTCGTGCCAGCCTGGGAATTGCCAGTCTTGAAGGACATGGAGATGAACTTGAAGACATGATCAGAAGGGCAGACAGAAATCTGTATGTCTCCAAAAGATCCGGGGGCAACAAAGTTACCGGGGGACGAAACTATGGCTAAGAGAAAATGGCAGATAAGAGTTGAACGTTTAGGCCTTGAGGCGCAGCTAAGGGAAAGAAACAAAGAACTTGAACTTCTACATGATTTCTCGAGATTAGTCGACATAGCAGAGGACTCCATTGACGACATTCTGATTGGTCTCTTGGAAATCCTTCCCGATGCTTTTCTGGAACCCGAGAACACTTGTGCAGTAATCGTTTACAATGACAGAGTGTATGAATCGAGTAGAGTCGTAAAAAGCGATCGTTTTATTCGTGAGCCAATAAGAGTTAGGGGTAATGATGTTGGGAGCTTAACCGTATATTATTATGGTGACGGGGAAATCGCCTTCCTCTATGAGTAGTCTCAAATGATTCTTTCGGTTACAGAGAGACTCGGGAAAATAATTCAATCATCGAGGTGTCAAGGATGCTCATTGAAAACAAAGAGCAGTACCGCGCTAACCTCTCAAGTATTGGTGATGCAGTTCTTTCGATGGATGCTTTTGGAATAGTCACTTTTGTTAACGAAGTTGCCTGCAGTCTTATTGGTCTTAGCGAAAGCAGCACCATCGGCAAGAGAGTTTCTGAAGTTATGGAGATCTTTAGTGAAGATTCAGATGAACCTGCAATTATTCCAGTAGAGCATGTGCTAGAAACCGGCAAAAAGGTTGGACTGGCAAATCATACTGCGCTCAGATCAAAGAACGGAAAAATCTACTCAATTGCCGATTCTGCAGCTCCGATATCTAGAGAAGACGGTGAAACAACTGGTGTTATTCTTGTCTTCAAAGATCTGACCGAAGAGAGAAAAAAGAAGAGAAAATCATACAAAGTGAGGCCCGATTCCAAGAGTTGATAGAAAATAAGAATGGAGGCCTGTTAATTTTAAACAGTTAAGATGGAGAACGATTTATTCTGAAGGAATTCAAAGCGCCTCGCGAAAATCTTAATAGAACTGGACTCGTAACCTTTGGCTAGGAGTTAATTGATGTTTTTTACTGGTGTAGAAAAGAGTAGTCTCTTCGAAGCAATGAGAAAGGTTTATAATACCGGGACCCCTGAGAAAGTAGAGGCCGAGAAATATGTCTACGGAGATCAAGAAGGCTGGTGGACAAATTATGTTAATAAACTTCCTTCTGGTGAGGTTGTAAGCCTTTGCTACGATTTGTCTGAATCACTTAGAATTCAAGAATTCAGAAAGAAAACGAACGATGGCCTGCTTGCACTGTCAAAAATGGCTGCTGGGAGTGGTTTCTCGCTTGATGAGTTTAAGAAGAGCGCCGAAAGAATAGTAGGCTCTTGTCTTTGTGTTCATAGTGTCGGGATATATATGCTAAAGAGAATTGGTGAGATGGATCTGATTATTAGCTCTGACCTGGTTGGTGGAGAGGCAAGAGAAGATAAGTCGAGAGCTATGGATCACGACCTCCCTTCCGAATATCTTCAGTTGATTCAAGCAAAGAGGTTCTTCAGTATTTCCGAAGTGAACGAAGAAGAAAAAAGCAACTTCATTGCTAGTCTGCAAGACGTTGGAGAAAAAGCGATTCTAGATATCCCCCTGAGGATCAGAGGAGTCATCGTGGGACCTCTCTTTTGCGATATGAAGATTGCAAGGCAATGGACTTCAAATGAAAAGAACTTCGCCGTGTCCGTAGGTGACGTTCTGACGCTTGCTCTTGAAGAAGATGAGCTTGTTAATGGTGAGCATCGCTACAAGAGCTTCTTCAAAATGAACGGTGCAACAATGCTTCTCATAGATTCGACAACGGGTTCAATCGTAGATTCTAACGAAGCTGCATGCAGATTTTACCAATATGATCTTGACACGCTAAAAGGAATGTCAATGAAGGATTTGGCTGCGAATAACGAATCCCTAATTGAGATACGTAAGCTCGCTGCTGGAAGATCTCCTAGTGTAGTCTCCAGGCAGAAAAAGTCCTCTGGAAAAATAGTCGACGTCGAGATTTTTGCTTCTCCTTTTAGCATGGAAGATATGGATCTGATTAACCTGATAGTTGTCGATATAACGGAAGCCCTTGCCGCGAAAAATAAACTTTCGGAAACTTTGGGGAGATTGCACACTGCTCTTGAAGGAGCTGTAGAGTTTGTTAGCAAGGTAGTAAAGGCGAGAGATCCATGCACGGCAGGCCATCAGAAGAACGTGAGTCGTTTAGCTACTGCCATTGCAGAGCGGCTCGGTCTGGATGATAATAGGAGTAGAACCGTCAGAATTGCCGGCTTGCTGCACGATGTCGACAAGGTTTCGATTCCGGTTGAGATACTTTCAAAGCCGGTTCGACTTACTGATCTTGAGTGGTCTTTGATCAAGCGCCATCCAATAGTCGGCTACGAAATCCTTTACGATGTAAAACTTGGTGGGCCAATAGCGGAGATTGTCAAGAACCATCACGATAGGATAAACGGATCAGGTTATCCAGAAGGTCTTATTGGATCAGAACTATCTTTGGAATCAAGAATCGTGGCAGTGGCCGATGTGGTGGAGGCAATGGTTTCTCACAGACCGTATAGAGCTTCTAGGGGACTTGGTGAAGCTGTGCAAGAGATCAAGGGCAACTCTGGTGTTCTTTACGATGAAGAAGTAGTTGACGCTTGTCTAGCTGTAATCGATTCGGGTTTCAAGATTGATAGGTCTGATAGCAGATTATAGATTGTTGGAGGTAGAGAATGAACGTATTTATTGTTATTCTGGCAATTTTCGGAGGGCTGGTTTTTTTGGGTCTTGCGGTGAAGTTCGCTTTTTTCGGACTCCGGGTAATTTTCGGTCTTGCCTTTGTTGGGCTGATTGTTTTCGCGATTATTTGGCTTCTTTCGAAGGTCCTTTTACTGTTTTAGTTTTTTGATTGTCGGGAATACTGAGGACTTTGCCCTTGATACCCGATTCGTTTCAATTCCGAATGGGTGGATGTTTCAAGTTGAATCTTCACTGGCGGTTGAATGCTGTAGTAGATGGGATCATTTTTCTGAGGATAGACTGAGAAAAGTCGTACCATACTGCCTGTGCTCAGAATTTCTGGGTAGAGTCTAAATTTTAACTGGGAAGTGAAAATATGAAAAGGGGTAATACTTACATCTTGTTGATTGCAACAATATCACTGACTGTATTTCTTACCCTGAGCGTCCTCAATTTCCTCAGACCTTATCAACCTAGTAAAGATGCCTATTACTCTCTTTCGAGTTCAAATGAAGTTATTTACTGTTTCAAAGATGGAACTCACATCTTCACTCCTGCGAAAGGAAGTGAGATTGGAATAGTGTTTTATCCTGGTGGCCTCGTGGATCCAGTATCATATGCTCCACTTCTTAAGAGAATAGCCACAAGCGGTGTTTCATGTTTCCTTGTAGAAATGCCCCTTAATCTTGCCGTACTTTCTCCAAACAGAGCAAAAAATATCTTGAAAGACAATCCAGAGATTAGGAGATGGATTTTGGCCGGGCACTCTCTTGGGGGTTCAATGGCAGCGAAATTTGCTTACTATAATCAGGGCAGAGTCGACGGTCTCATTTTGCTTGCCTCTTATCCCGGTAAAGACACTTCTCTATCTGAATCAGGTATTCATGTACTGTCGATTTATGGTAGCAACGATAAAGTACTTGACATTGAAGCTCTGGAGAGCGGAAGAGCTCTACTCCCTGAAGAAACAACTTACTTGAAGCTGCGTGGGGGGAATCATGCGCAATTCGGATACTATGGACCACAAAGAGGGGACGGAGATGCATTAATAACCCTTCTCGAGCAACAAGAAATGACCGTCAGCGCAATTCTATCATTCATTGACAATGCGATGTAATCCTCATTTTGAGATTATTTTGCCAGCTGATATACCAGAACGCCCGAGAGCATTAAGAGCAATCCAATGACTTTGGAGGGAGTCAGATCGATAGGCAGCTCGCCAAACAGTCCTGTGACGTTTATGATAAGTGCAAAGACTATCTGGGTTACTACAATTATTACGATGCCTCTGCTCGCACCTAGAGAAGATACACCTTGAGAAATACTTAGAATTATCAAGACACCTATGAATCCTGCGGTGTAGTAGAGTGGATTGAGTCCTTTTAGTGACTCCAGGCTCATTTCACCCTTACCGAAGAAAAAGAGAAGTACCGAGGCGAGAAGAAATCCCGTACCGTGTATGAAGAAGTTTGAACCGAAGAAGCCAATTTTCTCTCCCAGTCTTGCACTAAAAACACTTTGCATAGCGATTACTATCCCAGCTGCTATTGCGAAAAATACACCTCTAATCATCCCATGTCTCACCCATCTGTCTTTGAAGTTGGAATTTTCACTTCCAGAATCAAACTTTCATCTTTTGATGCGTATAGAAGCATCATAGCCGAGATTCAGCAGAACTCTGTTAAGAAAGCCTTTAATGAAAGCTCCGCCGAATATCTGTAGTCTTTGGGCAATTACAATATCTTAAGGAAAGCGATCTACGTGTGTTTTGAGCTGTCTTAATGAAGCTGAAATAACTGATTTGATCTCTTCAAACAAGAAAAACGCATTAACAGAACTTCTTGGTTTTGGTTAGTTTCTGGGCATAGAAAACGCATTTTGCTAGATTTGCTTGAGATCAGCCGGATTAAGACTTGTGGAACTACTAAATGAAACTCTTTCCTAAAAATCGGCCGATATCCAGTACGCCTGCCTTCCGTTCTCGTCAGTCGATTTTGTTCCAACAACGACGAATTTCCCAGCGCCTATTCTGGCAAATGCGTGTGGTTCAAATGAATCCACATTAAAAGCCTCATGAGTTAAGACTTCTCCTTCTTTGGTGATCTCTATCAATCCGAAGCCCTCATCTTCAACAGTTACAAATGATGCCAACCCCACGTAGTTGTCATTGTCTTTCAGAATTGAGAGTAGTGCAGGGTATTTATCGTCAAGAAGTGTTTCTTCAACAATCTCGCCGAATGTGTCAATCTTCGCTAAATAGGCCTTTCCTGAGAAACTACTGGAGATTCCGCCGACAAGGAATCCGTTTTCGGCCTCGATTGCAGCCCTCCCTTCGAGAAAGGGACCTTCCGAATTGCCGATGAGCTTCTGCCAGCGTGTCTTTCCATACGAATCTAGCAAAGCCAGCCATAGGTACTGACGTTCCTCGATCCAGCTATAGCCAGTGGCCAGAATATTGCCATCGTCAAGCTTCGTTACTGCCTGAGCTCCATCAATGCCATCTTTTCCGAATTCTCTCTCCCATACTGTTCTTCCTGAAAGATCGATTTTGATCAGACTGGCCTGAAGGTAATTGTTGTCAGTCATACACTGACCGGCAATAACAAATCCATCATCAGTGACGACCACACTCCAGGGAGAATAGTCTCTGTATTTTCCGTAGAAGTTCTGCCAAACCTGACTGCCATTCCCGTCAATCAATGTGGCCATTAGCTTTGCGCCGCTTGTCATCTCTACACGAGATACGAGAAGGGCCATACCTTCATCAGTCAAGACTATGCATCTACCGATATCATCTACCGGTGTTCCGTACTCCTTTGTCCACGATATATTGCCGTCTGAATCAGTTTTAATAACAATTGTCTGCATATAGGGTTCATCATAGTACTCGGAAAAGCCAACTGCCAAAATACCATCTGATCCTCCGACAACTGAGCTCAACTCTTCTGTTCTTGAGCCTCCGAAGCTACCTGTGAATGCAAATGCAAGTTGTACTATAAGAACCAAGATAGAAAGCAAGGCCATCCTCTTCATATTCAACCTCCCTCAAAATAGAGATGTCAGTCTGCATTGCCCGGAGATGGGACAAGTTCTGAGTTTCTCCTCTTGCAAAGTGAATGGTTCAATTCTAAACTAGTTCTTGCCTGAACGATCCGAAATATTTGTTGTCCAATCAGTTTGACAGGTTTTTCTCTTCTGAAAAGGATTTACTCTCCGAATTTATGGTTCCTATTTTGCTTTTCTCAAAACACTCCAGAAAAAAGCCTGCGATTTCTTGAACTTTCGCCTTTCGAACTTGTAAACTATGGGGACAGTGATCCCTAAAGGGGGAGATTGCAAGAACGATCTTCTCGGGAATTTCATGATTCAGCTATTAGAGTAATATAATCAGTCTATGGCCTGCTAATACTTTTTCAGAGGGTGATGCACAAATGCTTCAGCTGAAGGAAGCATCGAAAATCTATAGAACGGGAGAACTAGAACAAACAGCCCTGCATAAGGTTTCCATTTGCTTTTCAAACGACGAATTCGTTGCAATCCTTGGGCCAAGCGGTTCAGGCAAAACAACGTTTTTGAACCTTATTGGTGGGCTCGATAGATGCGACATGGGTGATCTAGTTATAAATGGCAGATCCACAAGGGATTTCAAAGACTGGGAGCTAGATGCTTACAGAAACAAGAGCATCGGATTCATTTTTCAGAGCTTCAATTTGATCCCACATCTTAGTCTTCTCGATAACGTTGAAATAGGTATGACACTTGGCGGTGTGCCTTCTTCAGAAAAAGAAAAGAGAGCCATAGAGCTGCTAGAAAAAGTGGGCTTAGCAGATCAAGCTCATAAGAAGCCCTGTCAGCTATCGAATGGTCAGATGCAGAGAGTTGCTATTGCAAGAGCCCTTGCCAATGACCCCGATATCATCTTGGCAGATGAACCTACTGGTTCTTTAGATACTCAGACAGGTGAAGAAACTGTGAAGTTGATAAAGGAGGTAGCGAGGGGAAAACTCATAATAATGGTAACTCACAATGAAGAAATCGCTAATCGCTACGCAGATAGGATAATCAAACTTAAGGACGGCAAAATCGTAAGCGACTCCCGTCCTTCAGATGATGACGATCCTCAACCAGAACTTATTATAAAAAAAACAAGTATGAGTTTTCCAGCTGCCCTGAGACTTTCTGCAACCAATATCCTAACAAAGAAATGGCGTACAGCACTTACGATACTGGCTTCTAGCATTGGCATAGTCGGAATCTTTCTTGTCTTGGCACTTTCTAGCGGTTTTGGAAGGCAGCTATCAGAATTCGAGTCGCAGACTCTCTCTACGTTTCCGATAATGGTGAGTCAGACAACAGTTGATCTGGAGTCGCAGCAGTATCGCCAAGCTGAGTCTGAAAAGCGGTTTGAAGAAGATGATAGTGATGTCTTGGGGCGATTTGTCTATCCATACGATCCCCGTGATGAGATTCTAATTCACAACAACGATCTATCTGATGAATACTTGGCTTATGTTGAGAGCATAGATCCCAAACTTCTTTCGGGCTTCACATACACGCGACATATAAACATGAATTTGGTTGCAAAGTACGGAGAAATGGCGAAAACTGTTGATCAGACTTCAATCAAATTCACGGCGTATCCGGAAGATCTCGACCCGGAGTCTCCGGGTTATCTCGAGAACAATTTCGACTTAGTTGCGGGATCCTTTCCTAAGGAATTCACCGATCTTGTAATGATCGTTGGAAAAGGAAACAGAATATCAAATGTGATTCTTCAAGCGTTGGGTCTTGATCATGATAAAGAGAGGATTGGATTTGAAGAAATCATTGGATTAGAAATCAAGGCAATTTACAATGACGATTTCTACTTGAGAAAAGGGATGAGTTTTACGCCGAAGACTTCTCTAAGAGACCTCATGGATCTTTACTATGGTGATCTCGGGATAATGCTGAAAATAGTCGGCATTTTAAGACCCAAAGCACAGATTGAGTTCTCAGTTCTTGACGAAGGAATAGCATACTCCGATCGTCTCGCCCAGAAATTCATTGAGAATGCCGTAGATTCGGAGATTGTCCTCGCCCAGAAGGATCTTTATGTAAATGTTCTGTCCGGAGAACAGTTTGCTTCGGATTTGTTCAATGTCCTCTCAGTGATACCACCCGATATTACTGCAAGATTGGTGGGCGGCGTAAATCTACCCATAACGAAAAGAAATATTCTTCAGAAGCTCGGAGCATACAAAACTCCTGTTTCCGTCGTGCTTTATCCCAAAGATTTCAAATCCAAAGAAGAGGTCTTGAAATACCTGGACTCCTGGAACGAAGGCAAAGCCGCTGAGAATAGGATTCTTTACATTGATCTCGCGTCAACGATAACGGGATTACTCGCGGGGATACTAAATGGCTCAACATTCGTGTTGTTGTCTTTCGCTGCTATTTCGCTTGTCGTTTCGCTAATAATGATTGGAATTATTACATTTATATCGGTGACTGAGAGAACAAAAGAAATAGGGATACTGAGGGCTCTTGGAGCAAGAAAGAAGGACATCAGTACCGTGTTCAACGCGGAGAATTTCATCATAGGAGCGTTTTCCGGGGCCCTTGGAATATTGTTTGCTTCGATATTGATCGTGCCACTTAACTCAATTATCGAAAGACTTACCGGTCTATCTAACGTGGCCTATATAAATCCTTTTTACGTGATCTCTTTAATGGTGGCCAGTATTCTATTAACAGTTTTGGGGGGCCTGATACCTTCAAGAATGGCATCCAGAAAGAACCCAGTAGATGCTCTGAGAATTGAATAGAGAGAGCAGCTCCTTGTTTTTTGTGGGGTTTTCGCTCTGTTGTCTCTGAAGTCTCTTCTCTGGTAAAGACAACCCATCCGACCAAAGAAACTAAGTTCTCAGTTATTCTTTCCTCAGTCAAAGATCAGGATCCCGGGATATAGAGATCCAGAGCTTCAGAGATATTTGTGATTTCTACCGAAGGCATCTTAACTAACTTGCCGGAACCAAATCCAAAAAAAAGAAGGTATATGTTTTCTGGTGCTCCAGATCTAACATATGCATCTCTTCCAACCATTACAGTGTATTTTGTTTCAATTTCGGGATTCTTGAAATAGAAGAACTTTTCTTGAGAAAGTCCGGGTTTGAGATTTTTCTGAAAGAAGTAAGCTGTATCTGCAGAGTTTTTCTTCACCCCGACCCAGACTTCTTTTGTTCCAGTCACGAATATTCTGAAGTACGGTCTGTCGCTTGAACTTTGTGCTTCTGTAATTATTGTTTCCAAGTCAATAGCATAGTTAGACAGAAAGTTCTTCGCAACGATATACTGCTCGAGCGTTCCGCCCGATCCGAGAAGTCTTTCGACACTTGCTAGTTTAGCTTCAAAATCATCCTCGATTGCTTTAAGATCTTCATCGTACTGCCTGCGCATCTGTGAAAGCTCCGCCTTCATCTGTCCAATTCTGTTAATGGAGATGAGCGAAAATACGAAACCGATTATGGCGGCCATTATCAAAAATAATCCAATTGAAAGTGCAGGAGATGTTCTTCTTCTCTTTGTCATTCTTCACCTCTTTTTACCGCATAAGAAGAGATGCTCTGAACGAGCCAAGGTTTCGCGGTTCCTGCAGTATTTGAGTTCCCAATCCACTGCGCTGTCGATTTTTGCTGCCAGCGCTTGTTCGTCATATGGATAGAAGGCAACCACCGATGAAATATCTATGAGGTCAAAGCCATTCATGTTAAGCAAATGCCCAATTTCCTCCGGAAAAAAGGGCTTTGTGGCAAAGACTATGCTACTAACTGAGCTGTCTCCTATTGGAATTTTGTCCTTTTCAACCAATCTCTTTGCCATAGAGTACTCTCCCCGCGAAAGGAAATCATGCAAGAAGGCCCACGCATTATCAACCGTGGCAAGAAGTAGCCCACCCCTTTTGAGAACCCTTTGGCACTCAGCCAAGACTTCCGATGTGTTCTTTGCGTATGAAAGGAGGTCCCCCATTGCCAGCACATAATCGAAGCATTCCTTTTCAAAAGGAAGCCTTTCGGCATTTGAATGAACGAAATCAATCTTAAGATCGGCCAGGCCAGCTTTCATGGAGGCGACACTAAGCATTTCCTGCGAAAGGTCGACTCCCACAACCTCGTGAGCTTTCTCTGCTAGATAGAGGGCCCATCTTCCCGTACCAGTACCAATGTCAAGAGTTCTTCCGATTGTCTTCACATGGTCTTCCAGCAGTCTTTCGACAATACGATGATATAAGTTCCAGTAAGGTTCCTCATACATGTAGTCATATCTGCTAGCAATTTCACTATAGTATTCCCAGGATTCCCTCAAACCGGCGCACCTCACAAATCAGCGAACATATCAGGACAGTTTACTATAGTATAATACATACTCGTCCACGATTCAGGAGTTTGGGCACGATGGCAAGAATCTGTGAAGACCTTAATGAGGTTGCTTAAAGAGCCTTTCTAGCTCGTGAGAAGTGTTACCAAGAGAATTGAACTGACACTAAACGATTATAAGAGAAAGAGTGTCTCTTAAGTAGATTGTCTGTTCCCGCAATCTTGGCGGCTAGACTCAAGTTCTGACTTCACGATTAGATCTTCTTCTTTTGACGAAGCGATTGATTCGTTAATCAGGGAGGAATTTGTGAGAGTATTGATAAATTGTTGAACAGAATCGAATTGATCTGTTCTCAGCACAGCAAACATGAATTCGACGTTCTTGCTATCGAAAATTGGGCTCATTCTAGCGGCGTAGAAGTTCTTTCTCTTTCACGAAGAACTCACCCAGCTTGTTACCCATATCCTTCACAAATGTGTTTATGTCTTTAGACCTTTTCAGGTACCTCCAAAATAGCAATATTCCGATCGTTGCACCAAAATTGTTGAATATGAGATCGAGCATTGTGTCGTTAAGACTTTCTTGAGCCATGCGGTAGCCGGGATATCTGCCAAAGATTTTGTCGGAAATGAACTCTCCGATTTCCCAAAAGACGCCTATCATGTTTACAATTGATATTCCTGAAAGCCAGACCTTCCACTCAACAGCTTTTGGAGGAAGGTTCGACCAAGCGATTGCCGAACCGAAAATGAACGGAAAGAGTGAAAAACCTCCCCAGAATCCACCAAAACAATGAAGGAAATCATCGAAAAGGGGAAAGTTGTTGTAGAATTCAAGCCATATTCCAAAGAAACTGTGGAGAGTTAAGTGCAACAGTGTAAGAAACCGTGTCTCCTCGTAGATGGGAACTCCGGTAATACCTTGGAATATCCAGGTTGAATAACCAAAAGCCGCCATAATGAGGTAACCAACCATGTGAGGTAGGTTAAAGTCACGAATAGATCCAAAAACTGGCACAAACAGGAGAAACGAGGCAAGTATATTGATCCATTTAAGCGTTTTGTAGAACTTGATATTGCTTGAAAGAATGGATTTGTTTATGGTAGGTTTATCTACTAAACTCTCACCAAAGCTTCGTGCATATGCGCCAAGGATTGTAAGTACGTCCCTTGCAGTCATTTAAACCCTTCAACCTCCATCGAACACTTTTTGGTTTAATTATACACGAGCTTGTTGGTTCAGCATCACAAATGCAACATAACAGCTCGGAAGTGAAAAACACCGCAAATATTTACGCGTGTTTGTCGAAATCATTTGGTACACTATTCAAGAGGAGAAGTTATATGAAACCCAAAAAGAGCTTTGACTTTGATGAGTTCGCCTTGGTATATTCCAAATATAGATATCCCAACGAGAAGCTGGTGGAGCACATTACTAATAGAATTAGATATGCCGACAGAATTCTGGAAGTAGGTTGTGGCACAGCTGACTATTTGAGTATTCTCTCAGAGCTTCTCTATGCTCATGGTTTCGGATTTGACACCAGCCCTTCAATGATTTCAGAGGGTTCAAAGAAGAATCAGAGAATTGAACTCGCTATTGCAGATGCAAACGGTCCTTTTCCATATGGAAATTCTGAATTTGACTTCGTCTTCAATATTAACCTCGTACATTATATTTCTGATCTTGAAAATCTGTTCAAGGAGAGTTTTCGAGTCCTGCAAAATGATGGGAGCGTATTGACAGTGACGGACTCCTGTCAAGACATTTCTGAGAGAACCTTAACCAGTTATTTCCCTGAGACTCTTGATATAGATAGAGGTAGATATCCTGGAAATTCTTCGATTATTTCTGCGATGAAGAAAGCAGGCTTCGAGGGAATATATACGACGAAGGTGAAGACCTCTTTTGAATTCAAGAAACAGCACTTTGAGCAGTACAGAAACAAGGCCTACTCGTCCCTGAGATTGATACCCGAAGAGAGTTTTGAAGAGGGAATTAAAAGGCTAGGGTCCGATATGGAACGGGGTCTTGTCCTCGGAAAGAAGGCGTATACTCAGATATGGGGCATTAAAATAGCGAAGAGGGATTTTGATCTCCCAATGATCTACACTACAAGTTTTCACTGAAAAGTAAAACTGGTTCCTTTAGGAGGTATCGTAGTGAGAAAATTGGTAGTGGTCTCTATAATCACCATTCTTTCAGTGTATGGCTTTTCTATGGCAGTCAGTGTCGGAATAGGGTTCAATTTGGACATGAGTTCGGGTGCCTTGGTTACACCGGTATTCATTCAGTTTTCGGCAGGTATCCCTTATCTTCAGGGGACGATCCATGCGTACGTTTTTTCTTTCGACTGGTCCAGCCTCGTTGTCAAAGGCTTCAGTTTGCCTGACCACACATATCTTGGAATCCAGACCAAAATCACAGTCCACAAGAGCATTTATGTGAAGGGACAGATCTTCTGGTCTTTAAAACACATCACTTCTCTCATTGGAGGAGAGAGAACAATGGCCGGCACACCTCTTTACACAAGAATTGGTCTCGGAAGCAATGTTTCAAGCATAGGATTGGATGCGGGGTTTGATGGGTACTGGCAACTAGAGCCGTCTAGTACGGTTCCATTTGCGCGACCTTATCTTCTCGTTAACTTCACTTTCTAAAAGTGACTTCCTTCATCTGTTCTAAATGCGGGCGGAAATTTCCTTTAGGATCAAAAGCCTTCAAATGCTCGTGCGGAGGGCTTTTTGACCTGGAATTCGAGTCTCATTTTCCAGTTGCCGATATTGAACAGCGACCGCACAATATGTGGCGTTATCGCGAAGCACTGCCGATCGAAAGTGATCGGTCCATCGTAACTATGTCTGAAGGTTATACTCCATTGATTGAAGAGAAAATATGTGGGAAGAATGTGTTTATTAAAATGGATCACCTTCTTCCGACTGGTTCTTACAAAGACAGGGGCGCTAGTCTCCTAGTAAGTTATGCAAGAGAACACCAAGTTTCATCTTTAGTCGAGGATTCTTCGGGAAATGCAGGATGCTCTATTGCAGCATATTCTGCACGAGCAGGTATCTCCTGTGAAATATTCGTTCCCGACCATACTTCGGTTGGGAAGCTCAGACAGATAGAGGCTTATGGTTCGAAAGTCCGATTGGTTGAAGGCTCGAGAGAAGATGTATCAAGAAAGATTCTCGAGCAAACTAAAGAAAGCTTTTATGCAAGTCATGTCTATAATCCAGTCTTTTTGCATGGAACGAAGACTCTTGCGTTCGAGATCTGTGAACAGCTTGGCTGGAATAGTCCTGGAGCTATTGTTGTTCCAGTAGGAAATGGGACTCTTTTGTTGGGAGCATCTATTGGATTTGGGGAATTGTATTCAGCCGGAATTGTTGATAATCTTCCAAAGATTATTGCCGTGCAAGCAGAGAACTGTGCCCCGCTTCTTCGTGCTTTCGAAATGAATCAAAAAGATTCTGCTGATGTAAACGCGGAAGCGACTGTTTCGGAAGGAATTGCGATTGAAAAGCCCGTAAGAGGTGCTCAAATATTGAAAGCGGTCAGAGACAGTAGAGGCACTTTTGTGGGGGTTTCTGAGCAGGAGATAATTGAAACCTGGAAGGAAATGTCAAAGAGAGGTCACTTCGTTGAACCAACTTCCGCGGCAACAATAGCGGGTTTAAAGAAGTACATTTCGAAAACCGATCCTAACGAAACGATTGCATCCGTATTCACGGGTCACGGCCTTAAAACAGCCTGCGAATTATTCTCCTGGAATAAGCAATAGGGTTTGAACTGAGGTAGTTAAAGCAAGAATTCGTGGATCAATTTTTGATCCAGTTTCTTTAAATGAGCCCGGTGGGTGTGGAACTGAGGAAATCACTTCGAGATTCTCCTGGTCGAAATGTTTATAAGTTTTGAGAAGTTGCCGCATTGATTCGGACCTATTGAAGGCGGGAGGACACCCCGTCTTAGTGTTGCGTTGACTGTTGAACACAACGGTTATATAATTAAAAATAGGAGGTGGTTAAGTTGTTTTGGGATCCAACTTTTATTATTCTCATTCCTGCTATAATCCTGGCAGCTTACGCCCAGTTTCTTGTTAGTTCGAGATTTGCGCATTATTCCAAAGTGAAATCTACCTTTGGACTTAATGGAACTCAGCTTGCGAGGCAGCTTCTTGACAATGCAGGACTATATGATATTAAAATTGAACGAATACGGGGAAATCTAACAGATCATTACGATCCAAAGAATAGAATCGTTCGGCTTTCAGATACAACGTACAACAGCTCCTCTATAGCAGCTCTAGGTGTAGTGGCTCACGAAATCGGTCATGCTATTCAAGATAAGGAGAAATATGTACCTTTGATTGTTCGCAACGCCGTAGTCCCTGTTGCGCAGATCGGTTCCTCTCTTTCGTGGATAATCTTTATTATTGGACTTCTTATGGTTTCGCCAGTCCTTATTAGAATAGGGATTCTGGTCTTTTCTGCCTTTGTCTTCTTCACGCTAGTGACGCTGCCGGTCGAGTTCAACGCAAGTTCGAGAGCGAAAAAGCTTCTCTCGTCAATGGGCATGCCTTCTAAAGAGCTTGAGGGCGTAAGTTCAGTTCTTGGAGCTGCAGCAATGACTTACGTTGCATCTGCGGCTACCGCTATTCTTCAGTTATTCAGGATGCTTTTCTTGTCGGGTGCTGGCAGAGACTGATGCAGGGAGCTCGTTCCATTGCTTTACAGACCCTATCTTTTTTCGATGCAAATGGTTATATCTCCTTTAGAAAATTGGATATAGCGCTGTCCACGCTTTCTTCCCAAGATCGCTCGTTTTGCATGAATATCATCTACGGGTGTCTGAGAAAGAGAGTTAGCATCGACTTCGAACTGTCTCGTTTTCTCACAAAACCAAGCAAATTGCCCCATGCTGTGCTGAATGCGTTACGAATCGGCGCATTTCAGATTCTTTATATGAAAAGCATCCCGGAATACGCAGCACTGAAGTCTTCGGTAGATATGATTGTGGTGAAAGAGTTTAAGGGTCTTGTGAATGCGGTACTCAGGAAGCTAATAAATGGAGGCCCTGCGAAAAGAAAACCTCTTAACATCCTCTATTCCCATCCGGAATGGCTTGTAAATTACTGGAGGGAATTTGCCTGGATAGACGACTTTGAAGAGTTTCTGGAGCACAATCAGACTCCCCCTGTTCAAACAGTTCTTTCCTTGGGAAGAGAGAATGAGTTGATCAAAAACGGCTTTATATTCGACAAGAGTGAGTATTCGGATCTATCCTGTGTTTTTCAAAAAGGTAGTAGTATAGAGAATCTTCAGATCATCGACGAAATTGAATACTTGCTTTCAAAAACAGCTATCCCGGTTTTGACTCATAAGGGAAGTCTTACAGGAAAAATCAACTCAATGCCATGGCTTCTCCACACGTTGACTCCGGAGAAAATTGACGGCTACTCAAAAGTGGCTGTGGAATCGCTTGGCAACTTCTCAAGAGAGCATAATGAGTTCATATACTATAGTCAGGCTTTTACTGTAGAGGAAAACAAGCATGCCCTCGACGTTCTCGAAGGTTTTGAACCTGTAATGATGGAGGACTTCTTCGCTGAGCATAAGATCTCTGCGAGATTTGATGGCAAAGGATACTGGCTACAACCATGGAAGGCACCGGCCGCATGTTATCTGGCAAGAGTTAGGAGTGCAAATTGAAGGACATTCTTTCTTTGGATCTGGACGAGCTGAGAAGGGAAATAATTTCATTCGGAGAAAAGAACTACAGGGCAAATCAGATTTTCAAGTGGGTTTATGTGAAGAGGGTCCTTGACTTTTCAGAGATGACCGATCTTCCTATGAGTCTTAGAAACAAGCTCGGTTCGCTTTTTCGATTTACCACGATGAAAGAAGTGGAAAGGCAGATTTCGATTGACGGTACAGAGAAATTCTTGCTTAAGTTGGAAGACGATAACCACATTGAGACAGTTGTTTTGAAACATCCCCGCCACATCACCTTTTGCATCTCTTCTCAGGTTGGATGCGCTCTCAACTGCTCCTTCTGTGCAACTGGAGCCAGTGGTTTCACAAGAGACCTTTCTGCGAGTGAGATAGTTTCTCAGGTAATTCTTATGGAGAATAGCATCGGCAGACCAGTCGATAATATTGTATTTATGGGAATGGGAGAACCTTTTCTTAACGAGGCCAACGTCTACAAGGCAATAAAGATTCTTCATGATCCCGTAGGTAGAAACCTGGGGATTCGTCATTTCACTATTTCAACCGCTGGGATTCCCGAAGGCATAAAGAGACTGGCCGATTCGGGAATGGACGTCCGACTTTCAGTTTCACTTCATAGCGCAAGTGAAGAGACACGGAGTTCTCTGATGCCAATCAACAAGAAGTATCCACTCGATTCATTGCGGAAGGTGCTTGATTATTACCAGCAAAAAACCGGTAATAGAATTACGTTTGAATACGCTCTGATAAAGGGAGTGAATGATTCTACGGAAGATTTGACAAAACTTGGGGAATTCCTGACGGGGATAAAATCCTTCGTGAACATAATACCCGTGAACCCAGTGAAGCCGGTTTTCGATAGACCATCCGATAAAGAAATTGCTGTCTTCTCAGAGAGTCTCAAAAAGGCCGGATTCGAATGCGCAGTCCGACACGAGAAAGGCACTGATATTGACGCTGCATGTGGTCAGTTAAGGCAGAAAAGAAGGGAATAGTTTTGGAGAGAAGAAAAGGAGTGGTAGTGAGATTTGGCAGCAGAAATATGGAGGTTGTTGATGCTGAAACAGGCGGGCGGCTAATATGTACTATGCCAGGACGTTTTAGATTGCAGGGGATCAGACCTATCGTTGGAGATAGAGTTGAATATGCTTTAAGCGGTGACGGTCAGGGGCGCATAGAAAGCATTCTTCCCAGAAAGACGGAGCTTCTGCGTCCACGGATCTCGAATATCGAGCAAATATTGCTTGTGCTTTCGTTGAAGGAACCGGCAGTTCAAAATCTCATTACGGATCGTTTCCTTGTTCTTGCCGAGTACGCGAAACTGCCTGTTACGATAGTAGTCAACAAAATCGATCTAATCAATAATGAAGAACTAGATAGGTTTTCAGATGTCTATGGTGAGCACTACGAAATCTGTCCGGTCTCTTCTAAGAACGGAATCAACCTCGATCGTCTTCGAGAAGTTTTGAAAGGTAAGATAAGTGTTATGGCCGGCATGTCGGGAGTGGGTAAGAGCAGCCTCCTAAATTCTCTTAACCCGGGACTTAAGCTAAGGGTTTCAGAGATTTCAAGGGGTTTGGAGAGGGGTAGACATACGACCTCTTATGTTGAACTCCTGCAATTCGAGTTTGGAGGATTAATAGCAGACACTCCGGGTTTTGCAAATCTTGAACTGCCAGTGATTGCTCCAGAAAACCTGGACAAGTGTTTCCCAGAAATCTCCCAGGAACAAGGAATGTGCGCGTTTAGTGACTGCGTCCATGTCGATGAGCCTGGATGCTACGTCAAGGAGCTTGTGGAAGCCGGTTCTATTCATAGAAGTCGTTACGAAAGCTATTTGATTATGTATAATGAATTGAAGGAAAGAGAACAGGAGAAGGGAGGGCGAAAATATGGCTAGAATCTCTCCCTCGATTCTTGCCGCAGACCTTACTGAACTCGCACGTGAGGTCATAAGAGTCCGTGACGCTGATTACTTGCACATAGATGTGATGGATGGAATGTTTGTTCCCAATATAACTTTTGGCGTGCCGATCATGGAAGCGCTGGGAAGACTGCATCATCCTCCCCTTGATGTTCACTTGATGATAGAGGATCCTTCCAGATACGTGAAGGAGTATGCCGCCTTAGGCGCAAAGAATCTACACGTACATGTTGAAGGTAATTATCATCTTCACAGACTTCTTGGACAAATTAGAGAAACCGGTTCGAGAGCATTTGTCGTTCTCAATCCATCTACGCCCGTCTCCCTTCTAGATGAGGTTCTTTCATGTGCCGATGGTGTACTTGTTATGACCGTAAATCCCGGGTACACCGGCCAAGAATTTATACCCGAAGCTGCCAAAAAGATCGATGTGCTAGATCGTATTCGAACTGAAAGAAACTTGAAGTTCGAAATCGCAGTGGATGGAGGAGTGAGCCTCGACAACGCTCAGGATCTCGTAAATAGAGGTGCAGATATTCTTATAATGGGAGCTGCAGTCTTCAGATCGGAAAATCCATCAGTTGTTGTAAGGAAGATCAAGGAGCTCAAGAGGTGAAGCTCTACTTAGTGACTTCTAATGAAAACAAACTCAAAGAGGTACGCCTCATTCTTCCTGAAGGATTTGATGTTGAATCCATTGAAGCAATCGCTCCAATGAAAGACATCGTTGAAGATGCAGGGACCTTCTTCGGAAATTCATTGAAGAAGATCGAAGCTTACAAGGATGTTGGAGTACCACTTCTTGCGGAAGATTCAGGGCTTGTAATTGAATCTCTTGGAGGATTTCCAGGAGTGAATTCTGCGAGATTCATGGAGAACAGTCATTACTCTGAAAAGATGCAGATCATTCTTGACAGAATGGTGAACGAAGAAAACAGAGCAGCTCGATTTGTCTGTGCTGCGCTGTTTTATGATCCTTCGAACAGCGTTTTGGTTGGAGTTGAGGAGCAAGTTGAAGGAATTATTGCAAGGAAACAAGCCGGTGAAAACGGTTTCGGCTATGATCCAATATTTGTTCCCCAAGGTTATTCTCAAACCTTTGGTGTTCTTGGGGATTCAATAAAAAAGGAGCTCTCACATAGAGGTAAGGCATTCAGGAAACTCTTTTCACTTGTTTACCTTTATACCGGGAAAAAATAAACAAAGCTATTCCTACTATGAGTAAGATTACAGAAACTGCTTGAGCAGTTCTTACTTCGCTTTGACCTATGTAAAGGCTATCTAACCTCAGGCCTTCAATGAAAAACCTAACAATTGAATATAAAACCATGTAAAGAGCAGTTACTTCACCATAATTCTTTCTTTTCCCCAAATACCAGTATAGTACAGCGAAAATGACTACATTCGCCAGGCTTTCGTAGAGAAAAGTTGGATGGAAGTATTCAAATTCGGAGTAACCCGGCATTCGGTATCTTAAAGGTACGAACATCTTCCAAGGAAGATCAGTGGGTGAACCGTATGCCTCATAGTTTGTGAAATTCCCCCATCTACCAATGGCCTGAGCTAAAGGTAATACAGCTGTGAAAATGTCAGTTACCTGTAGAAATCTCAAGTCTGCCTTCTTTCTGAATGTAACATAAAGAAATGTAACAAGGAGAGCGGCAAAAAAAGCTCCATGTATTGCCAGGCCACCATCCCACGTTCTGAAGATGCTCCAGAAATCTCCGCGATAGATCTCATAGTTGAACGCAACATAATAGATTCTGGCGCCCAGTACGCCAAAAACAATTCCAATGAAGACTCCCTCGATTAAGTAATCTTCTTTGATGCCTTCCTTTAGACCCTGACGCCGTCCCAAAAGATAAGCAGCGATGATTCCGGTGGCAATCATAACTCCATACCATCTAACGGAAAAGGGGCCTAGATTCTCAACAATTACAGGATTCAGGATCAGTTGACCGCTGAAGACTGCTCTCAAAAAGAAAAATAGTGCAACCGCAGAGGCTGATGCTATCACAATTGAAACTACTATCTTCTTCACTCAAACCCCCTCTTTCCGACACTTCAAAACCAGATCTATGAGTATTCCAGAAGTCAGAAAAAACCTCATCTATTCCTTAGGAGGAGCTTCTTCTACGCCGGATTCACTTATCTCCAGTTGTTCATCGGATGAAGGCTCCATATCACTAATAGAAGCTTTTTCGATGACATTGTCCAGAACCTTGTTTCTGATGATAGTTGAAACGATGTCTTCTTTAACATCTCGACGAGTATTAACCATTTCTTTTGCTCTTTCAGCGGAAATTCCCCAATATGGAGCCATTTCTTCGGCATAAGCTTGAATCTCTTCCTCTTCAGCTCTGAAGCCCTCTCTCGATGCTATTTCATCGATGAACCTAGCTTTCTTTATTTCATCAAACACACCAGACCTGAGTTCTTCGATGAGTTTCTCTTCGCTTCCAGCCTGTTTAAGGTATTTTTCGTAACTTTTCTCCTTCTTGGAATTCTCTATCGTTCTCTGAACAAGATAATCCAGAGTCGCATCGGAAATCTCAATCTCGACAAGATCATTGATTTTGTCCATCGCTTGCTGCCTTAAGAAGTCTTTCTTCCAGTTCAAGAATGATTCCATTCCCTCTCTGCGAACAATTTCCTTTAATTCTTCAAGAGTATTTGCTTCGGCATTCACGGTTTTTGCAAATTCATCGTCTAGATCCAAAGGACTCTTTCGTAGAACGTCGAGGACTTTTACTGAATAAAAATATTCATTATCGGAGTCTTCGAATGTTCTTGTAAACTCTACGACGTCATCCTTTGTTTTCCCTATGATATTCTTGACTATTGGTCTATCATCTTCAGGAACAACGCTCAGTTCCTGAACCTTATTCTCTGCGATTTTCTTGCCATCCTTAATTATCGTGTACTCAATCTTTACTAGGTCACCGTTTTCAACAGGCCCGTCTTTTGGTTCAACTATAGCGTGTTCGTTTCTAAGTTCTTCCAGGCGGTTGTTGACGTAATTCAGAACTACTTCATCCTGTTTTGGAACTTTAAGGTCAAGATTTTCATAGTCTCGGATTTTTACCTCGGGGTCTCTGTGAAGCTTCACCTCAATTACGGCACCTTCACCTTCCATCTTTTGCTCAGTGATTACTGCGGGAACCAAAATCTTTTCGTCCTTCAATTCTTCTTCAATTTTATCGGAAAGAACTTCGAGAACCATTTCTTCAAAGCTCTCCGCCAAGAAATTTCTTACAATACTTAGCGGAACCTTGCCTTTTCTGAACCCAGGTATAGTGTATTGTTGATTTACGTATCTTGCAACATCATTTTCTGCCTTCCGTATTTCTTCCGAATCAAAAGCAAAGAGAAATGTCTCGACATTCTCTTCTTTTTTAACGAAGCTTTTCTCCACCAGAAACTACCTCCATTCACCTTGAATTAATATTTTTGCCGTCTAATTATACGTATCCAAATGAATTTCACGGTTAATGAGATGTTATAATTGAAAATTCATCATCGGAGCTGGATCAACTCATACTCCAGATTGTCCGGATCAATTACAACAACAGTCGGTTTACCCGTGAGATAGCCGCAAGACTCCCCTGGATTTATGATAACAGGCCTTGAATTCAACCTGATATCAAGATGATGCGTATGTCCGTAGAAAAGGAAATCCGTGATTACCGCTCCGCTTAATCCAAAAGGTTCGTGCATTAAGACTACCGAGCGACCATGAATTTTGATCTCTGCGGGCCCCTTTATCAGAGAGCTACCAAGAATGTTCTTCAGCCCGACAATCTCTCCGTCGTTGTTTCCTAATGCCACGTGTAGTTCACCTTTGAATCTTGTCAGTGCCTTTGCGGCAAAGGGGGACACAAGGTCTCCGCAGTGAATAAGAACCTCGACATCTCGGTCAACAGCAATCTCTACGGACTCCGAAATTCTTGGCATATTATCATGGGAATCGGACATAATCATCCACTTCAGCGCTCTCACCCCTTGATGGTTTCACTTTGTTGAAAAGTTATGGCAGATCAAATACAATTATAACTGCACGCGACCTGAAGAACAAAGGTTTCCTATCTGAGCGTGCCGGAGGTTTAATTGAATAACAATAAACTGGTAGTTCGCTTCTGTTGTGGAGGTTTTCTGCGGTTTCTATCCCACCAGGAAAGTGCTACAGCAATAGAACGGACAATCAAAAGATCGGGATTGCCTGTAGCGTATACCCAGGGATTTCACCCGAGAATTAAGATCAGTTTTTCACCGGCCTTGCCAACGGGAGTGATGAGTCTCGCTAATTACGTCCTTCTCGAAACCGATAAACTCAGTCAGAACGTGGTGAATCTGCTGAACTCTGTTTCCAACTTCACTATCAGAGCTTTAAAGGCCTGGTATTTGCCCCGTGACTATGCGAAGATTGATGATTTATTAGATTCTTATAGAACAGCATTAATTCTTCCTAAAAGGAGTTATTACCCAGAGCGATTTGATGCTAGTGCAATAGTCACCAAGAAAACAAAGAGCGGATATAAGAAATACAATGCTGGAGAAGTGTTTATGGATCTTTCAGTTACCTCCCTTAGAACAGTCCATGTGGTAAAATATTCCCAGCCGATAGAGTCGATGGTTACAGCGGAGGAAATTCTTAAGATATTATCTAAAGAAGGCACCGCTTCTTACGAAGGGGTAATTGCATTTGTGGAAGATGGAATGGTCAATGGTAGATCTACTTCAGATATTCTGGATGAAATAGGAGGGATATGATATGTCCGGGCACAACAAATGGGCGAATATCAAGCACAGGAAGGGCGCGCAAGACGCAAAGAGATCAAAGGTCTTCACGAAAATTATCAGAGAACTTATGGTCTCGGCAAGAGAGGGTGGGTCAGATCCTAATACAAACACTTCTCTTCGAAGTGCCATAGAAAAAGCCAGGTCTGCAAACATGCCAAAAGACACCATGGAAAAGGCAATCAAGAAAGGCGCGGGTGAACTCGAAGGTCAATCGTTCTCCGAGGCTCTTTATGAAGGGTACGCTCCGGGAGGAGTAGCGCTTCTTATTAGATGTCTTACCGACAATAAGAACAGAACGGCCCAAGAGATAAGACACACCCTTTCCAAGTATGGTGGATCAATGGCGGAAAGCGGAGCAGTCAGCTGGATGTTTGAAAGAAAGGGAGTTATAACCGTAGCAAAGGAGCAGATTTCTGATCTCGAGGAGTTTCAACTTCTTGCCATCGAGGCAGGTGCCGAAGACATTAAGGATGAAGAAGATCCTATTATAATAGTAACTTCTCCAGAGTCTGTATCTGATGTGAAGACTGCACTCGAAGAAAATGGTTACACTCTGTCTTATGAGATGAGCTACATTCCCAGTAATTCTTTGAAGGTTGAAGGTTCAGATGCGGCAAAGCTACTTAAGCTCCTTGATATTCTTGAAGATAACGACGATGTTCAGGAAGTTTACGACAACTCGGATATAGATGAAACAGAAATGGAAGCCCTAGCCGAACAGATGGGTTGATCGGCCGCTTGCTGTTCTTGCGTCACGTGGAGTGATAATAATTGCTGTCTCTTTTGGGGATTACGTTGGCTTTAATAATGGATCAAGTGAGTAAGTACTTCGTGGAAAACGGAATGACTTACTTTCAACGGATAGATCTGATTGGGGAGCTTTTTGGCCTCAGGTACGTTAGAAATACCGGTGTTGCATTTGGGCTTTTCAAGAATCAGGAGCCATGGTTGCTTGCATTTGTTGCCATCGGTATTGCGGCTATGATAGTAATTGTTTCTAATGCTCACTCTTCTAAACTATCCGGATGGGAATCCTTTCTCATTGGTTTGATTGTTGGCGGGGCTCTTGGAAACAATTTGATAGATAGACTGAGGCTTGGACATGTGGTTGATTTCTTTGAACTAAAGGGCTTTCCTGCGATCTTCAATTTTGCGGATTTGTGCATTGTTTTTGGCGCAGCCTTGTTAACACTCTCTGTATATCGAAGGGAGAAGCGTGCTTCAAGAGATAATAGTCTCCAGCCGTGAAGATGGCTGGAGACTTGATAAGGTAGTCGTTGAGAAAGCTCCGCTTTGGGTTTCCCGCACTTTTGTGCAACGGCAAATAAAAAATTCCAAGGTATTTGTTAACAGTAGACCCAGAAAACCATCCTATAAGGTTAAGATCGGAGAGTCAATCACTTTTGACCTTCCCGAAAAACCAAAAGTCGCGTCTGTAGAACCTGAGGCCATCCCGCTAAAGATTGTCTTTGAAGACCGCGATATCATCGTAGTTAACAAGGATCCTGGTATCATTGTTCATCCACTTCCAAGAAAGCAAACAGGTACGCTTGTAAATGCTCTTCTCTATCACTGTAAAGATCTTCAAGGAATAGGTGGTGTAACTAGACCGGGCATTGTTCACAGGCTCGATAAGGATACGAGCGGGATAATCATTGTCGCCAAGAATGACCTTGCGCATGTTTCACTTTCAAGTCAGTTCAAGAGCAGATTGACTACTAAAGAGTATATTGCGCTCGTCAGAGGAAAGACACCACCGTTCGGAAAGATTGATTACTCGATTGCTCGGCACCCAGTCAACAGACTTAAGATGTCGGTAAATGAGAATGGCAAGGAATCCCTCACATATTTTCAAACTCTCTCGAATTTTTCAAGTATTGCTTCATTGATAATTGTAAGGCCTAGGACAGGTAGAACACATCAAATAAGGGTGCATATGAAAGAGAAGGGCTTCCCGCTTCTCGGAGATGCGGTTTATGGAAAGGCAAGAGAAGACGAGATTTTTGGAATTAAGAGACAGATGCTTCATGCCATGAAACTAACGGTTTCTCACCCTCGGTCAGGAATAAGAATGACCTTCATAGCCAGGCTCCCAGAGGACATGAAAGAGGCTATAGTTAATCTTTCAGAACTTGAGGCGAAAAGATGAAGACTGCCTTTGTTATTACCAAGTACGAACTTCATGCTTCTGTCCTTGAAGAGATATCGACTACAGCTGAACTGAAAAAAAGGGGTTACGAAAGATGCGTGATTCTTGATTCATCACTTTCTTCCTACGCGAAGTGGCATCTTTCTCTTTCCAGATCTGGAATAGTAGCAGTACCAGGGATTAGAACTGGGAACGATTATTGGATTGCGAGAAATGAAAGGGGTTTTGAAGAACTTCTAAGAAAAGAAACGAATGATTCAGAAAACTTGATTCATATCTCCGGAAAACCCCGAAATCTAGACAGTTCTTCAGGAAATCCCATTTGGGAATGTCGTTACCTTGATCATGAAAGCGAGAAATTCCGGGTATATGCGTCGTTACAGCCTGAAATTGAGGTAGCTGACTATTCACTGCCAAACGACAAGAATTATCGCGAGCTTGAGCACGATCTACTTCACTTACTCTCAGAACTTCCCCGCAATTTCTCTTTGAAGAGGATTGAGCATGTTTTTCCGGTGAGAGTGTCGGCAGAATCTTTCTCTTCCTTATTGTGTAAAGCTCTTGAGGAGAAAAAAATGGGCGACGAATACTTGTCGAGGCTTAAAAGGGAGCTCTCAGTAATTCTTGCAAAGAATATTCAGGATTATTTCATGACCGTTTCCAAGATCGTCGACATCGCGAAGAGCATTGGTTGCTGGATAGGCCCGGGTAGAGGTTCGGCTGTTGGTTCACTTGTAAGTTATCTGCTTGAAATTACCCGAATCGATCCTGTTGCGGAAGACCTGTTCTTTGAGCGATTTCTTAGCTTGAAGAGAGCTGATCCACCGGATATCGACCTTGATGTTGACGACAAATCAAGACCAGTGCTGCTGAAGAAAATGTATGAATACTTTGGAAATGATCGTTTCTGTCTTATCAGGACATATTCAACTTACGGATTCAAAGGAGCAGCCCGCGAACTCGGGAAAAAATTGGGGATCAGCAAAGATAACATCTCTAAGCTCATTGAATGGAGTAAAGATGGGAAGCGCTTTCCATATGCTTTTGAAGAAGATTTAGACATGAAGCGGTTGTTTGATATGTCAAAACTCATCGCCGGTCTCTTTTCGGGTTATTCACTTCATGCTGCCGGTGTCATACTTTCCGGCATTTCTTTGAAGGGACTGATCCCCATCGATTTCAGTGAAGATCTACCTGTTTCTCTTTGGGATATGGATTCTCTTCGAATAGTTGGTCTGCAGAAAATTGATATCTTGGGCTTGAGAAATCTCTCTCTTTTGAAGGAAATGACACAAGGTAAGGAACCCTGGGAAAGTCCGGCATGCGATTCAAATACCTATGAGACATTGGGAAGCGGTTATACTACCGGTATCTTTCAGCTGGAAGCACCTTACGCTACGAAAATTATTAGATCCGTAAAGCCCTCGTCACTGAGGGATCTTTCTATATGCATCGCATTAAACAGACCAGGGCCAATTAAATCTGGAGTTACAGAGCGTTTCCTTAAGCTTTCGAGAGTTCCCTCTGAAATCGAGAAGATGAGGAAAAGAGTTCCCGTTCTTGCTGAGACGGCAGGGCTTCTCGTTTATCAGGAACAAGTCCTAAAGATCGCTTCGAGCTTACTATCTCTTGAAGCGGATGACGGGGAGCTTCTCAGAAGAGCTCTTTCGAAGAAAGATAGGGATGCCGTTGACAGGTTGTTTAAGAGCTCGCCGGGGTACAGCAGACTTCCAGATGAAAGAAGAGCGAAGTTGTATTCGTTCCTTCTTGATTTTGCCGGTTATGCCTTCAACAAATCTCATAGTCTAAGCTACGCTGTGATTTCCTTCTGGCTAGCATATTTCAAGTCAAACCATCCGGAGATTTTCTATCCCCTCATGCTGCGAGAATTACCACGGACTTCTTTTGGAAGGCTAGTCGCCGAAATGAGGGACAGGGGACTCAAATTAAGCATAGAAAATGAAGTTGAGGGCCGTAAAATTGTATCGCTTTCTATTCCACAACTGCTGAAGAAAGGTGAACTGAAGCCAAAACCATTTGAGGATTCCTTCTTCACGTTCGTAAGGAACAACAGATCAAAGTATCAGGCAAGAGACCTTGAGAGACTCATAAAGAGTGGCTACCTGGATTGCTATGGCAGCAGAAACGATCTTCTGAAGAAAATGAATGACGCCCTCACGGGTGTGAACCCCGAACTGAAGTCAATACGATCTGTGTTCGGTTATAAAGAAGAGCTTCAAGAGGCAAGAGAGGAAGACACCCCTGTTGAGAGAGCCATGATGGAGATTGAGACTCTTGGATTCAATGTCACAGAGATTCAGCGACCGGATATTTCATCGGAAGTTACTGACTTTGAAATAACAAGCGCCGTTGCCTCTCTGAGAACAGGGATATCGCCCTACAAGAGAATCGATTATCTTGGAAAGAGTTTCGTTACTGACGGAAGGACCTTTATTCAGATAGAAAGCCACGTTCCTCTTCAAGGTTTCGTCTTGTTCAATAATGGAAATCCTATTGAAATGAAGGAGAGAATTTTAGAAGTGAACAGGATTTTTCATGGCCAGATCGATCGGTCATTCTTAGCAGTCGGCTCCAAGAGAGAAAACGTAGTTGTCAAAGTTAGGGGTACCGAAAAAATCATACCTGGGGCAAGGCCAATGGGTGTAGATGCCGATAAGATAATCTGGAGATAATTGGGGAGGAAGCAATGTACATTTATTTTGTAAGGCATGGAGAAACAGAATGGAACAATAGTAACCGCTGGCAGGGAAGGTCCGATATTCCCTTATCTGAAAAGGGAAGAAAGCAAGCTGAAATAACTGGCACATTTCTTAAAGAACACGTTCCCAGTGTAGCGGCAATCTATTCCAGCGACTTGAAAAGGGCAAAGGAAACCGCCGAGATAATTGCTGTTTCATATGCTGAGACACCAGTTGCTAACCCGGTACTCCGCGAAGCGGATGTAGGACTCTGGAATGGCCTTGAGATAAGTGAAGCATTGAAGTGCTATGGCAATCTGATAGAGAAATGGAGGAAGGATCCATGGGCAGACATTCCGGGAACTGAACCTCTGGGGGAAGTGCAGAGAAGAGCGGCGAGTTTCATCAGATATCTCTCTGGAAATTTTCAGGGGAAACATGTGATTGTGGTTTCGCATGCCTTGTTAATCAGAACCGCAATTTGCTACGCAGCAGGCCTCCCTCTGGAAAATCACTACAGACTTTCCTTACACAACTGCTCGATTTCCACAATTAAGATTGAAGGAGCAGAAATGAGACTGCTAGAGCTCAATCTGTGGCGCCATATGGAGGAGAACTAACGTATGTTACTTAGGGTGAATCTTCTTCCACGGACAATTGATGAGAGCACGGATCTCGCTGTAGTAATTGATGTTCTGAGAGCCAGTAGTACTATAACGACTGCTCTTCAACTAGGCGCAGAGAAAGTCATTCCGGTTTCTAATGTCAAACAGGCGCTGGAAGAAAGAAATAGGAATCCCGAGGTAGTTCTAGTGGGGGAGAGGGAAGCATTGAAAATACCGGGTTTTGATCTAGGAAATTCGCCGGTTGAGCTTTCTGAAAGTTTTGTGAAGGGAAAGGAAGTTGTTATGACAACTACTAATGGAACTGTAGCTGCTCTAAAATCAAGAAAAGCAAAGAGGATCACAGTTGCTTCATTCCTTAATTTGGAAAGCATTGCCAGACACATAGAAAGAGAGAAAGGAAGAGTTGAAATCCAATGCGCAGGTAGTGACGGAGAGCCTTCGCTGGAGGACACACTGCTTGCGGGGGCGCTTGTCAAACGCTTGGGAGATGTCGGTATAAACGATAGTTGCTGGATAGCCTCTTTTCTTTATGAATCGGTTAGGATCGATTTGAAAGACTTTATTGCTGAAAACGGAGTACACGCAAAAAAACTTCTGTCTCTTGGCTTTAGTGAAGATTTATCCTTTTGTGCTAAAATCAACTTGTACGATCTGGTTCCTTTGTGGCGGAACAACGGTTTCGTACGGGGGTAATTCAATGGAGTTCGTTTCTAATGCTTTTTTTATTCTAGCTATGGGCGCGCTTTTTCTGTCATTGATCTTTTTTGAGATTGGGACAAAGAAGGTGCGAAAGCCAAAGAGCGAAGTGAAGCCTGAAGATTACAAACCTTACGATAGGAAAGGCTGGTATTCCCTTCTGGCAGCGGGAGGGTTTCTTGGTTTGTCCTTGTTATTTGCTTTGATCTTATAAGGTCGAGGGGGTTGAAAAAATGCCTAACAAGCTAGCAGTTGACAACGTTGTATCTAAACTGCCTGGGGTTCATAGTGCAAGAATTGTCTATGATGAAAGCGGAGAAATGGTCGAGATTCATGTATTGGCAGATATTACCAAGCCTGCAAAGCAACTGGTCAGAGATATTGAGACAGCTATTTATGCCTCAACCGGAATCAAGATCGATAGAAAGATAGTATCTATAGCGCAGATATCTCTTGATTCTAACGACGAGGATGAAGCTTCAGTAGTAAGACCTTACCAGAAGGAAGAACTTCAAGGGTACAACTTTCAGCTAACAAGCCTTGAAACTAGGGCCACGACAAGGCGTCTTGATATTACTGTGGTTCTAGACTACGATGGCAAAGAACTTGAAGGTTCTTCGATTGTCGATGTTGGAGATGACGAGAAATATATGGCGATCGTTGAGTCGACTGTGGCTGCCATTAGAGAGGTTATACCAAGTTTCCGGATCGAGTTCATCGAAAAGCTCGAGTACGGTATGACAGAAATTGTTATGGCAGTCGGATCTTCGTTGGTAAATGGAAAGAGAAAAAGAGAGGCTGGCGCGAGACTATGCAAGAAAGACAGCCTGAATGACTTTGCTTTGGTTGTCTTAGAAATAATAAACAAGATATAGATTCTCACTAAAGAGAATTATCTATTTCGGAGGTGCTCCAATGGATCTGTCGCACTTTGTCTCTTCCGTAACACCATCGGCCACTCTAGAGTTCAATAAGAAGGCCCTTGAGCTTTCTAAGGCGGGAGAGAACGTTGTCAAATTCACTGCCGGCGAACCTGATTTTCCTACTCCACGTCCCATAGTTGAGGCGGCCATTACTGCTCTCAACGAGGGAAAAACTAAATACACCAATGCTTCCGGCATAGATGAATTAAGAAAAGCAATCGCTACGAAGATGCTGAAGGAGAACGGCTTAAGCTACACTCCTGATGAAATTGTTGTGTCAAACGGTGGAAAGCAAGCAATCTATAATGTACTTAAGGCCTTGCTGAACGTGGATGACGAAGTGATAATTATCTCGCCTGCCTGGGTGAGCTACGAAGCACAGATTCTGCTCTGCGGTGGTCGTCCAGTGGTTGTTCCATCTGAGCTTGATAAGGGCTTTGTTCCAGAGATTTCGAAGATCGCAGAGGTTATAAGCGCAAGGACACGAGCCATAATAATCAACTCTCCAAACAACCCAACAGGAGCCATATATCCTGAACACTTCCTTCGAGATCTTGCGGTCTTAAGCAAGGAGAGCGACCTCCTTGTCATTTCGGATGAGGTTTATGAAAAGCTGGTATATGATGCTGCACATTTTTCCATTGCTTCGATTGATGGGATGAAAGAAAGGACGGCGGTAATAAATGCCTTCTCCAAAACCTATGCCATGACGGGTTGGAGGATAGGTTATTCGGCAACTTCACTTAGACTGGCCAAGGCTATCTCCAAGATTCAAAGTCATCTTACATCCAATGTCAATACTATAACTCAGTACGCAGCACTGAAGGCATTTGAAGTTGACACTTCTTCAATGGTTGAAGAGTTTCGAGCCAGGAGGGACTTCGTGTTCTCAAAACTGAAAAAAATCGGTCTGAGATTTCACAAACCGGCGGGCGCTTTCTACTATTTCATTGATATAAGGCCATTTCTCGGCGGCAGGTTCAAGAATTCAAACGATTTTGCTATAGCCCTCCTTGAAGAAGAAAAAGTGGGAATGGTTCCTGGAAGCGCATTCAGCTATGAGGGGTTCATAAGAATGTCCTTCTCCAGTTCTTTGGAGGAACTCGACGAAGGACTAAACAGACTGGAAAACTATCTCAGAAAACTTTAATTAGCGACCTGTCCAGTCAAGGCTCCATCTGAAGGATTTAGTCAAGAACTGAACGCTTTGAAGATCGGATCTTGAGAGATCATCTAGCATTCTATTCATTGCATCTCTGAAGGCATACTGTGTATTACCAGAGCGTATTTCCATGAGACACTCAACTGTTGCGGCAAATTGATCGGCAGCCCAAACAATTTTGCCTTCCGCTGATTCAAAGGGATTCAGCATTCTGGATTTTAGTTCTTTGATAAGTTCATCTGGCATTCCGTCTAGGAGGTTCTCGGTAACCATCTGTTCTTCAACCTGAGCAATCACTTCCTCGAAGCCTGGAACCTTCTTTTTCGTCGGCGTGATTATATCTCCAGTCATGCTTTCGGGAATGTCATGAAGCAGAGCGCGTTTGACAGATTCAACAGGGTTTACACTGTTTCCTTGTTCTTCCTCAATACATGAGAGTATATATGCGATTATTGTTACGTAGAAAGAATGAGCGGCGACAGTGGTTGGGACATTCCTGTTGAGCCTGTTCCAGCGAATGGCTCTCAGAAGAACCATTAAGGCGTTTGTGTATCGGCTGAGCCAGTTGTTGCCCGTTATCAGACGATATGGACCGAATTCCTCGAAATCTTTGATCCTAGCCTCAAGGTCCTTCAGAGGTCTTTCAAAGAACTCCGGAAAGCTTCTGGCATGAAGACCGGCTTCCAGTTTGGCCGATAGAAGATCTCCAGTCTGGATAATCTTTCCTTCGACCGAATTATCTTTGGAGTGCACCATTGAAAAAAAGAAGGCATCGTGTCTCTCATCAGGCAAGTATTGAATAATCTCTTCCACTGTCTTTTCAAAGACATCGTTCCACTTGTCAGGTGAAAGGGATTTTATTAGAATTTTAGTATCAACCGAGATGTCTGAAAGCAAGCATTTAGGCAGTTCTTTTAAGACGAGTCTCTGGAAGAGCTCCTTTTGGTCGATTTCGAAACCTTTCAAAATTGCCATTTCAGACATTAGCAGGCAGTACTGGGCAGAAATGAAGGCATTTTCGGCCTCGTTGGTTCTTAGAAGAGTCGGTGTGTTGTTCCACCTGTACATTGTGAAGAGATTCGTTGCCAGTTCCAGAAGTTTCACATATCCTTGAAACACGGAAACACCTCCTGAGTACGTTCATGAATCTATGTTGTTACAATTATAATTGTTAGGCTTATCAAATAAAAGGCTTAACGATGGAAAGAGGCGGTTTTATGAATATTGAGAAGTGGATTAACAGAACCTACCCGGTTTTCGAGGAAAGTTCAACTCTTGAGGATGTCTTCAGTGTCAAAGCATTAGCGGGACTCACAAACATAATCTCCGTTGATAAAGAAGGAAGACTGTCTGGGACTGCAAGGTTGGATGCGATCGATGACTTTGATCTTTCAAGAAAACTCTCTGAAATTGTTGTTGAGCCGGTGTTTTACTGCCGTGACTCCGATTTCATAGAAGATGCCGCGCTAATGCTTATTGAGAGTCATGACTATGTCCTTCCAGTAGTCAATGACGATTTTGTCGTCGTAGGGGCAATTGGTGTTTTCGAAATTTTGGAAGGTTTAATGGAATTTACTGCTATGGATAGACCCGGTGCCAGAATCTCGATAATTCTCGAGGACAAGCCGGGCGCTCTGAGAGATGTAGTTGATTTTCTTGCAGAAAGGGAGGTTAACATTCTCTCTATTATCACTTCGACCGCAGAAAGTAAGGAATTCAAGCGAGTTGTAATAAGAACAGATGAGTCAGACATAAGCTTGATCGCTGACATTCTTGGGGAAAAGGGGATCTCTTTTGAAAGCATAAGCGAAGAGGAGGGTTTCAGTGTCTGAAACACTAAGCTATCTAATTCTAGGCGCAGTACAAGGTGCTACGGAATTTCTTCCCGTTTCGTCGTCTGGTCATCTAACAATCTTCTCCAGTTTTCTCAAAGTTCCTCTTGATTCAGAATCAAAAGCAGCATTTTTTGCGGTGCTTCATCTGGCAACTTTCTTTGCCGTTTTGTTGTTCACATTTAAAGATATATGGGGAATACTCACAGGCCTATCTAAACCTGAAAAGAGGAAAATCTCATTCAGATTCATTGTGCTGCTTCTTGTTGCAACTATTCCTGCAGTTCTAGTTGGTTTCCTCCTAGAGGATGAAATCAAATCTCTCTTCTCTGATGTGGCATTTGCTTCGATAATGCTTTTTGCTGCAGCGGCTGCTTTATTCATTTCGGATAGCTTGAAGGGTGAACGTAAAATCCTTGATCTTTCAATTGCAGGCGCGCTTTCAATAGGCATTTTTCAGGCGGCTGCAATAGCTCCTGGACTATCAAGAAGTGGCTTGACGATATTCGGGGCATTACTTATAGGAATGACTAGAAGTGACGCAGTTAGATTCTCCTTTCTTTTGAGTCTTCCAGTTACCTTTGGTGCCGGTATTTTGGAACTCTCCAAAGTAAGTCTTCCTATATCAACCGTCCTTTTGTCATGTCTTCTTGCCTTTTCAACTGGTATTGTTGGGCTTTGGCTCCTCAAGAAACTTGTTCTGAAGCGACGTCTGAGATTCTTTGGCTTTTACTGTATAATTATAGGGATTGTAGGTCTGATTTTTCGAGGAGTGATGTGATTTGGATTTGAATCTCCTCTTTCCCGGCTCCTTAGTGTACGTGCCGGGAATGATGGATGCATCCACAAGTAGCTGTGTTCTGCTTGTGGAAGATTACAAGAAAATTCTCATCGATCCAGGCGGGTTCGCTTCGATGAAAGTTTTGGAAGACGGATTAACTTCTCTGGGTCTCTCCCCAGACGATATAACCGATATATTGCTCACTCATTTTCATCTTGATCATGCTTTCAACAGTGTTTTTTTCTCTAAGGCGACGATACATTTACATGAAAGCTTCTCCACTAGAGATTACAGTTCATTTGGTCCAATAATTGGATCTGTGTATAGTAAGATCATTGACTCCTGGAAATGTATAGAGACCTTCTCGGGTGGCGAAAGGATTTTGGGAGCAATAGATGTTCTCAGTTCGCCATATCATTCAAGAGATCATGTGTCCTTCTTTCTCCAAACGGAAAATCATGGAAGGGTTTTCATTTGTGGAGACGTCTGCGCAAGACAGATACATTATCACGAAATGCGAAAAGGAATGAGATCAGATCCAGCCGCTGCTTTTGTCTTGAAACACTTTGAGAGAGCAGATGCTGTTATTTTCTCTCATGACCTCCCGCTGTTCAAGAGGTGATTGAATGAAGGTGCTTTTTGTATCTTACGAGGTTTATCCTATAGCGAAGGTAGGGGGTCTTGCCGATGTTGCAGGATCCCTTCCGAAGTATCTTAAAGAGCTCGGAGTCGAAATTGATTTGTTAATGCCATTTCATAAGTCGATAGACAAAAATATGGCTATCAAAACGGATGAGAACGTCAGTACCAGGTTTGTCAAAAGAGAGGTTTCTTTTGAGGTTTACAGAGCGAAGTTGCCGAAGAGCGATGTGAACGTTTTTTTGCTTTATAACGAAAGACTTATGGACTCAAAGGAGATCTATGGTGCATCGGATCTTGGTTTTCAGGCAATGAGCTTTTCCGATGCCGCCGCCGGATTTGCAGTTGACAAAGGTTACGATATCGTCCATCTCAACGATTGGCAAACCGCTTTGATCGCAGTATATCTTAAACAGTGTGAAGCAGAGTGCAAGACCCTTCTTTCTATTCACAATCTCGCCTATCAAGGTGTATACGGTAAGGAATATCTAGATCTGTCAGGAATCGAAAAAAGCAATTGGGACGAAATCTCTGAGGCAGGAAAAATAAATTTTCTAAAGGCTGGGCTCGTTTTTTCAGATAAGCTTAGCACTGTATCTCCAACCTACGCAAAAGAAATCCAGACGAAAGAATATGGTGCCGGCCTTGAAAAAATCCTTTCTAGGAGGCGGAGCGACCTGGTTGGAATCTTGAACGGGATCGATTACTACGAATATGATCCCGAAAGAGATGAACGACTTTGGGCAAACTTTTCGCAGGACAATATTGAGGGCAAGAAATTCAATAAATCTAATTTACAGCAACTTGTGGGTCTTCCGAAAAGAGATGATGCTTTGATTGGACTGATTTCACGTCTTGTAGATCAAAAAGGACTTGATTTGATTGAAGATATCAAGGACGAGTTGATGAAGCTTCCCATTCAAATTGTAGTTTTGGGGACGGGAGAGAGCAAGTATGAAGATATGTTCAGGATACTTCAAAAGAATTATCCGGAAAAGGTGGCTGCGAGATTGACCTTTGATCTCGATCTTGCCCAAAAAATCTACGGTGGAGCAGATATGTTTTTGATGCCCTCTAGATATGAACCATGTGGACTTGGACAAATGTTTGCGATGAGATACGGGACTGTTCCAATTGTCAGATACACTGGAGGACTCGCGGACACTGTTCATGAATTTGATCCTGAAAACAATGGTAATGGCTTTGGATTCGTAGAGTACGATGCGAAAAAGCTGCTTGGAGCTTTGAAGAAAGCTCTCAAAGTTTACTTTCAACCAGAACTTTGGAAGAAAGTAGTTAGAAATGCGATGAGACAGGACTTCTCATGGAGAGTCTCGGCAATGAATTACCTCTCCCTGTATAAGAAGATTCTGGAGGTTAATAACGATGCCTGAACTTAGAAAGGATCCGATAATCAAGAGGTGGGTGATTATTGCGACCGAAAGAGCTCGACGACCTCATGATTTCATAAATGCTAAAGAAAATGTTGAATCAGCCTTTTGTCCGTTTGACTATGGCAATGAACACACCACACCTCCAGAAATCATGGCGTTTAGGCCCGCAGATACTGTTAAGGACAGTCCGGGCTGGTGGGTGAGAGTTGTGCAAAACAAGTTTCCTGCATTGGATTCAAATATTGAGCCCGAGCGATTCGGTCACGGCATGTACGATGTCATAAAGGGGTTCGGGACCCACGAAGTCATCATTGAGACACCGGATCACAACGCTTCAATGGCGACTCTATCGTATGGACAGGTTAGAGAAGTAGTTTGGGCATACAAAGAACGTCTCCAGACACTCGAAAAGGACAACAGGATAAAGTACATCTTGATATTCAAGAATCATGGAAGAGAAGCTGGCGCCTCGCTTGTCCATTCGCATAGTCAGCTCATTGCTACACCAATAGTTCCAAAAAGAGTCGCAGAAGAGATAGCTGGTGCAGCTGAGTATTATCGCTTCAGAGAGAGATGTGTATATTGTGATATGGTGAATCAAGAGACTCTTGAAGGGACTCGAGTAGTTGAAGAAAACAGCGATTTCGTAGCGTTTGAACCATTCGCTGCGAGGTTCCCCTTTGAGACATGGATTGTTCCGAAGGTTCATAGTCACAATTTTGGAGAGATATCTGCTACTCAAATCGAGAGTTTTTCGATAATTCTCAAGAATACGTTGCTAAGAATCTACAAAGCTCTAGATAATCCACCGTATAACTTCATGCTGCACACAGGAATAAGAGGAATTGACGAATCGAATCACTACCACTGGCATCTGGAAATAGTACCAAGGCTTACAAGGGTTGCCGGATTTGAATGGGGATCGGGTTTCTACATAAACCCTATGCCTCCAGAGCATGCAGCCATGTATCTTCGTGAAGTCAGCGTTGAGGAGGAATGAAAATGGAAACGAAAGTAAGCGATGAACTCCTTAAACATCTTGAAGGCCTTGCAAAGCTTGAACTACTTGAAGACGAGCGTATTGAACTGAAAAAGGATATTGAGGAGATACTGCAGTATATGACGCTTCTAGATGGAGTAGATCCTGACGCCGAAGAAATGGTCACTCCTGTTGAGAAGAGCCTCGAGCCTAGGGAAGACGAGTTGGTTGAGTTCAAGGAATCGAGACTCATTCGAGATCTCTTTCCCGATACAGAGGGGAGCTATTTGAAGGTGCCAAGGATTTATAAAGAAGAGAAATGAGCAATGAGCAAGGAGGCTGGTAAGAGATACGAGGATCTCGCATGCGAATACTTGAAAGAAAACGGATACAGGATAATAGCAAGGAATGTTGCGTATAGATTCGGGGAAATAGATATCGTTGCTCTTGAAGGCAGGATTCTGGTGTTTGTTGAAGTAAAGGGGGGAAGCTCGTTAGTACTCCCGAGATATCGTGTAGATGAAAGGAAAATTAGGAGATTGGAATTGGCTGCCCAGAGATATATTCTTACTGAAGAGCCTAAGTTTGAGGAAGCTAGACTGGATGTCATTGAGATTCTAGAAAGCGGAGCAGTTAATCATTTTAGATCTGTTGGAAGGTGGTAGAGTGCTTAGAGGTGAACGAGCAGTTAATCAGGAGTACAAGAGATGGCTAGATAATGCATCTGATGAGATCAGAGATGAACTGAAGGATCTCACTCCTGAAGAAGTTAGAGAGAGATTTTCACTGGATCTCGAATTTGGAACAGGTGGAATGCGTGGTGTAATGGGTGCAGGTACAAATAGGATAAATTCTTACACCATCAAGCGCGCCTCTTTAGGGTTTGGGCGCTGGATTTCAGAGAATTACAGTGATCCATCTGTTGTAATAGCGTTTGATACCAGACATAAATCTGCGCAGTTTGCCCAAACGACAGCCGAGGTTCTTTCGTCCATGGGAATTAGAGTGCACGTGTTCATCGAACCCATGCCGGTTCCAATACTTAGTTATGCAGTGAGAGAGTTGAAAGCTAGCGGTGGTGTCGTGATAACGGCCAGTCACAATCCACCGCAATACAACGGTTTTAAGGTCTACACTTCCGATGGGACCCAGGCCGTACCCGGCTATGCAGAAGAGATAATAAAAAGAGTCGAAGCATCGGACTATTTTGAGGATTTCAGTCCAAGAAGTGAACTGATAAATAGCATCCCGAATTCCCTTCTTGAGAAATACATCGACACCGTGAAAGAAAACATACTAGGACTTACTTCTGACTATGAAGAACTGAATGTTGTTTACACACCCCTACATGGGAGTGGAAACTTTCCCGTTTACAAAGCTCTTACAGTGCTCGGACACAGAGTGAAACGAGTTGAGGAGCAGGCTATACCGGATGGAGATTTCCCGACGGTGCAGAGCCCAAATCCCGAAGATCCAAGAGCCTTTTCCATGGCTCTGGATGTTGCGAGAGAGATAGGCGCAGATCTTGTAATAGCAACGGACCCCGATTGCGATAGGCTGGGGATAATGGTGGCACACAATGGTGATTATGCCCCACTAAACGGAAATCAGACCGGCGCAATAATGACTTCCTTCATACTGGAGCGAATGAAAGATTCACTGCCGTCAGATCCGTTCATTGTAAAAACGATCGTCTCGACTGATCTTGTGAAGAGGATCGCATCCAAATATGGTGTTGAAGTCAAAGAGACTCTTACCGGGTTCAAGTTTATTGGAGAAATAATCGAAAAAGCTGAAATGGATGGAAAAGGGAACTATCTTTTTGGATTTGAAGAGAGCTACGGCTCGCTGTTTGGAAAACATGCAAGAGACAAAGATGCGGTCAGCGCGGCCGCACTAGCCTGCGCGATCGGCGGATACCTTAAACGCAAAGAGATGACATTGATCGACTATCTTGAAGAAATCTATAGCGAGTTTGGCTACTTCCAAGAGGCACTTGTGAACAAAGAGTATGAAGGGATTCAAGGGAAGGAAAAGATTGAGTCAATAATGACAGGACTCAGGCATATTGAGCCATCGAAGTTAAAAGAGATGGCCATCAGAGAAATGAGGGATTATCTGAATGGTTATGGTAACCTTCCTCCTTCAGATGTAATATCAATGGAAATGGAGAACGACTGCAAAATAATAGTGCGACCCTCAGGAACAGAGCCAAAAATCAAGTTCTACCTTATGGCCAGGGGAGAAAATAGAGAAGAAGCAGAGAAGAAGATCGAAGAAATGAAAGAACTGGTTGAAAGGATTGTATGCTTATGAACTTCAGGTACGCGCACATTCTTTATAGGGGAGATGACTTCCTTACACCAAAAAGAGCTACTTTTGATCACAGAACAAAAACTGGTTTCATGACCACGTGGTCTACTGATCATTCAGCTGAGTTGCTTAAACATAAATATTGGAATTGCCTTAGTGCTTATGGCCTTGAGAGCGCGATGAGGCGGAAGATCACTTTCGAAAGAAAGCACAGCGACTCGAATCTGCTGTACTTTAAGTATGAACTAGAAGTTCCAGAAGCTCTTGAAGGTTATTTCGATCAGACAACGTTTGAGGTCATTTCAAAGAATTTGTCGATTAGGGAAACTACCGAAGAAGTTTACAAGATGCTAAAGGACTACGAAGAAGGATCGCTTAGCTTCAATGACCAAAGGTTCTCATCATGGCTTGCCATGAAAACTGGAGAACTACAGTTGAGTGTAAACGAAAAAAAAGAGCTTGAGAAATCACTAATAAAGTATGTAGAAACCATTGTAGGAAGAATTCTTTGGACAGTTTATAATGGAGATCTACCAAAAATGGGGAAGGACCTTTCCTCTATCGTTTATCTTTACACTGAAATGCTTGACTTGATAGCTCTAAAATGATTATGAAGAGATTCGCTGCTATAGTATCTTACGATGGAACAGATTTTTTCGGTTTCCAGAACCAGCCGGGACTACGGACGGTTCAGGGCAAGTTTGAAGAAGCGCTTCATAGAATCCATAAATTTTGCATCTCTAGTCAAGGCGCAGGGCGTACCGATACTGGTGTTCACGGGTTCGGACAGGTAATTGCCTTCGATTCTAATCTGGATCGCCTGGAAGCAACTACCATGAGAGACGCATTGAACGCAAATCTTCCATCTGACATGTATGTCAGGAAAGTACATGAAGTCGATGAGAATTTCAGCCCAAGATTCGCCGCAAAGAAAAGGATATACCACTATTACATACAAACTTCGAGTGAACCGGATATTTTTAGAAGAAGGTTTGTCTGGTGGTTTCCCTATTCTCTCGATATTAAATCAATGAGAAGAGCGGCAGTCAATCTCCTGGGCGAACATGATTTTGCTGCATTCAGGACCGGCAAGGACGATAGAAATCCTGTTAGAACTATTACGGCGATAAGAATAATAAGATACAAACCTTACATAATACTTATAAGGGTTGAAGGCATTTCGTTCCTAAAGAGAATGGTGAGAAACATTGTTGGAACGCTTGTAAAAGTCGGAACAGGAAGTGTTTCAGAAGAATCGGTATCTGAGTTTCTTTCTTCTCATGACAGATCAACATTACCGGGAACGGCTCCACCTCAGGGACTCGTATTTTACAAAGTTATCTTTGATGAATTCGAGACCTAGATTTGATGAACAATTGTTTGAACTAGTGCTGTCTGAAAGGAGAACAGGATCATCAATTTTACTGTGAAGCGGAAAATTCATTATTAATGGTATGATTGTTCTTAAACCGGGCTGCAAGGTAATTTCTGCGTACCGGATTTTTGTGGGAAGACTTGAAAGGCGAGTGCGTCGATTAAGTCCAAAATGAAAGTGGTAGCAATCGGTAGAATTGGTACCTATACTGGAGAGCAAGATAAATCGGGTAGCTCCTCACATAATGGTTTCAATCAGCTAATGCTTGATAGTGCCACATCTACCTTAGTCTATCTTATTGTGGGCGGAGAAAGATCAGCCATTGGAAGGAGAGGAGATTCACCTGGATCTACAAAATCAGAAAACTTGCGCTTGTCGATGCTCAAGAGAAGAAGGTTCAACAGCTGGATCGGCGGAACTGCAAGAAGTTTTCTGGGCGACAGAAGTGAAGCTTCAATCTACTAAAGGATCCGTTTGAAGCTGTTTCCGGACTGAGAAAAAAGTAATTGGTTGAGGGAGTCGCTATTTTGTATTTCCGAAATTAGCCAAAGGATTTGATCCTTGCTAATCAGTACGAAGAAAGTAAATTTGAGTATCTGCTTCATACAGTAATCAGAAACAAACTCAGTGGCGATTCTAACCGGTGGCCGAAGAGTCGAAAGTATTTTGAGAAGAATGTAATCATCAGATTTGAAGGGAGGGAGAACCCCGATTTGACGGTTAGGTGATCGGGAAAGGTTTGAAATCCTTATTAGTTGGTTTGTTACTGATTCTTTCTTTTTCCGGAATAATGGCCCAGGAGATCTTTGATTTCGTGCCTGAAGATGTTGGTTATTTTCTTATACTTCGAGGATTGAGATCAACAATGGAGGCTCTTAGGGATAACACGAATTTTTTTGGAGCCTATCTCGGAGATAATGGATACGGAGCCGAAAGAGCTTTTTATGGAATAATCGATGCGGCAGGATACAACGCTGAAGTCGATACCAGCTTCCTTAAGTCAGCGTTGAACAATGACATACTACTTGCCGGGGAAGGAATCGATCTTTCACTTGACGACCTGTTGATGTTCGATCCTTTTTACCTTCTTGAGAAACTAAAGCTTACTGAGAACAGAGTTTTCATGGCTTGGAGAACGGACAGTTCCTTCGAATTGTTGAAGGCGGTGGCGGCCCTTCTTGATATGTCGATATTTGTTCAGCCCGGCGAAAGCGTCAATGAACTCAGAAGCAACGCTGGAACGCTTTTCTATAATGCCGGCGACGATTACCTGATAATCGGTGGAAACAAAGATGCAGTTACACTTGCCCTGAAAACCTATGAAGGTGAAGGTAAAAGGCTTCTAGAATCTAACGGCAAAGGAAGGGAAGTTGCTGAAATGAGCTATGATTACGCTTTGGCCGGTTACATTGATGGAGACCGTTTTCATCTAGATCTGGGGCTGGAATCAACTTTCTCGATTGAAAGCACTATCTTATTTGCTAGGCCAGAAGGACACACATTAACCGCAACAATAGTTCAGGATACTGTTTTTCTCAGCAGTGAAGATATTCAAAAGATGCTCTCTGTTACTGACACAAAAGAACTGGAGGCCTCCAAAGAGACTTTTGGGGATTACACCGTATTCTTTCCGTCTTCATCCGTTGAAACTCTGAGAAAGGAGCTTGCGCACTGGTTTGAACTTGATTTAGAGCCCTATAGAGAGCTCGCTGATTTTGTTGTACTTCTTTCTAAGGAGAGTATAGGAAACGCAAGAATATATGGAGATCTCGTTTCAGAAACACCCAGAGTGACAGTCGTATTTACGAACAAAAGTTCAGACACTGAGAAATTCGAGAATTCTTTGAAAGAGTGGGGTGCTTTGCAGTCAGCACATAAGGACAGTAGGATCTACGAGCTTGAGAACGATTTTGACACAATTTACTTTATTTTTTCCAACGAAACTACCGTATTGACTTCCCTTTCGCCCGATGAATACTACAGATTGCTTTCCGATTCAGAAAGTCTCAGTGATAACATTAGCTACGAGTTTGTACGAAATCTTGGCCTAGAAAAAGACATAGCACACGCTTTCATCGACATGAAAAAAGTCTTCAAGTCTTTGATGGGAGTTTCCGTAGACAGTGCTCTCTTCTACCAGCAGACATTTGATGAAAACGGCAATATGATTCACGCTCTCCGCTTCTATTGAGGTGATTTAATGGGATTGTTATCCAGAATATTTGACAAGAATAATATGCTTCTCAAAAAGTACTCCAAGGTGGTTGAAAGCATAAACAGCTTGGAAAAAACCGTGAGTAGGTATGAAGAAGTTGACTTTCAAAAAAAGACCGAGGAGTTCAAAGCTAGAGTCTCCGAGGGCGAAACATTAGATTCATTTCTTCCGGAAGCCTTTGCGCTGGCTAGAGAAGCTGCTAAGAGAACGGTCGGTATGCGGCCATTCGATGTGCAACTAATGGGAGCTCTCGCGCTTGACGAAGGTAAAATTGCTGAGATGAAGACTGGAGAGGGAAAGACACTGGTGGCAACAATGCCTCTCTATCTTAATGCCTTGTCTGGAAGGGGCTGCCATCTTGCAACCGTGAATGACTATCTAGCAAAGAGAGATGCTGGTTGGATGGGGCCGGTTTATGAGTATCTTGGGTTGAAAGCTGGATTCATTCAGGCGGCGATGGAACCTTCTCAAAGAAAAGAGGCGTACGGTTGCGACATAACATATGGTACTGCTAACGAATTCGGATTCGACTATCTTAGAGACAATCTTGTGTATTCCCTGGAGAACAAGGTTCAGAGGGGACACAACTATGTAATAGTTGACGAGGCCGATTCAATCCTGATAGACGAAGCAAGAACGCCCCTCATTATTTCCGGCCCCGCTCAAGACTCATCCAATCTCTATAGGCAGTTTGCATTTTTTGCCAAACGTTTTGTAGCGGAAAAGGACTTTGTTGTTGATGAAAAAGACAGAACAGTAACTCTCACAGAAGAGGGAATAGCAAAGGCTGAGAAACTGCTGCAGATCGACAATCTTTATGATCCAAGCAATTACGACTACATTTTCCATCTGTTGAATGCTTTGAAAGCAATGAATCTATATAAAAGGGAAGTCGACTACCTGGTAACTCAGGAGGGAGAAGTCGTAATTGTTGATGAATTCACCGGAAGGTTGTTGCCGGGAAGAAGGTATTCCGAAGGTTTGCATCAGGCAATAGAGGCGAAAGAAAATGTGCAAATTAGACAAGAATCGGTGACGTTTGCCACAATAACCTTTCAGAACTACTTCAAGCTGTATTCGAAGGTGTCTGGAATGACCGGTACTGCCGCAACTGAAGAATCTGAGTTCATCTCCATGTACAACACACCAGTTGCGATCATTCCTACAAACAAGAAGGTAATTCGAGAGGACAAAGAAGATTCGATTTATAAAACAAGGGAAGAAAAGAATGAGGCAATTATCAATGAGATCGCTGAACGCTATGAAAAAGGACAGCCCGTTCTTGTTGGTACTACTTCGATAGAGAAGAGCGAGCTCTTGAGCAAGCTGCTGCAAAAAAAAGGCGTACCCCACGAAGTTTTGAATGCCAAGTATCATGAAAGGGAAGCAGAGATTGTTGCAAAGGCCGGTGAGCGAAAGACAGTTACAATTGCAACAAACATGGCGGGAAGAGGAACGGATATTAAGCTTGGTGAGGGAGTAGTAGATCTTGGGGGGCTTTATGTTCTAGGTACCGAGAGGCACGAGAGCAGGAGAATTGACAACCAACTTGTAGGTAGATCGGGCAGACAGGGGGATCCGGGGGAGTCAAAATTCTTCCTTTCAACTGAAGACGATCTCTTGCGCCTTTTCGGTGGCGAACGCATGCAGTCGATTATGAATACACTAAAGATTGAAAAGGGACAACCAATCGAACACCCGCTTCTAAGCAGGATAATTTCATCTGCGCAGAAGAAGATCGAAGGAATGCATTTTGAAATAAGAAAGCGACTTTACGAGCTTGATTCTGTTATTGACCAGCAGAGAAGCGCAATATATGCTCATAGAAATTGGGTGCTCAAAGGTGAGGAAATCGACTCTAATGTATTAGAAATTATCGAAGATGTTGTAGAAAGAAGATTGTCGGGTCTCGATCGTCTACCTTCTTTTGATGAAATAAAGGTCTCTTTTGGCTTCTTGCCGGCAGGAGACATTGAGAGTCTTAAAAACCTGAAGAGTGTGGAAGATCTCAGGAGTAAAACCCTTTCAGTGCTTCACGATATTTATGAGGAAAAGAAGTCTGCTTTCGGCGATGAGTTTCCTCAGGTCATCAAGTACATTATGCTACGGATGATTGATGAAAGATGGCGAAGGCATCTAGAAGCTATAGAGCACCTAAAAGACTCCGTGGGTCTAAGGGCTTATGGTCAGAAAGATCCTGTGTTAGAATTCAAAAAGGAATCTTTCATACTATTCCAGCAGTTGACCGATTCTCTATACGATGACATAGCAAGCGCTATCGTAAGAATTGTAAGAGTCGATAGCGATAAGGCTAAGCAGAACGCCGATAAGGAGTTTAAGAGTCTGCAGGCCGTTCATTCTGATTTCAGCGGAGGCGATAAGAAGAAAGAAGTTGCTGGAAAAAAGAAGGGCACTAAAAGATTCAAAGTTAAGCGTTGAACCGGAGGTGTAATTTGATAAGTTATGAAACTAACTCGAGAATACAAGAGTTGAAGGAGAAATTTGAGTCCATCAGGGCTACGCTTGATCTCGAGCGGATAGATGAAAAACTAAAGGAAATCGAGAAGAGGATGAGCGACCCCTCTATTTGGAACGATAAGCGTGAAGCGTCGAATCTGGGAAGAGAAGCGCAGTCTTATCGATCTACAATCGAACTTCTGAGAGATGTGGAAGAGGAATTTGAGAGTATTGAGATTGCAGTAGAACTTTCAGGAGAAGATGAGAGTTATGTAAAGCATGTTGAAGAACTTCTCAGGTCAGCGGAAAAAAAGGTAAGAGAATTCGAACTTACGATTCTTCTGAGTGGAGAGTATGACATCAACAATTGCTTCATTTCAATTCACCCCGGCGCCGGAGGGACGGAGTCTCAGGACTGGGCCTCCATGTTAATGAGAATGTACATGAGATGGGCTGAGGCTAACAGATACAAAATAACGATCGTCGATGAGCTACCTGGAGAAGAAGCGGGTATCAAGAGTGTGACAATTAATCTAGCTGGGCCGCATGCTTATGGAAAGATGAAGTTTGAGGCGGGAGTACATAGGTTAGTAAGGATTTCGCCATTCGACGCCAATCACAGAAGGCACACTTCCTTTGCGTCCGTAAGTGTCTTTCCCGAGATGGATGAAGTTCCAGAGATTGAAATCAGGCCCGAGGATCTGAAGATAGACACGTACAGATCAGGTGGTGCGGGCGGTCAACATGTTAATAAAACGGATTCTGCGGTCAGGATTACTCATCTACCAACCGGAATAGTTGTTGCATGTCAGACTGAAAGATCGCAGCATCAAAACAAAGCGAATGCAATGAAGATGTTATATGCAAAGCTTTTCGAGATTGAGATTGAGAAAAAAAGAAGCGAAAAACTAAAATTGATGGGAGACCAGAAAGAGATTTCATGGGGGAATCAGATTAGATCTTATGTCTTTCAGCCTTATACATTGGTGAAGGATCACAGAACTGATTTTGAGACGGGTGATATTCAATCTGTCATGAATGGCGAGATAGATGAATTCATTGAGAAAGAATTGCTCTTCTTCTCATCAATTGAGAAATCCTTGGAATGATTTACACCGTTAATTTGACTTTGATGGAAGAAAAATGTTATTATTCTCTTGAGCGGAGTGAATTTAGTGTCCAGGCAGTACGATGAACGCCACAGGAGCGTGATGATTCGCGAAGCGCTCCATTATTTGCTTGGTGGGCGTTTAACTGGCACTTATGTTGATTGTACCGCTGGTGAAGGTGGCCATATCGGAGCAGTGCTTGAAGCCACCAAAGGTCGGGCAAAAATCATCGGACTTGATGTTGATAGTGAGGTTCTGGATATAGCGGAGCAGAATCTCAAAGATTACCGGGAAAGCGTTGAATTATTCAATTTATCTTATGTCGACTTCGAAATTGCATTGAAACAGGCTGGTGTTGAGAAAGTGGATGGTTTTCTCCTGGATGTTGGAGTTTCCACTTTCCAGTTGAAAGCAAAGGGTAGGGGCTTCTCGTATGAACTGGATGAACCGCTCGATATGCGTATGAACCTCTCTCAGAAAAGAACGGCAGCAGATGTTGTGAACAGCTACAAGGAAGATGAACTTAGCAAGATAATTTTCGAGTTTGGTGATGAGAAGCGTTTTGCAAGGAAAATAGCTAGAAGCATCGTATCGAGAAGGCCTCTGTTTACGACGAAGGATTTGCACGATGCGATCAAGGCGGCAATACCACCGGCCGAAAGATACAAACGAAGACGACATTTCGCAACAAAGACTTTTCAGGCAGTAAGGATTGAAGTCAATCAGGAGCTTGAGAACATCGAAAGTACTTTGAGAAAAATCCCCGGTTTTCTGAACCAAGGCGGTAGGATCGTTATTATTTCTTTTCATTCTTTGGAAGACGGCATAGCTAAGAGAGTGTTTAGGGAGAAGTCGGAATCTGAGCTGAAAATACTTACGAAGAAACCGGTGCAGCCGTCGAAAGAAGAAGTAGAACTCAATCTAAGAGCAAGAAGTGCAAGATTGAGGGCAGCGGAGCGGATTTGAAGGGAGGAACATCTCGTGCAAGCCATAACAGCGAAGCGGAAGCCGCTGGTTCGCGAAGGCGGCAAAGCCTTGGCAAACAGCGATGTTTGGGGTTTATTTGGTTTTCTGCAAGTATTAGTGATTTTTCTTTCATTGGCAGTCTCAATTGCTCTCCCGTTCTATTTTGGCAACGAGGTCGACAAAATTTCAGAAGTGGCATCAAGTAGAGAACAGAGCATCTCAGTAATGAAATCGCGACTTGAAGATGTATCTAGGGAAATTTCATACTTGCAAACGGTTGTAGGGGCGAGAGCAGAAAAGTAGAACTTTATCGAGGTGGATCATAAATCAATAAACTTGCTAGCAGGGTGACGCTGTTATATGTGCTTTTGATTCTTTGCGTAGGAGTCTTCGCAGTGAGGGCAGCGTATGTTTCCCTTTTTACTGAACCTGACCTACCTCTGGTTCTTGGAGTCAACAAGATACCGGCTCTAAGAGGATCGATATACGATTCCAAAGGTAGGTTATTGGCCAGCGATTCGCTGATTTATGAGGCATGGCTGGACCTCGGATATTTGAGATTGCTTACTTCTTCCGATCAAATAGATAGAGTTCTAAAAAATGTAGAACTTTCCTTTGGAATACCCTTCGAAAGACTGGTCGAAAGCCTTCAGAGCAACAGAAATTTCCTTCTTCTTGGTACCGCAGCTACTAACGATGAAATGCAACGAAGGATCACACCGATCACAAAGAGATATATATCGCTTGAAATGCAGAGAGAAAGACTTAGTTTCAGCGAATATGGTTTGGAAAGAATTATCGGAAAGCTAGATGGAGGGGGAATCCCCCTAAATGGAATAGAGCTGTATTATGACGAAGAGCTTTCTGGGAAAAGAGATGGATTGATTAGGAGAACTCTGACAAGTTCGAGAAGAGAAGAACCAACAAATGGCAGTGACATCTATCTCTCAATTGACATAGATATACAGAAAATGGTCTATGACGAACTGCTAGAGACTGTGGAAAAGAATATGGCCGACGGTGGATTGGCTCTTCTTGTAGAGAGCAAGACTGGAAAGATTCTTGCTTATGCCGGTACCTATGACTGGGACGTTGGTTTAATGGGGATATTTGAGCCCGGTTCCACCATTAAACCTCTTATCTACTCGCTTGCATTACAAAGCGGATCGATAACGGAAACAATGACATTCAATTGTGATGGAAGTATTCAACCCGTACCTGGACTTGACATAATAATCCGCGATACCGAAGGCGAACGCCACGGCCTTCAGACCTTTAGAGAAGCGATTATTAACTCGTGTAACGTGGCCACGGTACAAGTTGGCGGTAGAATTTTGAATACTCTCGGAAAAGAAGAAATGTATAGGCAATTAACGAGAATTGGATTTGGGAAATTGTCGGGGGTTGACCTTCCCGGCGAGACACCGGGAATTCTTCCCGAGGCGAAAGATTGGTCCCTGATATCTCCTTATCAATTTCCAATCGGACAGGGCTTAGGAGTAAACATCTTCCAGATGGTTAAGGCATTGAATGTCTTCCCAGCTGGTGGGCAGTTTATTACTCCCACCTTTGTCAGTGCCATACGAAATGAAGAAGGCCTGATCAACATACCGAAGAAGGTTGAAGGTGATTTGTTTTCACCGAAGCTTGTTTCTACAATGATTCCCATTCTTGAGGGAGTAGTCATTGAGGGCACTGGCACAATGGCCAAAGTCGACGGAGTAAGAATAGCGGGAAAAACAGGGACTGCTCAAAAAGCGGGTCCGGGTGGCTACAATGAAGAAAGCTACTATTCATTGTTCTATGGTTTCTTTCCAGTGGAAGATCCAACGTATACATTATATATAATGATAGATACTCCAAAAGCGGGGGCATACTATGGAGGTTTTGTCGCAGCTCCAATGTTTGCTTCAGTTGTAAGGAACATCTACGGTATTGGAGTTGAAAAGGAAGTATATGAGGGCGTTTACAGTTGGAAAGCACCTGACCTGAGCGGTTATTCACTGCTAGATTTGAAAGAGATCGCCGCGATCTATGGTTTAGACAATATTATAATACATGGCTCGGGCAGCGTGGTGAGTCAAATTCCAGAGGCAGGAAGGCCCCTTGGAGATCAGTTAGAAGTTTGGTTAGGGGAGCTGAACTATGATATACGAGATGTTGGGGGACAGTGAGGTACTGAAAGATTTCTTCATTCTTGAAAGAGCAGAGGGGTGTCTAACAATTAGTGAAGACATGCCCGACAAAGTAAACAGATTCAGAATGGTTGTTTCGACTTCGGGAATGTTCGGAAGAAAGTCAGTTAGGCTTTCCGGATTTGATAGCTGGAAAAAGGAAGAGAAAACTCAGATAGAGAAACTACTTCCTCTCTTTCAAGACGAAATCGATGTCTTCCTAGATGGAAAAGTGAGTCCGAAAGTAAAGAGTGAGAAAAAGTTTTTTGATCTTCCAAAGCCCTGGGAAGAAGAGAAATGGAATGACCACATCATCACGATAAGCGAACGTGCAGGAATGAAGATTTCTAGAGCTGCGGCCGAATCGCTTTTCAGAAAAGTTGGAAGAAGAGAATACAGAATACTTCGAGAGCTTGAAAAGCTTTCCGTTTTTTCGAATGAAATAGACCAGCTCACGGTTGAAAGACTAATTGATTTTGACAAGGAAGTCGAAGTCGAATCACTGGCGTTTGATTTTCTTAATCACAAAGAGGACTTTCTAAGCTCTTCGAGGAAATGCATGATCCCATTCGCATATTTTGCGTCGGTTCTGTTGAATATCATAATTGATTTGGGAACGATAATTGATATTAAAAAAGGTAAGATGAATATTTCTTGGTCAGAGATAAGAAAACTCTCAAATACTACTAGCATTGGTACTTCTCGAATTGCCAGGCTTGTTGGATACAGTTTTTCCAGTACTAAAGAACAAAGAAATGATCTTACCAGGCTGTACTCAGCTGAAAGTCTCAAAAGCCTGATAGATCTTCTTCAGGAAATTGATGAGTCAATCAAAAATGGGAAAATCGATAGCGAAATCGCTTTCTTCAAACTACATGAAGAGTCTTCAAAACTTCAGGTAACTCTTGGGTAACAATTTCCACCTGAAACATCCCGTTTAGAATGCTTCAATTGACAGTGCCATCGTTGCATTGTACAATTGCTTTCGGCAAAATGCTTAGAAGGAGGCGAATCGAAACCAGATGCCCACAATAAATCAATTAATAAGGCACGGAAGAAAACAGTTGAAGCAAAAATCTGCTTCGCCGGCTCTAGAAAACAATCCTCAGAAGCGTGGCGTTTGTGTAAGGGTCTCCACAATGACTCCCAAGAAACCGAACTCAGCTTTGAGAAAGATTGCAAGGGTACGTCTCTCAAATGGGACAGAAGTTACTGCTTATATTCCTGGCGAGGGTCACAATCTTCAGGAGCATTCGGTGGTTCTCGTTAGAGGTGGCAGAGTAAAGGACCTTCCTGGTGTAAGATACAAGATTGTCAGAGGCACATTGGATGCTGAAGGAGTGGCAAACAGGAAGCAGTCGAGAAGTCGTTATGGTGCCAAGAGGCCAAAGAAATGAGGAGGCAGTTCTAGATGAGAAGACGTCAGTCTGAGAAAAGAGAAGTACCGCTCGACCCAATTTACAACGATGCAGTAGTAACGAGATTGATCAATAAGATAATGATAGGCGGGAAGAAAAGCAAGGCAGAGGCTACGGTTTATGGAGCTTTGGAGGTTTTATCCGACAGAACGAAGCAGCCACCAATGGAAGCTTTCAAGAAGGCTCTGAGTAATGTAAAACCTCTTCTTGAAGTAAGACCGAGGAGGGTTGGAGGTGCAACGTACCAGATACCTTTTGAGGTTCCTGAAAGAAGGGCAGTGGCACTCGCAATAAGGTGGATTGTCACGTCTGCAAGAGCAAAATCTGGCAAGCCCTTAAAGGAAAAGCTTGCATTAGAATTAGTAGATGCTTACAATGGTCAGGGGAACGCCGTAAAGAAAAGAGAAGATGTTCACAAAATGGCGGAGGCAGGGAAAGCATACGCCCATTTCAGATGGTGAAGTTGATTCAGCAGGAGGAAAGATAGTGAAAGAAAGAGCTACAACTCTCGAAAAGACCCGAAACATAGGAATAATGGCCCATATAGATGCGGGGAAAACAACTACGACCGAACGCATACTTTTCTATACCGGAAAGAATTACAAACTCGGAAGTGTTGATGAAGGAACGGCTACAATGGACTGGATGGACCAAGAGAAGGAGAGGGGCATCACTATCACTTCTGCAGCTACCACAGCGTTTTGGAAGGATCATCGCATAAATATTATTGATACGCCCGGGCACGTTGACTTTACTGTTGAAGTTGAAAGATCTTTACGGGTTCTTGATGGGGCCGTAGCGGTATTCGATGCTCAAGCAGGTGTTGAACCACAGTCGGAGACTGTTTGGAGGCAAGCTGATAAGTACCATGTCCCTAGAATAGCCTTCATGAACAAGATGGATAAGATCGGAGCTGATTTTTTAGCTGCCATAGGCACAATGGTTACAAAGCTTAAGGCAAATCCGGTTGCAATACAGCTTCCAATTGGATCGGAATCTGGTTTCGAAGGCATTATCGATTTGGTGCAGATGAAAGCCTTGCGATGGACCAATCAAGAGGGAACGGAATTCACATATTCAAATATTCCCGAATTTTTGCAAGCCCAGGTGGAAGAGGCTCGAGAGGATCTGGTTACCCATGTTGCTGAATTCGATGAAGAACTCATGGATCTGTATATCGAGGGTGAAGAACTTCCAGTAGATAGACTGAAAGCGGCAATCAGAAAGGCAACACTTTTGGGACAAATTACCCCTGTGCTTTGTGGTTCGGCATTCAGGAACAAGGGAATCCAGCCACTTCTTGATGCAATAGTAGACTATCTGCCGTCTCCGAAAGACTTGCCTCCGGTGGTTGGCGAGATCATCGATAGCGAGAGAAAAATTGAGGTCTATCCGGATGAGAATGGGCCGTTTGTTGCGATGGCCTTTAAGATAATGATCGATCCATTTGTAGGCAAACTCACATTCCTCAGAGTTTATTCTGGTTCACTTGAAAAGGGAGCCTACGTCATAAACACGAACAAGAACTTAAAAGAAAGAATTTCCAGACTTCTTTTCATGCATGCCGACAAGAGGGAAGAAGTTGATTATATAAGGGCCGGAGACATTGTTGCAGTGGTAGGGCTTAAGAATACTATGACTGGCGAAACTATCGCACTTTCTGAAGAAAAGATTGTTCTCGAAAAAATCGAATTTCCTGAGCCCGTGATTTCGATTGCGATAGAACCGCAGACAAAAGACGATGCTTCGAAGCTTACAAAGGCTCTTCTTGCTCTAGTTGAAGAAGACCCTTCGCTTAAAAGCTATGTTGATGGTGAGACTGGTGAGACGATTCTCTCCGGCATGGGAGAGCTCCACTTAGAGGTAATTGTAGAGCGAATAAAAAGGGAATTCAATGTTGGCTTAAGAGTAGGGAATCCTCAGGTAGCCTATCGTGAGACAATAAGGTCTAAAGCAATAGGTGAGTCGAAATACGTTAGGCAGACTGGTGGAAAGGGTCAGTATGGACACGTTATACTGAGTGTAGAACCCATTACTGACAAGAGCGCCAATTTCGTGTTTGAAGATAAAACTGTAGGAGGAACCATACCAAGGGAATTTATCAAGCCTATAGAACGCGGGGTAAGAGAAGCTATGGATTCCGGCTATCTCGCCGGTTATCCAATGGTTAATGTGAAGGTCTCCTTGCTCGACGGTTCATACCACGAAGTAGACTCTTCGGAGATTGCATTTAGCATAGCCGGATCTATGGCCTTCAAAGAGGCTGCGAGAAAGGCGAGCCCGGCTCTGCTGGAACCAATTATGGCAGTAGAGATAAATACTCCTGAAGAATACATGGGGGATCTGATTGCCGATCTCAATTCTAGGAGAGCGAAGATTGAGGGCTTTGAAACTAGAGCAGGTCTCAAAATTATCAAAGCTCACGTTCCCCTTTCAGAATTGTTTGGTTACGCTACTGTTTGCAGATCTCTGTCTCAAGGAAGAGCAATCCACGTCATTCAGTTCTCTCATTATTCGGAAGTTCCGGAGAGAATTGCAGAAAAGATTCTAGGAAAATAATGAAGATCCCAAATTAGTTTTTGGAGGAGGGAAACCATGGCTAAGGAAAAATTCGAACGTTCTAAACCCCATCTTAACATCGGTACGATTGGACACATTGACCACGGTAAGACAACCCTTACTGCGGCAATCACAAAGAGTCTTGCATTCAAAGGTCTTGCAGATTTTTCCCCGTTTGACTCAATTGACAAGGCGCCGGAAGAAAAAGCAAGAGGAATTACAATCAACGTATCTCACATCGAGTACCAGACGGAGAAGAGACATTATGCGCACATCGACTGCCCTGGACACGCTGACTATATCAAGAACATGATAACTGGAGCTGCACAGATGGATGGAGCAATTCTCGTTGTCGCCGCAACCGACGGTGTCATGCCTCAGACTAGGGAACACGTCTTGCTTGCTAGACAGGTCAATGTTCCCGCAATGGTTGTGTACATTAACAAGGTAGATGCTGTTGATGACGAAGAGCTGGTAGAACTTGTCGAGGAAGAAGTAAGAGAGCTTCTCTCCTCCTACGAGTTCCCGGGTGATGAACTCCCTGTAATTAAGGGTTCAGCCTTAAAGGCCCTTGAAGCGGAAAGTCCAAATGAATGGACAGAGAGCATTTACGAACTGTTGAAAGCATGCGACGACTACTTCCCTGAACCAGTACGGGAGACTGACAAACCTTTCCTGATGCCCATAGAGGACATCTTCACAATAACGGGTAGAGGTACTGTTGTTACAGGAAGAATCGAGCGTGGAGCGGTCCATGTTGGGGATGAAGTAGAGATTATCGGACTGTCTTACGAAACGAAGAAAACAGTGTGTACTGGAGTAGAAATGTTCAGGAAACTCCTTGATGAAGGACAGGCCGGCGACAACATTGGAGCTCTTCTAAGAGGCGTTGCAAAGGAAGAAGTCAAGAGAGGCCAAGTTCTTGCCAAACCGGGTTCTATAACACCTCACAAGAAATTCACGGCAAACGTCTACGTTCTTAAAAAGGAAGAAGGAGGACGCCACTCACCCTTCACAAAGGGGTACAGGCCCCAGTTCTTCATTAAGACCGCCGATGTAACTGGAGAAATTGCAGATCTTCCTGAGGGCGTCGAAATGGTTATTCCTGGTGACAATGTAGAAATGACAATTCAGCTCATTTACCCCGTCGCAATTGAAAAGGGTATGAGGTTTGCAATCCGTGAAGGTGGAAGAACAGTGGGCGCCGGAGTCGTCAGTTCCATAATTGAATGATAATAGGTCTTTCCAGGAGAAGGGAGAAAATCTCCCTTCCCTGTTAACAGAAGGAGGGAACATTTAGGCATGGCCAAGCAAAAAATCAGGATTCGCTTGAAAGCTTACGATCACAAACTACTTGACTTGTCGGCCAAGAAGATCGTTGAAGCTGTAAAGCTCACCAATGCCAAAGTATCAGGTCCGGTGCCATTGCCAACGGAGAGGACGCTCTACACTGTTCTGACTTCTCCCCATAAGTTTAAGGATGCAAGAGAGCAGTTTGAGAAACTCGTTCATAAGAGACTTATCGAAATACTAGACCCAACCCCTAAGACAATAGATTCTCTTATGAAAGTTGACCTCCCCGCAGGTGTAGATGTGGAGATTAAACTGTAAAGAGACTTCGGAGGTGTGATAGATGAAAGGTATATTGGGTAGAAAACTCGGTATGACAACTATATACAAAGACGGGAAAGCCTTCGGAGTTACCGTAGTGAAAGCCGGTCCATGTACTGTTGTACAAAAAAAGACAAGTGATGGTGGCGAATATGACGCCATTCAAGTTGGATTCGAAGAGCTTACGCCTGAAAGAGCGAAAAAAGTACTCACGAAGCCTTTGGTAAAGAAGTTCGAGGCTGCAAAGGTTAAGCCTCATAGAATTCTCAAAGAGTTAAAAGTTGGTAACATCAATGATTTCAATGTTGGTGATATCATAGAAGCTCGTGTCTTTTCTGAAGGCGAGAAAGTAGATGTAACTGGTTTTTCGAAGGGCAGAGGTTTTTCGGGCGCTATGAAGAGGTGGAACTTCAGGGGCGGAGAAGCTTCACACGGTTCGAAATTCCACAGAGAACTAGGTTCAGTAGGTAATCACACTGAGCCGGCGAAGATTTGGAAGGGTAAGAAAATGCCCGGTCAATACGGTAACGAGAAGAAGACAGTGAAGAATCTAACCGTAGTAAAAGTCGATGCAGAAAACGGACTTTTAGCCATATATGGCGCAGTTCCAGGAGCGAGGGGCGGCCTCTTAGTAATTAAGAGCGCAAACAGATAGCCCCGAAAATGTTTGGAAGGAGGACGCAACAATGGCTCAAGCCGACGTTGTGAATATTGCGGGCCAGAAAGTTGGCACTGTTGAACTGAGCGAGAGCGTATTCAATGTAGAACCGAACGAAGATTTGATGTTCAGATACGTTAATATGCAACTTTCAGGTAGACGTGCAGGATTGGCTTCGGCAAAGACAAGATCAGAAGTTAGGGGTGGAGGAAGAAAGCCCTGGGCACAGAAACACACAGGAAGGGCAAGAGTTGGTTCAACGAGAAGTCCACTTTGGAGGCATGGTGGAGTTATCCACGGACCGAAGCCAAAAGACTGGTCTATGAAGTTGACCAAGAAAATGAAGAAGGTAGCTCTAAGATCTGCCCTAAGTCTAAGGCTTAAAGAAGGAAATCTAATTGTCCTCGATGATCTCAAGTTTGACAGACCGAAGACGAAACAGCTTAGGGAGGTCTTGAATAACCTTGGACTCGATAAGACGCAGAAGACTCTCTTCGTCCTTCCATGGCAAAAGGACGAATACCAAAATGTACGACTTTCAGGAAAGAATATTTATGGGGTTAAGGTAATTATCGCCGATAATCCTGGAAACAAAGCCGTCAATAGTAAAGAAAATATTGACGGGCTCAATGTGTACGACATTGTGAATCATGAAAAGCTTGTGATCACGGCAGACCTTGTTCGCAAGATCGAGGAGGTGCTTGGACGATGATCGAGAAAAAGTATTATGGCGATGTACTCCTTAGACCGCTGATCACTGAAAAGACAGTTGCTTCTGGTGAACTAAACAAGTACATTTTTGAAGTACATAGAGATGCCAATAAGCAGACAGTCAAAGACGCCGTTGAAAAGCTTTTCAATGTAAAGGTAGAACAGGTGAACATCATGAACATGAAGGGCAAACCTAAGAAACGTGGCGTCTTTGTTGGCAAGTCGAGATCCTGGAAAAAGGCAATCGTTACGCTTGTAACTGGGTACAGGATTAAAGAACTCGAAGGCCAACACTAAGGTGAGGTGAGATGATATGGCATTGAGAAAGTTTAATCCCGTCACCAAGAGCAGGCGGTTCATGCTTCTTCCGGACTTCAAAGAAGTCACGAAGAGCGAACCTGAAAAATCTCTTTTGGAGCCAATAAAGAGGAATGCAGGTAGAAACCATCATGGTCGAATAACTGTAAGGCACCAAGGTGGCGGAACTAAGAGACGATATAGAATTATCGATTTCAAGAGGGAAAAGATGGGAATCCCCGCAAAAGTCATATCCATAGAATATGATCCGAACAGAACGGCAAGAATTGCTCTCCTGCAGTATGTAGATGGTGAGAAACGATACATGCTGGCTCCAAAAGGGCTTAAAGTTGGAGACAGTGTTCAGAATGGAGATATGGCAGAAATCGCGGTTGGAAACTCGATGTCACTCGAGCGAATTCCCGTTGGCACGATTGTTCACAACATCGAGTTCTTGCCCGGCAAAGGTGGTCAAATAGCCAGGGCAGCGGGAACCTATGCCCAGCTGATGGCAAAAGAAGGAAGGTACGCGCTCTTGAGGATGCCTTCAGGTGAACTTAGAAGGGTCGTTGTGAAGTGCATGGCCACTATTGGCATGGTTGGGAATGAGGAACACTCGAATGAGATACATGGAAAAGCAGGTAGAAAGAGATGGCTTGGCGTAAGACCTTCAGTGAGGGGAATGACTATGAACCCAGTTGATCACCCGATGGGTGGAGGAGAAGGACGATCAAAGGGCCATCTTCCGCAGAGTCCTTGGGGACAGCCAGCCAGAGGTTATAAAACGAGGAAGAATAAGAAGCCTTCAGATAGCCTCATAGTGAAGCGAAGGAACCAGAATTGATCAGGGGGTGTAGTTGAAGATGTCAAGATCTAAGAAGAAAGGCCCGTACGTACACCCGAGTCTCTTGAAAAAGATAAGAGAACTGAACGAAAAGGGAGAAAAGAAGCCCATAAAGACTTGGAGCAGAGCATCCATGATTCTTCCTGAGATGATCGGACATACAATCGCAGTATACAACGGAATGAAGCACATACCGGTTTACATTTCGGAGAATATGATCGGTCACAGATTGGGTGAGTTCTCTCCCACCAGGAGGTTCGGTGGGCATGCCGATAAGAAAAGCAAGAAAGGCGAAGTTAGATGAGGAGGGACGCTGATATGACGCAGTCAGTGCAGAGAGGCAAGCGTTCCGTTTTCCACAGGAAGCGCAAAGAAGAGAAAGCAGCAACGCCTGTAACTCAGGCGAAGGCGGTTGCGAAGTTCGTTAGAATTTCCCCTAGAAAGGCTAGATCAGTGGTAAATGCGATAAGAAACAAAGAGGTTGGGGAGGCGTTTCAGATACTAGAATTTTCGCCAAAGAAGGCCTCGCGTCTCGTATACAAAGTGTTGCGTTCTGCGGTAGCGAATGCAGAAAACAACTTTGGATTGAATGTGGACAGTCTGTATGTTGAGAAAGCCGTAGTAGATGACGGCCCAAGAATGAAGCGACTGTGGCCCAGAGGAAGAGGCAGAGCAGATATACAGCAGAAGCGCTTTAGCCACATAACCGTTGTAGTAGCAAACCGCGAAGAGATTAGCAATCCTCAGGAGTGAGGTGACATAAGTGGGTCAGAAGGTACATCCTTATGGATTCAGGCTTGGTGTCAGTAAAGATTGGAAAGCTCGCTGGATTAATGAGAAGAATTACAAAGAATATCTTCTTGAAGATCTTAAAATCAGGGACTTTTTGAAGAAGAACTACATGGCTGCCGGAGTGTCGGACATCTATATTGAAAGACCTGAGCCCGGCAAAGTAGTTATTACAATCAAGTGCGCCAGACCTGGTGTGATGATTGGAAAGAAGGGCAGTGAAGTGAAGCTGCTCAGGCAGAGACTGGAAAAGCTTATAACAAGACAGTTCCAGTTAAACATTGAAGAAGTTAAAACACCCGAGACCGATGCTATCCTTGTTGCTGAGGATATTGCATCTAGAATTGAGAAGCGAGCTTCCTACAAGAGGGCAATGAAAAGAGCAATATTCACCGCCATGAGAAAGGGAGCTAGAGGTATCAAGATAATGGTTTCCGGAAGACTGAACGGTGCCGATATTGCCAGGACAGAGTGGTACCTGGAAGGAAGACTTCCTCTCCAGACCCTCAGAGCTGATCTGGACTACGGTTACACCACTGCCTTCACGAAGATGGGAATTATCGGAGTGAAGGTTTGGATTTACAAAGGCGACGTACAGGTGTAATTGCAAGAGGGGAGGTAGTTCATAATGTTAATGCCCAAAAGGGTGAAATATAGGAAGCAACAAAGAGGTAAGATGAATGGAAAAGCGAAAGGCGGGACTATTGTTCATTTTGGCGAATGGGGAATAAAGGCCCTCGAACCACATTGGATTACTGCTCAGCAGATAGAGTCCTGCAGAATAGCGATCACAAGAACATTGAAGAGGAATGGTAATCTCTGGATCCGAATCTTCCCCGACAAGCCCATTACGTCAAAAGGAATTGGAGTCAGAATGGGAAAGGGAAAGGGAGACGTTGAAGGCTGGGTAGCAGTTGTTAAGCCCGGGAAGATCATGTTCGAAATAGGCGGAGTGCCTGATCAACTTGCAAAAGAGGCCCTTGAAAAAGCTGCTTCAAAACTACCTATCAGAACAAAGATAGTACCGAGGTATCAAATAGGAGGTGAGCTCTGATGAAGGCCGTTGAACTTCAGAAGTTCACAGACGAGGAACTCACTCAGATGCTTGAAGATTCGAAGAGAAAGCTGATGGACCTCAGGTTCCAGCTAGAAATGAACAGGTTGAAGAACCATTCCCAGATAACTTCAGTAAAACGCGACATAGCTAGGATAAAGACTATCCTTCGCGGTCGTGAGCTGGGGATAAGGAGGTAGTCCGCCATGCCAAGAAAAACACTGGTAGGAACTGTAGTAAGTGACAAGATGGATAAGACCATAGTTGTGAGCGTCACAAGAACACATATACATCCCTTCTACGGGAAGACTATGAAAACTACAAAGAAGTATCACGCAGATGACCCTGAAGGTCTTGCGGGAATGGGTGATACGGTTGAGATTGAGGAATGTAAACCTTTAAGCAAGATGAAGAAATTCAAGCTTGTTAAGGTCTTGAAGAAGGATGTCTACACTGGAGAAATTCCCGAAACTCCCGAGGCCGTTGAAGATTCCGGAGGTGACGAGAAATGATCCAGCTGGAATCTTATTTGAGGGTTGCCGATAATTCAGGTGCTAGGATGATCAAAGTCATCCAGGTAACTGGCGGATACAGAAAGAGATCGGGAACCGTAGGTGATATAGTTGTCGCAGCAGTAAGAGATGTGGCACCTAACACGGATTTCAAGAAAGGAGATATCGTAAGAGCCGTTCTAGTGAGAACCGCCAAGGAAATTCGAAGGCCAGACGGCACTTACATAAGGTTCGATGACAACGCAGCGGTTATCATCGACAAGCAGAACCAGCCCAGAGGAACACGTGTCTTTGGACCTGTTGCTAGAGAGATTAGGGACAAGGGTTTTTCTAAGATTGCTTCTCTAGCCCAGGAAGTCTGGTGAGGAGTGAGCTATTATGAGTAGAGTGAAGAAGGAAGATACCGTAATGATAATATCTGGAAAGGATAGGGGCAAAAAAGGCAAAGTCCTCAAGACATTCCCCTCGGAAAAAAAGATAATCGTTGAGGGAGTGAACTTCACAAAGAAACACCAGAGACCTACTAACCAGTATCGTGAAGGTGGAATAATCGAAAGAGAGTCTCCTATTTACGTTTCGAAAGTAATGGTTGTCTGCCCCAACTGCAATAAGCCTACGAGAGTCGCACACAAAATTCTCGAAAACGGAGAAAAAGTAAGGTCCTGCAAGAAGTGCGGCGAGATAATCGATAAGGTTTGATGGGGAGGAGTTGTTGATGGCATACGAATACGTCCCTTTGAAAGATAGATATGAAAATGAAGTAATTCCGGTTATGACTAAAGAGTTTGGTTATAAGAACAGGCTCGAAGTTCCCAGAGTCTCTAAGATAGTAGTCAATATGGGAATAGGTGAAGGTTCAAGAAACGCCGACCTTCTCGATCTGCACGGCAAAGAGCTCATGACAATTGTAGGACAGAAACCGGTAGTTACTAAGGCTAAGAGGAGTATCGCGAACTTTAAACTCCGTGATGGAATGCCGGTTGGTTTGAAAGTCACTCTCCGTGGTCCGAGGATGTATAACTTCCTCTACAAGCTGATAAATATCGTGCTTCCCAAGCTGAGGGACTTCAGAGGTGTTGATCCAGACTCATTTGACGGGAGAGGGAATTATGCAATGGGGCTTCCCGAACAATTGGTCTTTCCCGAAATAGTACCGGATCAAATCAAGCGAGTTCAGGGAATGGACATAATTGTTGTTACTACGGCCAGGACCGATGAGGAGGCCAGAAGATTACTAGCCCTTCTCGGACTTCCCTTCAAGAGAGTCATGGTCTAAGGAGGTAAGTGCATGGCGAAGAAATCTATAGTTGAAAAGTGGAAACGCGAACCCAAGTTCAAGGTTAGGAAATATAATAGATGCAATCTGTGCGGCAGACCGAGAGCTGTATATAGAGAGTTCGGTCTTTGCAGAGTGTGCTTTCGACAGCTGGCTTCCGAGGGAAAACTCCCCGGTGTAAAGAAAGCAAGCTGGTGAGGAGGGAATTGTAATGTGGAGTGATCCCATAGCCGATATGCTCACTAGGATACGAAATGCCAACGCTGCCTTTAAGGAAAGCGTGGATATTCCAGCTTCAAACCTGAAGAAGAAACTTCTTGATATTCTGAAGGCTGAAGGCTATATAGATGATTATAAGTATATTGAGGATGGCAAACAGGGTGTTCTCAAGGTCTTTCTGAAATACAAGGGAGACCGGAGACACAAGGTTAACGTCATATCTGGAATCGTAAGAATTTCCAAGCCTGGTAAGCGCTTATATGTTAACAAGGATAAGCTTCCAAAGGTCAAATCAGGTATGGGAATTGCAATAGTAAGTACATCCAGCGGAGTGATGACAGACAAGCAGGCCCGTTCTCAAGGCGTCGGCGGCGAAGTCATCTGCTACGTATGGTAGGGAGGAATTCAGATGTCTAGATTACTTAAGCATTCGATAAAAATCCCTGCTGGTGTGTCCTGCAAAATTGAAGGAAGTGTTATCTCTGTCAAGGGACCGAAAGGTGAGCTCAGACAAGAACTCCTTCCTCTGGTTAAGATCGAGGCCGATGAAAAAGAGATATGGGTCAAGTCAAACGAAGAAGTTGCTATTAGAAAGAGTGATTACAAGAGATTGGCTAAGTATGCCGGTACTTTCTGGTCGCTCATAAATAACATGATTGTTGGCGTTACTCAAGGCTTCGTCAAGGAGCTGGAAATAGTTGGAGTGGGATACAGAGCGCAACTTCAAGGAAAGAAGCTCGTAATGAACCTTGGGTATGCACATCCAGTTGAGATTGAACCTCCGGCAGGAGTTGAGTTTGAAGTGCCCGCACCTCAAGCAATAGTTGTCAAGGGAATTGACAAGTATCAGGTTGGTCAGGTAGCGGCAAACATAAAGCGCTGGAGAATCCCTATTGTTTATTCAGGAAAAGGTATTCGTTACAAGGGAGAACAAGTCAGAACGAAAGTCGGTAAGAAGGTCTAATCAAGGAGGCGGCTGGAGTGTTCAAACATAAAGACAAGAAGGAACAAAGGCGAAAGAGGCATCTTCGCGTCAGGTCTGCAGTTTCCGGAACACCGGAAAGACCAAGACTGGCAGTCTTCAGAAGTGAGAAGCATATTTATGCCCAGCTTATTGATGATTCAAAGGGAATTACCCTTGTTTCTGCATCGACTGTAGATAAAGACATCAAGGCTTCAATAGAGAAGTCATGGAATGTTGATGCCGCTAAGAAAGTTGGGGAGCTCCTCGCAAAGAAGGCGAAAGATAAGGGAATAAGCAGTGTAGTCTTCGACCGTGGGGGTTTCAAATTCCATGGAAGAATAAAGTCACTTGCCGAGGGCGCTCGAGCAGGCGGACTACAGTTCTGAGGAGGTGAAGAAGATGGCTGAAGAGATGAAGAACGATCGCAATTCGAAATCTTCACGTGAAGGAAGAAGAAACCCCAGAGCTTCCAGAAACGCTCCTGTGGAAAAACAGGTTGAAGACAACGAATTTGAAGAAAGAATAATTGAAATAAGAAGAGTTACAAAAGTAGTTGCAGGAGGAAAGAATCTTTCTTTTCGAGTAGTCGCCGTCGTGGGCAATCGTGATGGGAAGGTTGGTCTTGGTATAGGGAGCGCAAGGGAAGTTCCGACTGCAATAAGAAAGGCCGTTCTTGAAGCCAAGAAGAATGTCACGGAGGTCGCGGTGAGAAATGAGACTATTCCTCACGAAACAGTCGGACGACAAGATTCAGCAAGAATAATGTTAAAGCCGGCTGGTCCCGGTACTGGGATTATTGCGAATTCGCCTGTAAGAGCCGTTGTTGAACTTGCAGGTGTGAAGAATATTCTGACGAAGTCGCTTGGATCATCTAACACACTTAATATGGCTAGAGCGGCTTTAAATGGGCTATTAAGTCTGAGATCCCCTCAGGACTTTGCAAGAATCAGGGACATACCCCTAAAGACAGTCTTCCACGGTTTCAGCGAGGAGGCAGGTCAGTAATGGCAAAGAGTTTAAGAATACGATTAATCAAAAGTCCGATTGGCTATAACAGAAGACAGCTGAAGACGGTTAAAGCATTAGGCCTTGGAAAGCTGGACAGTGAGATTGTTCAGCCCGATTCTCCACAGATCAGGGGCATGGTGAATTCCATAAGACATCTTCTTGCTGTCGAAGAACTTGATGACTGAAGGGGGTAGGAAGATGGCTTTTAAAGTTGAAGATCTAAGTCCGACACCCGGTTCTAGAACAACCGAAAAAAGAATAGGACGCGGTATAGGTTCGGGAATGGGTAAAACCGCCACCAGAGGCCATAAGGGTCAAGGAAGAGCTACAGGTAAGGTAGCTGCACGCTTCGAGGGCGGACAGACACCCCTATTCAGAAGAACACCGATAAAAGGGTTCAAGAACCGAGGATCTGTTGTTTATGCTACTGTGAACATTTCGACTCTCGAAGAGAGATTCGAAAGTGGCAGCGAGATTTCACCCGAGATACTCGTTCAGCGCAAGATACTCAAAGATCTTAAAGACGGAGTGAAGATACTTGCGAGAGGCGAACTGACAAAGTCTTTTATTGTCAAAGCTAATGCTTTTAGCGCTACTGCCAAGGAGAAGATTGAATCTGCTGGTGGAAAGGCAGAGGTGATCTGACAATGTGGAATGCCCTGAAGAACGCGTTCAAGATTCCTGAGCTGAGAGACAGAATCCTCTTCACGTTCCTCGCATTGGCAGTCTTCAGGCTTGGTGTCTACATACCGATTCCCGGGATTAATATCCAAGCCTGGTCTGCGTACTTCGGTACTCTATCTACAGGTGGAGCCGGAGGCTTCATCGGCTTCTTCGATGTTTTCACCGGTGGAGCCGTTGAGCAGTTTTCAATATTCTTAATGAGCGTTACTCCATACATAAACGCTCAGATTATGCTCCAGCTGCTGACTGCTGTTGTTCCTAGTTTGAAGGAGATGCTTAAGGAAGGCGAAGAGGGAAAGAAGAAGTATGCTCGATACACAAGAATGCTGACGATTGGACTCGCGGGTCTTCAAGGATTCCTGATATCATTCGGTCTCTCTTCGAACACGGCTATCTTGGCGATTCCCAGCAGGTTGCTCTTTGTGTTGCTGGCAACAACCACCCTTATCGGTGGTACAATGTTCCTTCTTTGGCTGGGAGAAAGAATCACGGAAAGGGGAATTGGAAATGGTATCTCAGTTCTGATTTTCGGAGGTATCGTTGCAAGATATCCTGCTTCCATTATGCAGGTAGTGGTAGCTTTATCGCCGTTACAGTGGGCGATATTACTTGCGATCGCTCTGTTCACAGTTGTGGCGGTTATCTATGTTCAGATGGGAGAAAGAAGGATCGAAGTTCAGTACGCAAGGAGAGTTACTGGTAGAAGGGTGTATGGAGGAGTTTCCACGCACATTCCTATCAAGGTAAATCAGGGTGGAGTAATACCGATAATATTCAGTTCGGCAATTATGATGCTGCCACAGTTTATTGCTACGGCTTTCCCCGAGGGAAGTGGCGGTAGGAATATTATGCAGAGTCTCTTTGCTCAGACATCGCCCCTCTATATATTGCTTTATGGAGGAATGGTTTTCTTCTTCACGTTCTTTTATAGTTCGCTTGTTTTTGATGTCAGAGAAGTATCGGATAACATACGTAACTACGGAGGGTACATACCCGGAATAAGGCCGGGCTTTTCCACTCAGCAGTATATTCAGAGAGTCCTTAACAGAGTTGTTTTCATGGGAGCCATATTCCTGGTTGTGATTGCATTGCTTCCATTAGTTATAGGCGGGATTTTCAGTATTGGCGGCCTCGCAATTGGGGGAACGTCGACTCTGATTGCTGTTGGCGTAGCTATTGATATATTGCAGCAGATGGAAACACACCTTATGGTAAGGCATTATGAAGGATTCGTAAAGAAAGGCAAGTTACGAGGAAGGAGATAGGATGAACATTATTCTAATGGGTCCTCCCGGAGCAGGGAAGGGGACACAGGCAAAGCGGATAGCCCAGATATTTAAGATTCCTCACATATCGACTGGAGATATGTTAAGGGAAGCCGTGGCTGCTGGCAATGACCTTGGGCTGAAGGTCAAAGAGATTATGGATAAAGGGCTTCTCGTCCCCGATGATTTGATGATCGACCTTGTGAGAGAAAGGTTGTCGAGAGAGGATACCAGGAATGGGTTCATTCTTGATGGTTTTCCAAGAACAGTTGAGCAGGCAGCTGCGCTTGATGAAATGCTAGAGGATCTAGGGAGGAAAATCGATGTAGCCCTGCTCGTTAATGCAGATGAAGAAGAAGTCGTAAAACGGATTTCTAGCAGAAGAGTTTGCCCAGAGTGTGGCAAGGTCTACAATCTGCTGACGATAAGACCGAAAGTTGAAGGTCGCTGCGATAACGATGGTGCCGAGTTGATTCAGAGAGATGACGATATGCCTGACACAGTTCGAGCAAGGTACAGAGTCTATTTGGAGAAAACGGAGCCAGTGATCCAGTATTACTCGAGTAACAAGAGCCAGTTTTTGGAAGTGGACGGGACTGGAGAGATTGATCTTGTGACTGACAAAATTGTGGAACATCTGGAGACATCTAGAAATGGTTAGGTTGAAATCTCCAGAAGAAATATGTAAAATCGAAATTGCTGCGAAGATTGTCGCAGAGGTTTTGGCTGAGATGGAGTCTTATGCAGTTGAAGGAGCCTCTGCTCTCGATATGGAAAAAGCGGCAGAAGAGTTGATTCATAAACGCGGAGGCATCCCCGCATTCAAGGGATATAGTGGTTATCCTTACACTCTATGCGTTTCAGTAAACGAGGAGGTAATTCACGGATTTCCCTTGAAGGAAAAAATCTTTGCCGATGGTGACATAGTCTCCGTGGATTGTGGGGTCAACAAGGACGGATTCATTGGTGATGCGGCAAAGTCTTTCGTAGTAGGGGACTTCAGGAGTGAAAAGGACAGGCTGCTTCTACAGCGAACGGAAGAAGCACTTCTAAAGGGTATAGAAATGGCTGTCGCAGGAAACAGAGTTGGCGACATCGGCTATGCCGTTCAGAATTGTGTGGAAAGCGCTGGGCTATCCGTAATAAGAGATTACGTCGGTCATGGGGTCGGTCTAAGCCTTCATGAGGATCCACAAGTGCCGAATTACGGAAGACAGGGAAGCGGGATGCTTTTAAGAACTGGCATGACCCTTGCGATTGAACCGATGGTCGCAAGCGGACACTATAGCTTAGAGATTCTGAAAGACGGATGGACTGCAATAACTGCTGATAGATCGCGAGCTGCGCATTTTGAGCATGACATTGCGATTCTTGAAGATGGTCCAAAGATTCTTTCTAGTTTGTGAGGAGGATCACTGGTGTCGGACAAGAGCGATATCATTAAGATGGATGGAACGGTTGTGGAATCGATGCCTAATGCGACCTTCAAGGTCGAACTTGAGAACAATCACACTGTTCTAGCTCACATCTCTGGAAAAATGCGCAAGAACTTCATCAGGTTGATCCCGGGTGATAAGGTCGTTGTGGAAGTATCGATATACGACCTGACCAAAGGAAGAATTGTTTATCGTAAAAGGATAGACAAAGGAGGAGAAACGAATTGAAAGTCCGCGCTTCGGTCAAGAAGAGATGTGAACACTGCAAAGTGATAAGACGCAATGGCAGAATAAGAGTCATCTGCGAAAAAAATCCAAAGCACAACCAGCGTCAGGGTTAAGGAGGGATATAGATGGCACGTATCCTTGGTGTTGAACTTCCTAATAACAAGAAGACTTTCGTTGCCCTGACCTATATCTATGGTATAGGTTATACAAGATCGAACGAGATTCTTTCAGGAACGGAAATCGATGGCAACAAGAGAGCAAAAGACCTGACTGACGAAGAAGTTAGTAAAATTGCGAAGTACATAAATGAGCATTACAAGGTTGAAGGCGAGCTCAGAACTGAAGTCGACAGGTCGATTAAGAGACTAATCGAGATAGGAAGTTATAGAGGTTACAGGCATAGAAACGGGCTTCCGGTACGCGGTCAGAAGACGCATTCAAATGGGAGGACCAGAAAGGGTTCTAGAGCCAGTAAGATTCGTAAGAAGAGCTAAACGGGAGGTAAAAGTGAATGGCAAAGAGACCAGCAGCCAAGAAAAAAAGGAAACTGACAACTGATAGGGGAGTAGTACATATAAAGTCCTCTTTCAACAACACAATAATTACGTTGACTGACTCAGAAGGGAACACTCTTATGTGGACGTCAGGTGGAACCGCCGGATACTCCGGATCGAAAAAATCAACACCCTATGCGGCTCAACTGGGCGCAGATAAGATTGCTAAAGAGGCCATCAAGCTAGGGATCACGAGAGTTGGAATAGAAGTCAAGGGCCCAGGTTCTGGAAGGGAAGCTGCAATCAGGACAATTCAAGCGGCAGGTCTTACTGTGGAGACGCTCAAAGATATCACGCCACTGCCTCACAACGGTTGCAGACCACGCAGAAGAAGAAGAGTCTGATTTAGGAGGGAGTTGAATGGCCAGATATACAGGACCAGTGTGTAAACTTTGTCGTCGTGAAGGATTTAAGCTGTATTTGAAAGGTGAAAGATGTTTTTCGCCAAGGTGTTCTCAGGTGAAGAGGCCAGTCGCCCCTGGACAACACGGAGCCTCCACTAGAAAGCTCACCCAATATGGCATGCAGTTGAGATCTAAACAGGTTGTAAAGAGGATTTACGGTGTTCTTGAAAGGCAGTTCAGACGATATTTTGAAGCGGCTTTGAAAAAGAGCGAAGAAACGGGAAGTGCTCTGATGAAGATTCTTGAATCAAGACTTGACAATATCGTTTTCAGAATGGGATTCGCCTCGAGCAGGAGACAAGCAAGACAGCTGGTTAACCACGGACACGTTCTTGTTAATGGTAGAAGGGTGAACAAGCCTTCCTTCAATTTGAGAGTCGGTGACATCGTGGAGATCAAAGAGAAGAGCAGAAGTGTTTTACCGATCAAAGAAGCGGCAGAAGCTGCAAAAGAGAGAACAGCCTATCCATGGGTTGAGGTAGACTACGAGACATTTAGAGGTACCTACCTGAGATATCCTGTAACTGAAGAAGTAGAGATTCCAGTTGATCTGCAGTCGATTATTGAGCTCTACTCCAAGTAAATCCGATTCTTACCTTCTTGGAAGGAGGTGTGTGCCCGAATTCTGGGCGAAACAATGTTGACATCAATAATGCCAAAAAACTTGCGAATTGAAGAAGAAAGAGAGGATGATAACAGCTATTTTACAAGATTCATCCTTTCTCCAATGGAAAGAGGATATGCCACTACTATCGGGAACTCTCTTAGGAGGGTTCTCCTCTCATCGATACCGAGTATGGCAATCACAAGACTAAAGATACCTGGTAAATATCACGAATACGACGTTATTGACGGAGTAAAGGAAGATATTCTCGAAATAATCCTTAATTTCAAGAAAGTCCAGTTAAAACCCGCACTTGAATTCTCTGATGCGGTGAAACTCACACTCGAGACAGCGGGACCAGGAGTCATTACAGCCGGCGATATTAAAACTCCTACTGGGGTAGAGGTAGTCAACCCGTCTCAATACGTAGCTACTCTGAACACAGATTCAGTTATTTATATCGAGCTTTTCGCTGAGATTGGACGAGGGTTTGTTCCCGTGTCGGAAATGGAAATAGAGCACGACGTTGAGATGATTTACATCGATGGGATCTTCAGCCCTGTGTTAAAAGTCAACTTCCAGGCCGAGAACGTCCGGGTTGGAAAGAGAACAGACTATGACAAGCTTATCTTGGATGTGTGGACCAAGAAATCGATAACCCCTTCTGATGCGCTTTTGAGAGCAACTGACATACTTATCAGGCACTTCGAGGTCTTCTCCAACGGTCTAGGCCAGCCGGCTCAAGGTCTTACAAGCTCAGCGCTCAAGCAGGAAGAAGAGGAAATCATTTCTGAAGAAGCGGAAGTCACTGACGAAACCCCCCAGGTGGAAGAGCAGGACTCGAATTCCCTTGGAGCGAAGAAGGTTGAGGAACTCGATCTTTCCGTCAGATCCCTTAACTGTCTCAAGCGCGACAAGATCAACACAATTGGTGATCTTCTCGACAAGAGCGAAGCTGATCTTCTGAGGATCAGGAACTTCGGAGAGAAGTCCATGCTGGAAGTTGTAAAGAAACTGAGGGATAAGTTCAACATCGTACTCAAGAAAGAATGATTTTGAGGAGGCCTATTAGCTATGCGCCATAGAGTCAGTGGAAGCAAACTAAATATGCCCCACAGCCAGCGAGTCGCTTTAATGCGAAATCTGGCCAGGGAGCTTTTCGAACATGGAACAATCGTTACTACAGTCACTAGAGCAAAGGAACTAAGACCCTTTGTTGAAAGTATTATTACTAAGGCAAAGAAGGCTTCTCTACTTTCAATCGAGATTTCTTCTAAGGGCCCTGACAGTGCAGAAACACAGGTACTGAAGTCAAAGAACCTTGCTTTGCATCGAGAGATAAACAGGAACTTCAACGACAGAAAGCTTGTCAAAAAGATCTGTGATGAAGTTGCAGTTAAGTACCACGAAAGAAACGGAGGATACACCAGAATAGTCAAATTAGGTATGAGAAGGGGCGACGCAAGTGAAATGGCCGTTCTTCAGTTAATAGACAACGAAGAAAAACAGGAAAAGAAGCCCGAGAAGAAAGCTGAAAAGAAACAGGACAAAAAGTGATGGCTACCGCAAGGTAGCCATTCTTCGGAGGTGTGGCAATGAAGATATTCCTTGACACGGCAAACATTGAAGACATTCGTGAGGGAATGAAGCTTGGTCTCGTCGATGGCGTGACTACCAATCCAACATTGGTTTCCAGAGAAGCAGTTAAGTTCGAAGACCGAGTTGTGGAGATATGTGAAACGGTTAAGGGTCCTGTATCGGCGGAAGTAACGTCCACTGATTACGAAAACATGGTATTACAGGCGAGAGAACTCGCGTCACTTAATGAGCATGTGGTCGTGAAAATCCCTATGACAAGAGATGGAATGCGAGCAGTAAAGACACTTAGTGGCGAGGGAATCAAGACAAATGTTACCTTAATCTTCAATTCTCTTCAAGCAACACTTGCTGCCAAAGCAGGCGCAACATATGTAAGTCCATTTGTCGGAAGGCTCGATGATATTGCAAGCAACGGAATGGGAATAGTTGAGGAGATTGTCCAGATATTCGCTAACTACGGTTACAGAGCTGAGATAATTGTGGCAAGCGTGAGACATCCTATGCATGTTCTTGAGGCAGCTCTCATGGGGGCTGACATCGTGACAATTCCCTATGAAGTACTTCTCAAACTATTCAATCACCCGCTCACTGATATCGGAATTGAAAGATTCATGGATGACTGGAAACGCTATCAGAAACAGCAAGGCAAATAAGCTTTGATTTTTTCCGCGTAAGTGGTATATTATTTCTGAAAGAACTTGTAGCTCACCGGAGACAGGTCTTCCATGCTTTCTTACAAATATTGCAAGCTTCATATTCTCTATAATTCCTAAAGATACGGAAGGAGGGTAGGTACATTCTTCCTGTTGTGATTGGATGTACCGTCAAATTTGAGCCCAAGAAAGAAGAAAACGGAAGAAACACCGAACGAACTTGATGAAAATGTCGTAAGTGAGAAGAAGCCGACCAGAAAGAGAACTACTCGAAAGAAGACTGAAGTCGAGAAGCCCGAAAAAAAGGAGGAAACACTTAGCGCTACTTCTAATGAAATCGAAGGAAGCGTGAAAGAAAATGAGGTTTCATTAAAAAGAGATGCCGAAAAGAAGATGGATTCGGAATCTGAGTCTCAGGAATCAACTAGTGAGAGCACTACAGATGAATCGAAGGAGCTTCCCAGAAAGGACAAAGACAAGGATAAAGACAACATAAGGGAAGTCGAAATCGATATCTCACAACTCCAGGCAATGCCTATCAGAGAAGTCTACAAGCTTGCTAGGAAGTATGATGTCCAAGGCTATACGCAGATGGCAAAGAAAGATTTGATATTCGCTGTTCTTAAAGCCCAAACGGAATCTTATGGTTACTTCTTCGATCAGGGAGTTCTTGAAATCACTGACGGGGGATATGGCTTTCTTAGAACTCTGGATAACAACCTTCTTCCGAGTTCTAACGACATATATGTGAGCCAGTCTCAGATAAGAAGATTCAACCTTACAAGTGGCGATACAGTAGCCGGGCAGGTAAGACCCCCGAAGGAAGGCGAGAAATACTTTGCGCTATTGAGAATAGAGGCTATTAATCACAAGGCGATAAACTTCGCTGCAGAAAGAATTACCTTTCAGAATCTTACGCCAATCCACCCTGAAGACAGGTTGATTACCGAGACAGATTCTCACATAATGAGCACAAGAATGGTTGATCTCTTCTCCCCAATTGGAAAGGGACAGCGAGGATTGATAGTTTCACCTCCCAAAGCGGGGAAGACCATACTGCTGAAGGAGCTTGCTAACGGAATTGCTGAGAATCACCCAGACACCATAAGAATAATTCTGTTAATCGACGAGAGACCTGAAGAGGTCACTGATCTCAGAAGAAGCACAAATGCTCATGTAATAGCCGCCCCATTTGATATGCATCCAGAAAAGCAGATTAGAGTCGCGGAGATGACTATCGAAATGGCAAAAAGATTGGTCGAATTCAATTATGATGTTGTCATTCTTCTCGACAGTATTACTAGACTAGCAAGAGCCTACAATCTCTATGTTCCGCCCAGCGGAAAGCTTCTCTCCGGTGGTGTGGATCCTTCTGCGCTTTACAAGCCCAAATACTTCTTTGGAGCGGCTAGAAACATAGAAGAGGGCGGAAGCCTTACGATAATCGCTACAGCGCTCGTTGAAACTGGGAGCAAGATGGATGAAGTTATTTTCGAAGAGTTTAAGGGTACTGGAAATATGGAACTGATTCTATCTAGACAGCTGGCCAACAAGAGGATGTTCCCATCGATCAATCTTACTCTTTCCGGTACTAGAAGGGAAGAACTACTTCTTCCTTCAGATATTCTGAGAAAGATCTGGATTCTAAGGCGAATGCTGTCTTCAATGTCGGAAGAAGAGGGACTTAGACTAATCATGGAGAAACTTCGAGGCACCGGATCAAATGACGAATTCTTGGATTTGATTGAAATGGAAAAGAAGCAGTACTAGATGGGAGATAATGATGGTCAGACGCGTAATAGGAATTGATCTGGGTGGAACAGAGACAAAGATAGGGATAGTTGAGGAAGACGGTAAGATAGTCGAAAAAAAGGTGATCCCTACAAGAGTGTCAGAAGGTAGAACTACTGTCGTCACAAGAATTGGTGAAGCGATAAATGAGCTCCTTGTTAAGTCGGGTATCGACTCAAAACAAATTATCGGAATCGGGGTTGGTTCACCTGGATCGATCGACCACGATACGGGGACTGTGCTGTTTTCTCCAAATCTTCCCGATTGGTCGGGGTTCGGACTGGCAGCTATGCTCGAGAGAGTCACTGGAATAAGAACTTTTGTAGAGAACGATGCAAATTCCTTTATTCTAGGAGAGTGGGCATTCGGTGAGTTCAAAGGCAGCCAACACATGGTAGGCCTTACATTAGGTACCGGAGTCGGAGGGGGAGTGATAACCCACGGTATTTTGATGACAGGTAGCAAAGGCTATGGAGGGGAACTTGGACACACTATAGTTGAACCGGAAGGACCAGTTTGCGGTTGTGGCTCTCACGGATGTCTTGAAGCTCTTGCTTCGGCGACGGCCATAGTAAATTTGGCCAGGGAATATTCGAAGAGATTTCCACAGTCAACGATATTTGCGTCGCCTGAATTAAACTCTAAAGTGGTCTTTGACGCGGCACGGGAGGGTGATCTCGCAGCAACTCTGATCGTAGAAAGAGCAACCAGAGCCCTGGCTATTGCAATCGGAAATTTCATACATGTGTTCAATCCAGAACATATTGTCATTGGCGGTGGGATCAGCAGAGCTGGAGATTTGCTAATAAACGGAATAAGGGAAAAACTCCCGGCTTTCGTAATGACTTCTTTTAACGGGACCTTCAGCATCACTCTGAGCAAATTGGTAGAGAATGCAGGGATAACAGGTGCCGCATCGATAGTCTTTTACAGGATAAGTTGATTCTTCAATCGTTGGGTGAGGATATGTGCTTGTCTAGTAGGTTCCGGTATTCTGTACTTTCCAATTGTTCTTATTGATAACCTGAGAGCGCTTTCCGCAGTCATTCTATTTCCCGGTGAAATGAAAACCGGTTTCACACTCGTTCTTGTACATAGCGCATATCCTAGCAATCTACCGCCTGATGAGAGAATTCTGCTGCTTTGTCCTTTCTCTCTCGGGAGGCTTTCGACCTTTCCATAGAGAAGGCTTTTCGCAACGCCTATCGTCGGTATTTCTACGAAAAGTCCTATGTGGGAAGCTATACCAATCCCTCTGGGATGAGCTATCCCGTGTCCATCAAAGAAGAGCAGGTCAACTTCCGGTGATCTGGACAGCGCATCAAGTATAGCGGGCCCCTCCCTAAACGACAATAGACCGGGGATGTAAGGCGTCTCAACCTTTTTAAGAGAAAAGAAATGATCAACTACGGATAGAGAGCTGAACTCCATAACCACAATTACGGCGAGCGCAATCTCTCTAAAAGGGAAAGAAACGTCTATTCCTGCCACTAGTCTTGGCTCCCGAGAGTAGTCCTCAAATGTAAGCTTGTCCCTGAGTTTCTTTTGTAGGTCTATAGCTTGAACCGGTTCCATTGACCATGAATGAATATATTCGATATTCATGTTGTTCTCTCCCAAAGGAAGAAATCTATCGCTGTTGCTTCTGATAATGATTATGCCACATAGATGTTATAATTTATGAAAAGCTCTTCAAGTGGAGGTGTATGATGAAATTCGTCGCAGCTCGTTCAGAAATCCTCACAAGATTAGAATCGGTTTCTGGGGCAGTTGCTCCGAAAAGCGTGAAGCCAATTCTTTCGGGCATATATTTTTCAATGAAGGATGACTCAACGGTTAAGCTTCAGGCCACTGATCTAGAAACGGCAATTACTACAGAGCTGAGACCAAAGCACATAGATGGAAGGTGCGATTTTGTCATAGATGCGCGTCTGGTACTCGAAATAGTCAGAAATCTTCCAGAGGGAGAAGTTGTTTTTGAAACAGAAGATACAAACGTTATCATTAGGGAGGGAAGTGCCCGCTTCACTCTTCCAACAATGGATCCCGAGGAATTCCCCATTGTTGAACCAACCTCGGGAGGACTTGAATTCGCAGTGTCGGTTTCATCGATTGAACTGATGATAGATAGAGTGATTTTCTGTGCTGCTAGGGATGAATTCATGAGAAATCTGAACAGTGTCTACTGGGAATTCGAAGATGGTTACCTTCGACTTGTAGCTGCGGATGGATTCAGGATGGCGCTCTCCGAAGAAAGAATTGACCTTAACATCGATGACCACTTTCTGCTTACGCTTAAGAGCATGAAGGATTTGCAAAACAGTCTTAAAGCTGCAATGTCTGATTTGTTGAAGGTAACCTATGATGGTTCGCGTGTTCAGTTCCTTTTTGACGGCACTGAGATAGTAACAAAGGTTGTGGATGCTGAGTTTCCGGACTACAAGAAGGTTCTTCCCAAATCATTCAAGGCCAGACTTGTTCTTTCTACCGAGGTCTTTTCAGATGCTGTAAGAAGGGCATCGATTGCCGCAAGGCTCGGATCGGATTCGGTCAAGTTTGAAATAGACGATGAGCAGTTTAAGATAGTTGCTAGAAGCCCTGATCACGGGGAATCCATAGAGATTCTTGATGCAAACAAGGAAGGAGACAACATTGTCATAGCCTTTAATCCCAGGTTCCTTTCTGAATCGGCTAAGAAGATTGATTCCGATACTGTGGAGTTGAATTTCGTTGATTCTAATAGCCCTCTTCAAATGAATCCAGTAGATGTCCAGGGTTATACATACGTTATTATGCCTATTAGACTCATATGAGAATCAGGGTGGGAATCGGTTACGACATTCATTCGATCAAGCCCGGAGACAGAGGTATGTATCTGGGAGGAGTTAAGGTATCTGATACCTTCTATCTTGCGGGCCATTCTGACGGAGATGCCCTTTGTCATGCGATTGTCGATGCGATTCTTGGGAGCACTTCTTCGGGAAACATCGGCATCAGTTTTCCAGAGGATGAAAAAAACAGAGATCGAAGAAGTATAGAGTTTCTGATGGAGGTAGCTGAGTCGATAAGAGGTCGGTGGCGAATTCTAAATGTTGACGCAGTTGTCGTGATCGAAAAGGTTAGACTAGCAGGGTTTGTCAGTTCAATGACTGAGAATGTTGCCAGAGCGCTTGGAATCGAAAGCGAGCAGGTAAACGTTAAGCCCAAATCTGGAAATGGCAGCAGCCCTGGTTTCGTGCAAGTTCATGCTGTTTGTCTTTTGGAGAAGGTGGGGTAAGAGATGCCGGAATTCCGTTATGAAGTTATAAACATCAAGGGAAAGCCCGAGAAAGGCAAGCTTTCTGCCAATTCTAAACTTGAGGCCCTCCAAATTCTTTCTAGCAGGGGATTTATTGTCAGCTCGATCAAACAGTCATCGACTACACGCAATTATACGAAGGCCTCTCTATTTCCCGCTTCTCAGAAGGAAGTCAGTATCTTCTCTAGACAGCTTGCAACGATGGTTTCTTCCGGTGTTAGGATAAGAGACTCGCTGCAAGTTCTTTCGACTCAAGTTCTTTTTTCAAGAAGATTCAGGAAGATAATCTCCCGTGTTGTTCTTGATATCGAGGGCGGTATGAGTTTTAGCGAATCGCTTGAGAAGACGGGCGTGTTTGAGCCATTGTTTACCAATCTCGTAAAAGCAGGCGAGGCCGGTGGTGTTCTCGACGAGTCTCTCGAAAGGGTTGCAGATTTCTATGAGGGGATGGTTGAGCTTCAGAATCAGGTAAAATCGGCGATGGCTTATCCTCTATTCATGATGGTTTTCGCGGTGGGAATAGTGGGGATGATCTCCTTCTTCATCCTCCCAAATTTGATTAGTGCTTTTGGAGGAAATTACGAGCCTGAAGGAACAATGGCTATTCTTCTTAAGATGAACGACATCCTGAAAAATCATTGGCCAATTCTTCTTGTCCTGCTTTTAGCATTGTTAATAGGAGGCTTCTTCTTTTTCAAGAGTAAGTACGGCAACATTGTAAAGGAGACTCTAGGCAAATTGATTCCTCCGGTCAGAAACCTAAGAAACATGACGGCTATGGAGAGATTCACACGGACGACGGCTGTTCTTGTAGCAAGCGGTGTGGATCTTCCTACAGTTCTGGAACTTGCAGGAGAGGTTTCTCAAAGCCCTAGAGTTATGAAAGCCGTTGGCAATGCGATAGTCAGTATAAAGGGAGGGGAAAGCATCAACGCCGCTCTTGAGCGGCAAAAGGTCTTCCCTCCAATCGTGGTTAGCATGGTTGCAACTGGCGAAGAAACTGGAAAACTCGACGAAGTAATGTTTAAAGTGGCAAACTTCTATCACATGCAAGTCCAGAATGCACTTAAGAAACTTGTTTCGCTCGTCGAGCCAATAATGATATTATTTATTGGGGGATTTATTGGTTTCCTGGCAATAACGATTTATGGTGCTGTATTTGCAATGGAGCAAAGCATTGGATGAGTTTTACCGAACTATTGTGCTGTCTGGTCGTGGTCTCTCTGTGTATCAGCGGCGTGGTACTTGTGTCATCTGACATCATAGCTAGTCTGAAAATTGTTTTAAGCAAAACTGCTTTTGATTCGTTTATTGAAAGCCAGCGTCTCGAAGCAGTTGTTCGTTCGAGGCCCGTTGATGTGTTCTATGATTTCAGATCAAGAAGAGTATCATCCACAACTGGGATGGTATTTGAAGACTGTCACTGGGAGAACCCTGAAAACTTCAGGATTCGTTTTAATGGTGATGGCTCTATAGCTATACTTAGCGGGTCGACAACATTGAACTTTGCTGATGGCAGTGTTTTGACAATCCAGCCGGTCACGGGGAAAGTCAGTTATTGAGACTTGGGGGTAAATTATGTTTCAAAGTATGATTACTGCCGTTAATTCAGACGAGGGTTATACGGAAATCGTCAGGGCTGTCGTTGAAGGTCGTTATTTAAAGCCCGTTTTTTCTGTACTTAAGGTGGGTTCGGATTCGCTTGAAGAAGCATCACGAGTATTCTCGGAAAACAATTCTCTTCCTGCCGACGAGATTTTTGTGACTGCCTTCCACCCAAAAGATGTTGTTTTTCAGCATCTCGAAGTTCCACGGGTCAAATCAGTAAAGAATCTGGTAAGTGTAGCTAGCTTCAAGGCAGCATCTCAGTTTTCTCTACCGCCCGACGAAGTCAATGTTGCCTGCTTGAACTCATTGTCTTCACTTCGAACGGGTCTTGTCCCGGCCTTCATTATCACTAAGAAGAGAGCTCTGTACGAATTCATTGGAGAACTGACGGGAAAGAACTTCCCTGAACCTAACATAGTTGATGTGAAACCCTTTTCGATTTTCAAGATTGCTCAGACCAGCGTCTTTGAAGGGAATAATATCGTTTTTATCGTTGATAAGAGCTACTCGCTTCTATTGACACTAAGAGGAGAGGAAGTTGTAGGCTTGAACTACATCAGTGACGGGTTTGATGAAGTGGCGAGCGACTTCAAAGAAGATAACTCTCTATCTCCAAACACTAATATGCAACGAGAGTTTCTTATAGGCTCCAAAGCCTATTATGACTCTTTGATTGAAGAAGCTTCGGAAAGACTCGAGGGTATGATATCGTATCAGTTGAGAATGTACCTCACAAACACTCTGTCTAATTCTCCCAATACATCTGCAGCCGACGAATCACTCTTCAACAGGTTTTTTGTTGCAGGCCAGTCAAGCCTTTCGACAGCTGTTTATTCAAGAGCCTTTCAGCAAATTCTGGGCACTGAGACTGAGGTAGCGAGCATGCCTCTTAAGATGAAGGAAACAAGCGGTATAACATATACATCGGCGGGACTGCTCATGAGAGGTGGTGAGTTACTTGGTCGACGTAAACTTGTATTCAAGGAAGAGGCGGGTCTCAAGGCTTAAGTACTCTCTGATAGTTCTGCTGATAATCATCTTGCTGATTTTCGGGTCGCGTTTCTTTGTGACCCAGGCTTTCGAAATTAGATTGCGACAGGTTTCAAGAATGAAAGGGTACTTATTCGACAATACCGGGACTTATTTGACAGGAAATCTGAAAGAAGATATAGACATGATGTATGAAAAGAAGCAGGAGTACATCGCGATAAGAAATAAACTAAGCAGACAGGTAAATGATCTCCGTAAACATGTTGATTTGAAGTCAGTTGAAATGGATGTCTTCAGGACAATAGAGGCCTATCTTGAGGACGAGAACGCAATGAAAACAATTGCCTCCAGAATACAGTTTGAAAGCGGGGTAGGAAACTCTTTCTACTATCTCATTTTTGAAGGAAAAGAGATGTTTTTCCCGACTCCGCATACGACTCCAACGCTTCTCGCAAGACCAAGCGTCAGGGGTAATTTGGATTTTGCCGAGCTGTACTCACTTCAGCTAGTTGATCTTGAGGTAGGTGACCTCATTGAATGAGAAGAACGGATTCAACTTCGAAGAAATGAAAGCACCCGCAGGAGCTGAGCCTTTTGAGGGTGGCGATTCGTTTTTTGTCCACAGAGACTACGCAAATAAGCTGAATAGAAGGCTCAATTTTCTTGACAAGAAAGGAATAAACTCAAAACTTGCTTTCTGGTCATTGATTACCTTGACTGTTTTGGGTTTTCTCTTCTTGGTTATTCTGTACTCCTACAGCACTTTTGAGAACACTTCTCTGCTCATTGATGAAGTAAATGGTTTAGAAAGCGCCTATCTTGAAGTTCAGCTCCTTACAAGGGTGAGAAACGAGGCACTTGGTTCAATGAGCACTAGAAGCTATTTGAATGATCTTGAAGAGAGAATTCCAATAGGGTCGAAGCCCGGCGACTACAATGGGATAATTGCTTCGGGAAACTCAAGGGATATTCTCGATCTCGTAGAAATGATTGTAAATGAACCCAGAATACTTGTCAAAAAGCTAGAGCTAAGATCTAATCTTGGGTTTCCGATTCTCCCGGAGTCCAACATTCCCTCGAATCTATCTCTTGAACTGAAAATCGATCTAAATGTGACTGGAATCTTTTAGGGGGAGCTGAATTTATGGAGAAGTACGTTATGGTAATAGTGATGGCGATTTTCCTTATCGTAACAGGTGGGGTTATTCTGACATTTCTCCTCGAACCTGTTGAAATTGCAGACGTAGCGGCCAGCAGGATCAAGATTGATCCTATAAACACTGATAGAGTTGTTAGTAGCGTAAGTTTGGAGAATCATTTTCTTCCTCTGTATGCCAGTCCTTCTGAAGTAATCAGTTCCATGCTAGAAGTTGGTGAGGAAGCTGAAGGTGTAAGGTATGTCGCATACTATAGATTAAACAAGATTGATTATGCTGTTCTTGAATCTGGACAGTCTCAAGTTACTGTAAGAGTGGGAGAACAGGTTGCTCCCTCTTACATCGTGTATGGGATTACGGAATTTGCTGTATTGCTGAACGACACTAGCACAAACAGCTTTGTTGTTGTCAAGTATTTCAGGTCGTAAACTCGAGGGTGAATATGGGGTGATTCATGTGAGAAGAATAGCGGTCTTATTCCTGGTTCTGGGTTTCTTCTGTATCGGCTTCTCTAATCAACTGAATTCAGTCATACCTTCTATGGATGCTGAATCAGTGACGGTGACTTTGATTTTTATGAACGAAGTCACCGATTATAACATTCAGTCTAATCCTTCCAAGACAATATATTCTCTGGCGCTGGACGGAGTAAGCGGCCGTGATATGAATCTGCCGTTAAGAATGGGACCCGTTGAGGGTCTCTGGACCCGCCAGGACCCGAAGCGACTTTCAGTGAATGTCGCCTTGCTGATTCCTGCAATCGACGAGCCACAAGTCACAATCAGGGAGAACATCGTAACGCTTAGATTTTTCAGATCTAAGATTGACGTTGACATCGAGAAGTTCACAACATACGGAATGACTTTGTCAACTGCCATGACGTATCTCTTTTCCGAGGAAATGCTTGACCTTTCCTACATAATATCTCCAAGTGTGAGAGATGAGGAGGTCGTCGTCGGTTTTTCACTTGCGATGCCAGAGGACATCCTCAGAAACATTCTCACTTCTCTTGGAGACAGGGTCGCTTACTCTTATTTGACAGATGGAACCTTCTACCTCGGGACACCTGAAGAAGTACAGAGTCTGGTAAACGCGTTCTGGAAAACTTATATTGGTGTGGAGTTTAAGCTGGAGGGTGAAACCGTTTCTGAGCAGATTGAGAGATTGAGAAAGACTCTTCCCGTGAACAGTTTTATTGAGTATCTGCCAAATGAAGCTTCTCTCATGGTTTTCGGAGATCTCCAAACCCATATGAGTCTTTCTGCTGCTCTTACAACTAATACGGTTACGAAGGAATTTACCATTCCGTGGGAGATAACAGATGTGGAAGACACTCCTCTCAACTCTTATTTAGACCTCGCAAGGAAATTGAATGCAACGCTTTTTTCTGAGAGTCTGACAATAATAAGCATTCCTGAATTCAACAAACTTATTCTTTCCGGGAATGATTCTCAGGTAAATGCTCTTTATGAATATCTAGAGCTTTATAGAGAAAATGTTACATCTGAGGATCTAGATTCAAGTAAAGTAAGAAAAACAATAACGCTACCGGACAACTTCTTTCTCATCGAAGATGTGCTGAAACTAGGGAGTGTTGGCGGGTCCGGCTTGACAGAAGGCAATACTCTTGTTGGCGCCATACTGAGTATTATTCAAAGCTATGCCCCTTATGAAGAGATAGCTGTAGATAGAGCATTTGAGCCTATCGGAAAGGTAACATTCGAGTTGCCAAACTATCTAGTTCCAGTTCTAGAAAAGACTGTGGATTCTTTTTCGGGAATATCTGCGGAGGTTTCCTACACGATAGTGAATTATCACTTAACAATAGAGGAGTCTGTGAGATCTCAAGTGGAGCGAATAACTGGAGCACTAATCGAGCCCTTGGGCGAAAGAAAGGGCTACATTCTTAAAGGCTCCAGGAATTCAATAGGAACAGCAGAGTATCTCCTCTCACTTTTCACTGGGATCACTTTCGAAGATTACTCTAGCACATATCTTGAACTAAAAGCTAATGATTCCTTTGAGGAAGTCTCGGCCTTTCTCAGAACCTTCTACTCGGCACAGGGTCTTGTCCAAGATGAGTACACAGTTGAGCAGATTGCAGATAGATTGGTCTTCATGTATGCGCCTTCGGAAATAATGGAAAAGGCTATTCTTGAACTGGAACAGCACGAAAGGCAGATATACAGGGTAACAAAAGAATCCATTCTTGAAATCGCTCCCGAAATCTATTCTTCAGGTCTGGGCGAGTTACTCCAGACGATTCTCGTGGAGAATGAAACGGCAGACTTCATTCAGTCGGCAGGATTGCTGGTAGTCAGTGCTTACCCGGAGAGACTCGCCGAGATAGAAACCATTATCGAAGAGAGAATACCTAGAATCAAAGAAATGGTTGAAAATAGAATGTCTAGTCAGGAGAACAGGTTATCCCTGCAGATCGAAGCTATTCCCGGTTGGGATATTGAGAAATTCAGGACATATCTCAACGACTTTCTTGGAACTGAGCTTTTTTCAGAGATTACTCTGACCACATCGGGAAGCGGCTACATAGTCATTGCAGCGGAGTCTGTTCTGGAAGCAATTTCCGCTGAAGCTGAAAAACTTAGAGGATTTGAAGAACCTTCTTACAGACTGGAAACTTCCATTCCGTCACTTGCTCAGTTCGAGCTTCTTTTGCAGAGGCTTGGAATAGCCGTAACAATAGTTCCTGTCGACAACCAGTTCATGATTGTAGGTTCAAAAGTCAATGTCGAAAAGGCTTCCAGGCTTGTAAGACAGCTTAGCAGCGGACTACCCGTTCAAGGGGAAGTTTCGGAAAGTGAGACTGTTTACGAGTATAGATTTATAGACATTCCTTATTCGGAAGTGCAGGGAATAAGTGATCTTCTGGACAAACTAAACCTGTCAGTTGAGTTCGTCAACACGCCATCTGGAGTCGCGATTGTAGCCACTGAAGATAGGTTGAAAGAAGCGATGGTCGTGATTGATTCGATTCTTTCTAGAATCGAGACAATCGAGACGGGACCCAGAAGTTACAGTTTGATAGATATAGAGCCATCCCTAGTCGATACCCTTGACGAGATACTTTCGCTGTTAGGGTACGAAATAGATCTTGTAGAGTCACCGGCGGGAGTCATAGGGATTGGTGTAGAGGCGCAGCTCGCAAAGGCAAAGAAGATCGTCGAAGAGATTATGAATAAGGAGACATCAATACTTCCTCAGCAGGGAGACATTGAAAGCGAGAAATCATATCTGATCATTTTCTCGAAGCCTGAAGTGGAAATTGCCTCGCTCAACTCAATGATAGATGTTTTCGGTATGGATCTTGTTATCACGCCAATCTATGACAAGATTGTCGTTGTTGGAGATAGCGAGGATTTAAAGCTTTTCAACGGATTGTACGATCAGATACTTACTACCGAGAGCGTTGAAGGAGCCTTCGTATCAAGGGAGATTGCAGGGGTTCCTGGATGGGATTCCGAACGTCTTCTATCTTATCTGGGCGTAGTTCTTGGACCAGAAAAGACTGCAAATATCTCCTTCGTTCAGACGGCCAAAGGATACATAATCAGTTGCCCCGAGTCGATCGTTGAAAGAGTAGAGAACGAATTCGAGAGGCTGAGGGGAATCGAGAGTCCATCCTATTCGATAGAAAGCAAGATGCCTCAGATTGATGAAATCAATTCACTTCTTTCGAGGCTCGGCATCATTGTCGATATTCTGGAAGTCGACGACTATTTTGTAGTTGTTGGATCGGAATACAATGTTGCACGAGCAAAAGAACTCATATCGAAATTAGTTGAGGCTATCGGAGAGGACCCGGAATCTAAAGAAACTGTATTTGAGCTTTCTACAATCGAAAGCAAGGATTCGCAGGTTTTTGGTGAGATCTTCTCAAGCATTGGGATCGATGTTAGGTTGCTTGAATCCCCTTCCGGGGTCCTTGTAGTAGGTAGAGAAGAAGAGGTTTCGAAAGCAATAGAAACTTCCAAATCGATTCTCCAGAAGAGACCTTCTACGGCTTTAGCACAGGCTGTGTTTGAATTCGTGCCGGCAGCTTTCGAGGAAATAGGAGATTACTCCTTAATACTGGAGAAAATGGGCATCGATGCAGAGTTGCTTCCATCTCCGTCGGGTGTCATCGTAGTTGGATCGTCTGAAGAGGTCTCTAAAGCCAGAACGGCAGTTCAGACAATTCATGATCAGAAACAGGTATTCGATAGTACTGAAGATTCCAAGAACGTATCTACCTTCGTCCGAAGAGTTGCAGGCTGGAGCGACGAGGTATTCACCAGTTATCTCAGCGACTTCTTGGGCGAAGATTTATATTCTCGAATCTCTATTGCTCCAACAGTAAGTGGTTACATCGCCGTCGGACCCATTGATCTTCTTGAAACTATTGAAGCCGAGGTTGCGCGACTGAACGAAATTCAGGACCCCTACTTCATTGTGAAGCAGGGATTGACTCCTCTCGATCAGTTGGAACTGCTTATTGAAGCGCTAGGAATAAGAGTCGAAATTATCCCCGTTGAAGACAAATACTTGATCGTCGGAAATCATGACAGTGTTGTTCAAACGGGTGAGTTGATTGATCAGCTCATCGATGCTATATACCCAGAGGGAAAGCCCACAGAGCAGACCGCAACTTCGAAGACATTCATTTTCCTCCCGATCGAACCAGAAGATATTGCGCCACTCGAGACGGTTATGGAGAAACTCGGTATTACCTCCGAATTTGTTCAGATCTCGAATGGAGTCATTGCGGTAGGGTCGACGGAAGAGCTTTCAAGATCTCTTGATGTTGTCGAATCGGTGATGGCCCATTCTGAAAGTGTAACGGCTGAACTGGAAATGGATTACAGGTTTGTTGATGTTCTGAAGGACTCCATAGATCAGCTTCTGCCTATAATTGAACGCTTGAGTATTGGAGTTGAACTGCTTGACACTCCAGCCGGAGTAGTTGCAATCGGAGCCGAACAAGATTTGGATCGCGCGGAAGAGTTGATCGAAGCAATCAACTCTAGAGATACGAAAGAAGTTCCTCTTCAAGAGAAATATGAGAGTTATCTTCTTCTGCCTCTTTCAGCCGGGATTACAGTTGAATCACTACAACCTGCGCTAGAACTTCTAGCTTACAGAGTATTTGCGGTAAGCGTTGCAGACAAACTGATTGCAATAGGCAGCGAAGAAGACCTGCTGAAGTTCAAGGCACTTTACATGCAGCTTCAATCTCAGGAAGTAGACAGGGAAGAACGGATTTCTCTGGAAATAAAAATGATACCTGGCTGGGATCTTACTCGTTTGAATGAATATCTGAGACTCTTTCTTGGAGCCGATGAGTTTGAGAGGATTTCCATTGTTTCATCTTCCACAGGATTCGTTGCTCTTACTCCAAGAGCTCTGGCAGACGTTGTGGAGGCTGAAATATCAAGGTTGAGAGAATTCGAAGACCCTGCATTTACAGTGATTGAAAGAGTGCCTCCTGTAGATGATCTGGAAGGGCTGCTGGTTAGACTGGGAGTACTCGTTGATCTGGTAGAAATGGGTAGCTCGACGATCGTTATCGGGTCGGGGGAAGACGTAAGACAAACCGGAATAATAATAGAACAGCTTATGGAAAGTGTGAAATTCGATGTTGCTTCACCGGAAGCAATGGAATACAGCGTTCTAGACATCGCTCAAGACGACATCGAAAGCTTCAATGCAATTCTTGAAAGCCTCACGATAGATGTTTCCCTTATTTCATCGCCCTCTGGAGCCATAGCGATCGGCTCACATCAGGCAGTGGCTAGAGCAGAGACGGTTGTTGAAGATATTCTCAGCAGGAGAACGACTCCGCAGGTTTATGAACCGACATACGCCTTCACTGGGATACAAAGCGCAGATATTGCCATTTATCAGACGATTCTGGACAAACTTGATTCGGGAGTGGAGCTTCTGCCATCCGCTACTGGAGTTATCATGATCGGTGAAGGGAGCAAGGTTCAAGTAGCATTGGAGACGGTAAACGAGATTCTGGAAAGGGAAGCCGTAGCTGGTGAGGGGGTGGAGCCGGGAAGAGTTTCCAACGTTGCTGCGCTAATCCCTGGCTGGAACGATGAGAAATATGCAAGCTACTTTGCTGACTTTCTCGGCGAGGACGACTTCTCTAGAATAACTATTACACCATCTTCCAGTGGTTACATTGTTGTCGGTCCCCAGGAAGTTGTATCAAAACTAGTCAACGAGGCTTCGAGGTTGGCTGGAATTGAGGATCCCTTCTTCGTTATCGAGAATTCGCTTCCCGCAGTCGAGCAACTGGATTCACTTCTTGAACGGCTTGGATTGAAGGTAACGATTCTGCCTGTTGAAGACGAATTCCTCGTAGTTGGCAAGAAAGAGAGCGTAGAAGAGGCTGTTGAGGTAATAAGACTTCTGAGTAACGGACTGGAAGCGCCATCAAGTTCAAGAAAATATGATTTCCAAATAATGCCTGCAAGCGAGGGAGCATTTGATACTATACGGCAGGTATTAGCAGAGCTGAAAATTGAAGCAACTGCGCTTAGCTTTGGAGACAACGTCATACTTGTCGGCTATGATGAGGACCTCGAAAGTGCCGCGAAGGTCGTGAATTCTATTAATGAACGAACGGTAACTCTCGAAAAGGATGAAGAACTGAAGTATTCTTTTACGGAAATACCGAATGATAGAATAAATGAGTTTTCAGCCATTCTCGATAGTCTTGAGATGGATGTCCAGCTACTTACCTCGCCATCCGGAGTAGTATTGGTGGGGACCGAGGAAGAGTCGGCTAAAGCTAATGATGTCATATTATCAGTGCTTTCTAAGGCCGAAGAGGATGAGACGATTGAATCAAGGTTCTTCAATAATCCTGCCGGTTGGGAAGATGGAAAACTTGTTACCTACCTGAGAGGTTTCCTCGGAGAGAAGGATTGGGCAAAAGTCAGTGTGACTCCGGTTCAGTCCGGTTATCTAATAGTGGGTCCAACTGCCATACTGGACAGAATTCACTCTGAAACGGTCAGGTTATCAGGACTGGAGAAGCCACACTACGAAATAGTTGATACTGTTCCCTCGATTCAGAATCTTCAGGGCATGCTCGAAAAAATGGGACTTGCGGTAACTGTAGTTATCGTAGATGGGAGATCGATGGTCATTGGACCGGAAGATGACGTTATTCAGACTGTGAGGATTTTCAGCGAGCTTTCCGAGGGAGTTGTTTTGCCCAAGGGAGAGGAACCCGATGTATTTAACTTCGTAGAAATCCCCACCGAAGAAGTCGAAAGCTTTAGAGCAATATTCTCGAGATTAGGAATACGCGTTGATCTACTGAATGCCCCCACGGGCGTAATCGCTGTAGGTCAGGGTGAAGAAGTAGCTAAGGCCGTTGACACTATAACTTCTATACTTTCAAGGAGAGAGGTTCAGGTGGTTGATGGTGAGAAGAGCTACCTGGTAGTTGAAGTCGCGGACGGATTCGACCTGGCTGCAGCACAGTCAATTGTTTCGGCATTCAATATAAACGTCTTCCCGCTTTCGGTTGCAGGGAAGCTAGTAGTAATCGGGAGCGAGAACGAGATCATGAGGTTCGCAGAAATAAGAGAAGATATAATCAGCGAACATAGAGTAACGGTGATTGTTCCCCGCGAGGTCACTCTCGAGGAGCTTACAGGGATTGTAGATACTCTGGAAATGGAGATTTCCGTTCTAGAGATCAGGGACAGCTTCGTTGTCTACGGGAAAGAAAAAGACATCGAGCAGATCAGGGCTATTCTTTCCGAGCTTGTTTCCGAAAAACCTTCTGAGGAAGTTCGCCATTCGAGGATATTCACTGGAATCTCCCTTAGCACCGACTTCCTTAACAAGCTCCTCTCAAGTATGAACTCCTCGCTCACAATTTACGGAGAGGGAGACAAATTAGTTGCTGTAGGTACCGAAGATGATATTGAGATGTTTGAAGGTCTCTTGAAAGAGATTGGATCTGCCCCGTCTACTGAAGAACTGACGGCGCAGTTCTATCCCAGAATTGAAGGATGGACGGGAGAGACTCTCTCTGGATTCTTTGAGGCTATGAATCTGGCGGTTCAGGTATTTCACGAAAACAGTCAGGGATACCTGTTGATTGGACCGGAATCTGAGCTTTCCAAGCTGCCCGATATCATGGAGGGCCTCGAACTCAAGACGAAGAAGCTTACAACTCTCTATCCTGTTCCTTCAGGTATGACATTCGAAGAGCTGAGAGAGATACTGATTTCGGCCGGGTTCAATCTTTCCTACACAAAACTTGGACAGAGTATGTCGATTTCCGGTCTTGAAGAAGACGTTAACCTTGCAGTTGCCCTACTGGACGAAGTGATAAGAAGCAATCTTGGCAAGGGGATCTCTTATAGGCTAATCAAGCTTCCTGCAGATTTGACACTGGAAAAGTTTGAGAAAATTATGGGAGATATGGCGCTAGGCATATCCTCTGTTCAGGTAGATGGAGAAGTAATGCTAATTGGTTCCGACAGTGATTTGAGAACTGCCAATGAAATAGTTGAGTATCTCACTCCGGAAGGCACTCCTATTGAGGATGAAGTAGTCTACTCTGTGATTCCTATCAGTGAAGAGCTTTCAATGACGGAGATCGCAGCTCTGGTCGAAAAGCTTTCGCTTAATGTAGAGATCCTTCCAGTCGGTGAAGACCTATTCGTGATTGGAACTCAAAGAAACGTAGATAGCTTCAGAGAGTTAGTCAATTCCATTTCGGCGACCCTCGGGATAGAGGAAGTACAAAGCCCCGAATACACAATCGTTGAGTTCGTTGAAGAGATCTCAGTGGATCAGTTCAGAGAATTGCTAGCCTCCCTCAATATCTCGGTGAAGATTGTGGAGGTCGGAGATTATCTCGTTTTCATAGGTTCAGGTGAGGACAATTTGGAAGCCGCTGAGCTTTTCTCCAGATTTGAGACGAAGAATACAGAACCGGAATCTGAGGAGATTGAGTTCGAAGCTCTTTCCTTCCCTAAGGGGTTTGACATAAACTCTCTCACAACTGTTTTCGAAAAGCTCGATCTAAGAGTCGACATAAACGCCGTTAGCAACGTCCTCCTGATAATCGGAACGAGAGAATCGATAGAAAACGCAGTTACAATAATAGAAAAACTCGTTCAGGTATCGACGGGAGATTCAGGTGAAGGGAACGTCTTCAAAGTCCTTGAATCAAAGGAGGGAGTTTCTTCCGAGCTTTTGAGTCAGCTCTTCAGATTGATCGGGGTGGAGGTAGAGATTCTGGAAAGCGAAACGGTCTTTGTCTTCGTCGGAAGCGAAGCCGATGTAGAAATGGCCGTAGATGTGTATGATTCTCTTGGAGAGAGCGCCGGTGTAGACGAAGGACCGCTCTCTTACACAATAACGATTCTCCCGAAGAATCTTACTCCCAGCCAGCTCCAAACCGCCTTCACATCGATTCAGATACCTGTAGGTGTAATCGAGGCAGGTGACTATGCAATAATAGTCGGGACGAAAGCGTCACTTGCTAGAGCGCAAGAGCTGATTTCCTCTCTCCGTATAGGAATCGATGCGAGCGGGACTTCTGCCGACGGTTCCGTCTCTTACATAACCTTTGCGCTGCCCGAGGGCACGGAGATCAACCAGTTCGAATCAATTGCCGGTTTGATGGAGCTTAAACTGAAATTCGAGCCTGTTGGAGAGAGAGTCTTTATGATTGGGACGGCTGAAGACATAGGTGAATTCGAACAGGTTCTCAGTGGTTTGGTTAACGAAAGATCGGGAATCGTCAACGAGTTCAGATTTGTGAAGAAACTATCCGGTGTCGATGCAGAGACACTGAAGACTTATTTGTTAGCAAAAGAGATTGAGCTTTCGGGGGTTTTTGATGTGAGTGGAGGATACCTCCTGATAGGAAGCGCAGACTCATTGGACGGTGCACAAAGCATAATCGACTACTTGCTGGATAACCAGCAGGTGCATTTCGCATACATCGATCTACCTGCAAGCATAACTCCTGAGATCCTCCAGACGATCGCTAATGAACTTCTACTTGAGATCTCATTTGCTCAGATAACGCCAACGAGGTATTTATTTGTCGGAAATATGGAGGATGTAGAAAGTTTCAGGGACATACTTGCCAAAGCGGTGACAGAGGATACTAAATTCCTGTCTTATTCAATTGTAGTCGTAGGGCAAGCCTTTAATGACGATTTGTCAAGAGTATATGGCCCTGAAGGCAGTGAAAGGTCTGGAATGGATGATCTGAAAGACGCACTGGAGAGCATTGGAGTATCGGTTTTCATAGGCAAGTTCGATAATAGGCTTCTAGTGGTTGGAGAAAGCGTACATGTCGATCTTGCAAGACAGTTGATAACGGAGTTGAATCAGACCATTGGTAGCACTGAAGGAACTGAAAAGGTAAGGATCGAAGATCTTCCACCTGTCAGCGGTTGGAGTATAGAACAGATAACGCAGTTCCTGGAGGCTGCAGAGATTCAATTGAGATCGATTATCGAATACTCTGGAAGGCTTATCGGAATAGGAACGCAGGTGGGTCTGGAAAATGCGAGAGAGGCTTTGAGTATACTTGCAGTTGATTCGAAGAGAGAGTCGGTGAGAGTCGAAAAGAGCTTTGTTTCAGATAATCAGCTTCAGGAGATAATCTCAAAGCTCAGTCTTGAAGTTGATTACATCGACCTTGACAGACAGTGGTTACTTATCGGCGATCCCGAGTCGCTGATGATAATTACTAGGACGATTGAAGAGGCTGCCGCCGATAGAGAGATCTCGAGATATATTACCGATCTGACCGTCAATCCGCAAGAACTTGCAGATCTTTTGAGAGAGTCAATCGAAGGAATCACCGTTCAGACCTTCGCAGATCTCCAGATGCTGCTTATCAAGTCAAAGAGTTCGGCCCTGCTAGACGCAGCCGAAGAGATGGTAAGAGACGTTCAGGAGTCTAGAAAGGCGATCGATCCTCTCGAGAAAGGCGTTGTTGTTAAAGATTCGATGGTGAGCATAAGGGTGACTGATCAAGATCTGGAAGCTCTTCTGAGAACTGTTTCTGAAAAACTGGGAATATCGCTTCTTTTCGTTGACAAAATCGTCGAGAATATCACTATGTCGATAGAAGACCTCAGCTGGGATAAACTGGTCAAGGTGATCAATGCAACGAAGCCAGTCGAAATAGTCAGAATCGATGATATTTATGCTGTAACCAAGAAGGAGCAGAAAGCCGGAGAGGAACCGACGGATGTCGAGCTCGTCTACCGCGTCTATCACAATGTCGAAGAGTTAACTAGACTCATTGAGTTCTATGGGGGAGAAGTCCTTTCCGATCCCGTAAACGGTTATATAGTCGTCAGAGGGCTTGCAAAGTCTAGAGTGGACAACATCTTCGATGAAATCGGTTCAGCCCTTTCACAGCCGAAGAAGCAGGTGAGAATAGAAACAAGGCTTGTTGATGAGTCCCTGATTGACGAAATACAGCGAGAGATCAAAACTTCTATCGGAATCAACGCTCCCGAGATCCTCATCGAAAACGGTTCCATTGATCTTGATTTTGGCATTATCGATTATCTAGATATCACACAGCTGATCGATGATCTTGTGAATACCGGAACTATGAAGATAGAGGGTGATCTCAGCGATAGTGACAACGATTCTGACCTTATATCAAGTCCTTCTATAGTTTCGATGAGTGGTGAAGAAGCCAAGATTCACATTGGAGATACGATTCCTTACCTCGTGCGCACAATTGAGTATGTCGATGGTAACCCAGTGGAGATAGAGACTATTGAATACCTGAATACAGGGGTGGAGCTGAGAATAACTCCTACGGTAAATGATGATGGGAAGATACTCCTTGATCTTTTCATTAAGGTAAGCGAACCGGAGAAATACGTTGACGGGACTAGAACTCTTTATGGTGAGAAGACTAGAGAGGCAAACAGCAGGCTGATTATTTCAGACGGAAACACACTGACAATTGGAGGTCTTGTTGCAAATAAGGATACCGTTACGGTCAACAAGATGCCTTTCCTTAGTGATCTGCCTTTTATCGGAAAGCTGTTCACCACCGAGAACAAGACCTCTGATAAGAGAGAACTGGTTATCTTCATCACAGCGGAGGTGGTTGAGCCTTGATAAGGAGACCCGTTGTTAGCGGTAAGTTCTACGCTGATAACGAAGAGGAACTCAAAAGTCAGATAAGGAACTGTTTTTTCCATCCTGTTGGACCGGGAAGTCTTCCACATGGCTGGGAGAAGAATCAAGGAACTATCGGTCTGATTGTGCCGCACGCCGGTTATATGGCTAGTGGTCCGGTAGCCGCATGGTCATACTGGAAGGCGGGCGCGCTCGTTAAACCATCAACGATCTTGATTGTTGGACCAAACCACACGGGCTTGGGTACGAAGCTGTCGTTGTGGCTCGAAGGGGCTTGGCAAACGCCTCTGGGTAGTGTCGAGATAGATCACGATTTTGGCAGGTCACTAATGGCTGAGTCAAATGGAATGATAATGCCAGATACTTCTGCTCATTTATATGAGCACTCTATTGAGGTCCAGCTACCATTTCTGCAGTTCCTTTACTCGGATTTTAAGATTGTTCCTTTGATAATGACGGATCAGAGAGTAGAAGTTGCTTTGAGTCTGTCGGAGATCATAAAGAAGGAGTTAATGGGGCGGAATGATGTTTTGGTGATTGCCTCTTCGGATTTGAACCACTACGAGGCCCATGAGGTAACGATGGAAAAGGACAATCAGCTTTTAAGCCTAATTTTGGATGGGAAGTACAGAGAGTCCTACGAACTGTCGCAAGAAAAGAGGATAACGGCTTGTGGTCTTGGCCCAATTGTAGCAGTGAGAAATTCTTTTGAATCGATGGAAGTGCTTTGTAGTACAACGAGCGGTGAGGTGATGGGAGACAGGTACAGGACCGTGGGATATGTTGCGGCCCTGCTCAGCTAATACTTTAAAAATGGTAAGAGAGAACACGTTGCCTTCGCAACACCACCAAATAGCATGCTATAATTTCGATGAACTGGAGGTGTCGTGTGAAGGCTGTGATTGCTTTACTGATAGTATTTCTGATGAGCTCTTTAGGTCTAGCTTCGTTAATTATAGATGGAATTCACTATTCCGGGTTTGGCTCTGAAGATAAACTGGTATATGATGGAATCAATGTGGCTTATGTATTAAGCCAGACAGGGAAGAATTCTCTTGAGCTGGGAGGTAATTTCTCCTTTGTTTCTCCAGTTTCATCAGAGGATTTCTACATAAATGGTCACTTCAATACATTGCTCAAGCTCTTTGCCGGTCTAGCATATGATTTGACAGAGGAATCGGCTGTCGGACTAAGAGTTGTTTCAAGAGCAGGTCTGATAACAACTAACGTTGATAAGTTTGGTATTTTCTTCTCGATTACTCCCATTGTATATGTTCGGGTCGGATTTCTCTCCTTCGGAGCAGCAGTCGGCCTGGAACTGGAGAAGTTCTTCGGAATGGAAACACTTCCAGTTTTTCACGCAGGTGGAGAGATTAGTTACCGCTTCTAGCGGAGGTGGACATGAGAGAGTTAGCTATTGTGAAGGAGCTTAAGGGAGATGTCGTGCTCCTTGAAAAAGCTCGTACAGAGGCCTGTTCTACTTGTGGATCAAGGAGCAGTTGCAGTGTTTCTTCGAGCGATAAAAAGATTACGATAAGGGCTTTGCATAACGGAGTGGAGGTTAATCCAGGTGACACCGTTGAGATTGAGATGAACGACATGAGTGCTACTAAAGTATCCATGATAGTTTACGGTATTCCGTTGGCAGTCTTTCTCGTTACTTTGATAGTAATGAATATGGTCTTGAAGTCTGAAGGATTGGCTCTTGTAGTTGCTTTTGCTTCTATTGCCGTTGTCTATACCTTAATCGCACTCTACGATAGAAAGAACAGAGAGAAACTGATGCCAAAGATTGTCAGAAAGGTGGAACTGCCCGATGGATTCATTGTTCGATGATTCGATCCGGCTGCTGGAATTCGATTCAGTTCTTGATGACATCGCTCAGAAGGCAACTTCCAAATACGGCAAAGAGAGAGTGAAATCTCTGCGACCCAAGGCTGAGGACGCAGAAGTTCTATACACAAGGTCCAGTGAGTTTAACGAAATACTTCTTAGGGAAGGGGAACCGCCTTTCACGGTTTTTCACGATCTCAGCGACTATATTACAAAAGTGAAACGCGGATTCAGCCTTGGTGGTGAAGAGCTTTTCCGAAGCGCCGTGACTATGGATAACGTTTGCCGTTTAAGAGAGTTCTTCGATCGGGTCTCTCCAGATTTCCCCGCAGTTTATGAGGTTGCCGCTCTTCTATCCTGCGAACGTGGTTTTATAGGTGAGGTAAGAAAGAAGATTTCTGAGGATGGTCAGATCAAGGATAATGCTTCTCCTTTACTAAAAGAAATCAGAAACGAACTGAAAAACCTTAATAGAAACCTCAGGGGAAGACTTGATTCAATAATGAACAGATACAAAGATAGCTTGACTGATAGTCTTATTTTGACCAGAGAAGGCCGCTATGTCTTGCCGCTTTCGGCGAGCAAGAAGAATGAGCATCAAGGTATTATTCATGGTGCTTCCGGTAGCGGTGCAACGGTATATTTCGAGCCTCAGGAGCTTATCACTCTAAATGATTCTATGAGGATTCTGTTATCCAGAGAAGAGGAGGAAATCAGAAGGATACTGAGAGAATTGACGACTCTTTTCTTTAGCACATTTGAAAGGCTTGAGCCTTCGCTTGAGGCACTTGGTGTTCTTGACGGTCTTTACGCAGCATGTAGATACTCAAAGAGTCGACAGGGTGTCTTCATAGAGCCGTCCCCTTCAAGACTTTTTCTTCTTAAAGATGCGAGACATCCGTTGATCGATGATGAAGTGGTGGTACCGATCACCTTCACCATGGAAGAGGGGGTTAACGGTGTTTTTATTACCGGACCGAATACTGGAGGAAAGACTGTTGCAATGAAGACGATAGGTCTTTCGGTACTCCTGATGCTATGCGGTCTTCCTGTTCTTGCAGATGGGTTGTCGAAGATTCCACTCTTTAGTAGACTATTCGCCGATATTGGAGACGAGCAATCGATTGAGCAGAGTTTAAGTACATTCTCATCACACATATCCAGAATAATCAGAATAATTAGAGACGCCGATGAAAATTCGCTTGTTTTGCTCGATGAGTTGGGTGCAGGTACCGATCCCGTTGAGGGATCGGCTCTATCAATAGCAATCATTGAAAGACTACTGGAGAGATCCAGGCTGATCCTTACCACCCACTTGACCCCAATCAAGCTTTATGCAATGGAGCGTTCCGATGTTGTCAATGCCAGTGTTGAATTCGATATATCCACTCTTAAACCTACTTATCGTTTATTGATGGGTATTCCCGGTTCTTCAAATGCTCTTGAAGTCTCGAGTAGGCTTGGCCTTCCACAAGAAATAGTTGATAGAGCCCGCTCCTATATCGATAGTGAAGCCAGAGATCTCGAAGCTGTAATTGGAAAGCTCCATAGAGAGAGATCTTTACTGGAAGAGGAAAGAAGAGATCTCGACAAAACTAAAAGAGAACTAGAAGGAAGGACAAAGGAGTTCGAAGAAAAATTATCGATGATAAAGGAAAAGAGATACAGAGAAGTAAGTAAGGAAATCGATGAACTGGAAAAAAAGCTGGGATCGATCATTAAGGATGTCGAGATGGCTATAAGCCTTTCAAGGGCTCCCGGTGAAAGAAAGAAAGTTGAAGCTGTGAAGAGACTTAACAACCTAAAAAGAGAGGTCAGGAATTTTGGGGCATCTTATCCAGAAAAAACCGATTCTCAGATTCCGGAAGTTGGCGACATAGTTAAGCTTCTGGAAAGCGGAGCTGAAGGGATCGTTAGCGAAATAGATGGTGACAGGGTAGTGATAGATTCGGGCAAGATTACCCTGAAAGTTCCGTTATCACGTGTCCGAGTGGTTGGAAAGCCGGTAGTCGAATCAGAAATGTCTTCGTTTGAATTAGATAGTGGAAACTCGAGCCAGGAGATAGATATTCGAGGCAATATCACCGAGGATGTTCCAATTCTCATTGATGATTTTCTTCAGATGCTAAAAGCCAGCGGGAAGAAACAAGGCTACATAATTCATGGGAAAGGGACGGGCAAACTTGCCGAAGGTGTCTGGGCTTACCTTAGGCGTTCAAAAGGAGTGAAGAGTTTCAGGATCGGAACACCCTCAGAAGGCGGAAGTGGTGTTACAGTTGTGGAGGTTTGAACCTGAATATTAGAACAGGAATCGACATAGTAGAAATCTCTCGTATGACTGAATCTATAGCACAAAGAATTCTCGGTAAAGATGAAAAAGTTATCTATGATTCTCTAGGCGGAGAACGGAGAAGAATGGAGTTTGCTGCCGGTCGTTTTGCGGCTAAAGAAGCCTTTGTAAAGGCTCTTGGTAGAAAAGACATCGAATTCTCCAAGATTCAGTTTCTCACTGATGAAGGAGGGAGACCAATTCCGTCCGATGAACTGAAGCAATTGATAAAGAACTCTGACCTTACAGTAAGCATATCCCATGAACGAGAGTACGCGGTCTCGATTGTTATTCTTTTCGGGGAGGATCAAAATGATAACGTTTGAAGAAGCTAGAAAGCGAATCGAAGAGTTGAGAAAGGAAATAGATTATCATGCTTACAGGTATTACGTTTTGGACGATCCCGAGATCCCTGATTCCGAATACGATAGGCTTCTTAGAACACTCATTGATCTTGAAGAGCAGTACCCTGAGCTTAAAACGCCTGATTCGCCAAGCATTAGAGTTGGTTTGAAACCCGTTGCTTCTTTCAAGGAAGTAGTTCATGAATATAGACTGTTTTCTCTCGATAACACATACTCGGAAGAGGAAGTGCTTCAGTTTGACAAAAGAGTAAGGGAAGAGCTCCAAATCGAGATAGTACGCTATATGTGCGAGTTGAAGATCGATGGCCTTTCAATCTCAGTGAAGTACGATAATGGCCTTCTTGTGAGAGGTGCCACAAGAGGAAATGGCTTTGTTGGAGAGGATGTCACCGAGAATATCAGGGCTATTAAATCTATTCCCTTGCGTCTTAGGCAAGATCTTTCAATTGAAGTGAGAGGTGAAGTCTATCTTCCAAAGGATGTATTTCACGAGATCAACAGAGCTCGTTCGAAAGGTGAACTTCAGGTCTTCGCCAATCCTCGGAATGCGGCGGCCGGAACTCTGAGACAACTCGATCCCAGAGAGGTCGCTAAGAGACGATTAAATGCGTTCTTTTATCATGTCGTTGAGCCATCAAAGTTTCAACTGAAAAGTCAGAGCGAACAGCTCCAATTCTTGAAGAGTATCGGCATGAGAGTTGAGCCAAACAGTGAATTAGCTGAAGGTACAGATGGTGTGATAGCGTTTTGGAAGAAATGGTCGGAGTCGAAATCTAGTCTCAATTACGCGGTAGACGGCACGGTAGTAAAAGTTGACGATCTCCATGCTCAGGAGGAATTAGGATACACGACAAAAGCACCTAGATGGGCTATAGCGTTCAAATTCCCTGCCGAGCAGGCTATGACAAAGTTGATCAATGTTACCTTCGGGGTTGGCAGGACTGGAACTATAACACCGGTTGCTGAGCTCGAACCGGTTCAACTTGCAGGTACTACCGTAAAGAGAGCAAGCATGCACAACTTCGATTTTATTAGTGAGAAGGACATAAGACTCTTTGACACAGTAATAGTCCAAAAAGCTGGAGAGATCATCCCGCAAATCGTTAGAAGTATTCCGGAAAAGAGGACCGGTAAAGAAAAAAGGATAATCCCGCCTTCTAGATGTCCTGTTTGTGGCGGAGAAGTGGGGAGAGAGAAAGAAGAGGATGTTGCTCTGAAGTGCCTGAACCCCACCTGCCCAGCGAAATTAATCAGAAGAATACAGTTCTTCTGTTCCAGGGATGCGATGGATATCGAGGGACTGGGCGAGAAACTGGTCGAGCGAATTGTTGAGGCGGGCCTTGTGAAAAACCCATCGGATCTCTATAAGCTTAACAAGGATGATCTTCTTAGTCTAGGAGAGGGCATTGGTGAGAAGACGGCAAGCAATCTGATTGAAGCCATCCAGAAGAGCAGGAGCAATCCCCTCTTCAAGCTGATAACTGGCCTGGGTATTCCAGGAGTGGGATCAAAGACATCAAGAGATCTTGCGAACTACTTTGGTAGTCTTCGTGGACTTGTCTCTGCAGACGAAAAGGAACTGCGAAACGTTTCAGGCATCGGTGACCAGCTGGCCAAAGATATCAAAAAGTACTTCTCTTCTCCGGAAGTCAAAAAAGAGGTCGAGGAGCTATTGAAATACGTTAACATTCAGGACGAAGATTCACCTGGGTCAAAACCGTTGAAGGGAATGAAGTTTGTGGTTACGGGAACGCTTCCGGGATACTCTAGAAAGGAAATACAGGAGAAAATTATCAAACTGGGTGGAGAAGTTGCTTCGTCGGTCTCAAAGAATACCGATTTCTTGCTCTTAGGTGAAAATCCCGGTTCTAAAGAACAGAAGGCGCGCGACCTCGGAATCAAGATCATTGATGAAAGAGATTTCGAGGAGATGATAAAATCCTAATGCGTTATTTCGACAACAATGCCACTACCAAAATGGAAAGTGATCTCGCGGAGAGATTCGCAAAACTGTGCGTCGAAGAGTATGCTAATCCGAATTCCATGCACTCTTTTGGGCTAAGAGAGGCTCGGTACCTCGAGGAAGCACGCCGAAAGATTGCCCGCTCGCTTTCTTCAGATCCTAGGGAAATCTATTTCACTTCTTGCGCAACGGAAAGCATTAACTGGATTCTAAGATCCAGCGTTCTTTTCAAAGGAAGAAAAAAGAGAATCGTTACTACATCGATCGAACACAAAGCAGTTCTGAATACTTTGAAAGACTTAAAAGCAAGTTCAGACATTGATTATACAACGGTCGGACCCGAGAGAAACGGAATTGTCAAAGTTGCAAAGCTTCTCGACGAGGTTGACGAAGAGACTTTTCTTGTCTCCTTGATGGCAGTAAATAACGTAACCGGCGCTATTCAACCCTATGAGGAGATTGGCGAAGAGCTTAGGAAACGGAACGTTCTCTTTCATCTGGATGCCGTTCAAACGATTGGGAAGATCCCCATTGATTTCGTTAGCTGCTTTTGTGACTACGCCTCTTTTTCTGCGCACAAGTTTCATGGTCCCAAAGGTGTCGGAGTCACTTATATTAGGCAGGGAGCGCCCATTAGACCATTAATTACCGGTGGCGGTCAGGAGAGGGGAATGCGTTCGGGAACACAGAACGTCCCCGGTACAGCTATAGCCGCTACAGCCTTGCAGCGAGCCGTTGAGTGCACACAAGAGTCATCTTCCAGGTTGAGAGAGTATCAGCATAGGATAAAAGAAACCGTTGAGGAACTAGATGGAGTTGTGAATACACCGGAAAACTCTATATCCAATACAGTCAACGCTTCTTTCGCAGGAATCAGATCCGAGGTTCTGGTTAATGCGCTTTCTGAAGAAGGTGTCTTTGTTGGTACTTCTTCGGCATGTTCTTCTAGAGGAGATGGAGGCCAGTACGTTCTCGATTCTATGGGACTTGATTCCTCTCTTGCTTCAGGTTCAATTAGGATCAGCATGTCTCGGTTCACAACCGAGGAAGATGTGGCGTTTTTGATAGAAAAACTGAAGAAAACGGTTCCTCTTTTGAAATTTTAGCCACAAACGGTTATAATTGACTGTAGTTTGACCTAAACGCCTTTGAGGTGATAATAATTGCTCAGAAGCATGACCGGATTTGCGAGGGTCGAGAAGACCGTTCGCGATGTAAATGTATTTGTTGAGTTGAAGACAGTCAATTCAAAGTACTTGAACGTGGATGTGAACATAGGAGATGCTTTCTCTGAGCTTGAAATGAATGTTACCAGGGTTATTAAAGAGAATCTCAAGCGGGGAACTGTAAGGGCGAGAATCGATATTTCTCTGGTCAACAGTGATGATCTTCTTCAACCAGATTTCGGAATAGCCTCCTCTGTCTATAACTCCTTGAAATCAATAAAAGAGCGCTTTGAGCTTGCGGGGGACGTGACTGTTGATTCAATGGCGAGGTTCAAAGAAATTATGCGAAGCAAGCCATCGGAAGATCTCGCGAAGAAAATCTGGAGCGTAATTGAAGAACTCCTAATGGAGGCAATTAGTGTCCTCAACGGTGATCGAGAAAGAGAAGGTGAGAATCTCGCCTCAGCATTGAATGAATACCTGTGCGAGCTCGAGTCCATTGGAAGGGAACTGCAGGATAGTTCTAAGGATATGGTTCTCTATTATCGTGACTTTCTGAAGAAGAAGGTAGAGCAGATTTCTGATAGTCAACTCGACGATAACAGACTGGAGCAAGAGGTGGCGCTCCTTGCAGAACGGGCAGATATTTCTGAGGAAATTGTAAGGCTTATCTCACACATTGAATCATTTAGAGAAGTCATGGCTTCTGAGAAGGAAAGCGGTGTGCAGCTCGATTTCATCTGTCAGGAAATGCATCGTGAACTCTCGACAATTGCTTCAAAGTCAAAGAAGCTGGCCATAACAAATCTCTCAGTTGAAGGAAGGACGCTAGTAAATAAGATTAGGGAGCAAGTTCAGAACATAGAGTAGGAGGTGTTTCACTTGTACGGACTCATTAACGTCGGGTTCGGGAATGTTATCATCGGAGACAGAGTCATTGCGATAGTGAACCCCGAATCGGCGCCACTGAAGAGGTTGAAGGAAGTTGCGAAGGACGAAGGAAAACTGATTGATGCTACATATGGAAGAAAGACCAGAGCGATTGTAATAACTGATAGCAATCACATAATACTTTCTGCGATTCAGCCCGAGACGATTGCTTCCAGATTTATGCAGACTTTCAGCGATATCGAGAAGCTTCTGGAAGATATCAGAGTTTCTGGACAGAATTTCGAAGAATGAAAGGTATAGTCTTTGTGATGAGCGGTCCTTCAGGTGCCGGAAAAACCTCGATACTCAGAGAAGTACTCCGATCCAACAATAATCTAGACTTTTCAGTTTCTTATGCAACGAGGGAAAGACGGCCTGAGGAAGTTCAGGGAAAGGATTATTTTTTTGTCACTCCGGAGGAATTCAAACGACTTCAGAAAGAAGATGAGTTTTTAGAATGGGCAAAAGTCCATGGGAATTATTATGGGACCTCTAGACATCAGGTCAGCAAGAGCGTAGATTTGGGCAGAGATATTCTGCTTGATGTGGACATTCAGGGGGCCATGTCATTAATGAGCAAACTCCGAGACGCCGTCTATATATTTGTCGCACCACCTTCTTACGAGGAGCTGATCAATCGCCTTCAGTCAAGGGGAACAGAAGACACTCAATCTCTAAGAACAAGGCTTGAAGATGCAAAATGGGAACTTGAGCAGGTGAAGAACTTTCAGTATCTCGTTATTAATGATAATTTAAAGCATTCGGTAAGTCAATTTGAAGCAATCATCACCGCCGAAAGGTTGCGTGTTGATAGAATGGTCAGAGAAAAGGGAGAAAGATTCTTGTTTGAGGAGAAAACATATGATAATTAATTACGATTTGCTTCTTAAGCGAATAAGGCACAAGTACGCTATTCCAGTAGCCGCTGCCAAGAGAGCGGAGGATCTGGAGGACTTCGGTAGACCGAAGCTTGATCCTTCTACCGTAAGGGCTGCCGGGGATAAGATCACGATAGCCCTGAAGGAACTTGAAGAAGGCTACATTAGAATAAGAAATGAAGAAATGCTAATGATTCTCGTCCCGAAGGTTAAGTAAACTATTAGTAGTGTGGACTCGCTTCGCAGATAAAGAGATTCTTTATTTGAGTTGTTGACAGGGATAAAGTGATTAGATATAATAGGTATCGTGCGTCGGGCCAACGTAGCTCAATCGGAAGAGCGGCTGATTTGTAATCAGCAGGTTGGGGGTTCAAGTCCCTTCGTTGGCTCCATAGGTTAACTATCGGTGGTAAGGTGCCCGAGTGGTCAAAGGGGGCGGACTGTAAATCCGCTGGCGGAACGCCTTCGGTGGTTCAAACCCACCCCTTACCACCATTAATTTTGCTACTGTTGAGGTGCATGCAATGGCAAAGAAAACAAAGGGAAATAAGGTTCTTGTAACATTGAAGTGTTCCGAGTGTGGTACTAGAAACTATTACAGGTTCAAGAACCGCCAAAAAAAGTACAAATTGGACTCGAGTAAATACTGCCCAAAGTGCAGGAAACATACCGAGCACAAAGAATCCAAGTAAGGTTGAGTCGGCTCAACTGAGTCAGGAGGAATCCCATGGCCAAGGCAAAGTTTTGGAAGTTCCTTTCCGAAGTGAAGAACGAAGTTAAGAAGGTGACATGGCCTAATAGGGAGCAGATGATCTCTTCTACCGGCGCCGTGCTCGTCATACTGATTGCAGTAGGTGCGTTTTTAGCACTTCTAGATGTTCTCTTCACTAATGCGATCGGATCACTTTTGAATTTTTTGACAGGCGCTGCTTAATGCTGTTCGATGTTGGTGATTAATTGTGCGAAAGAAATGGTTCATAATTCAAACATACTCAGGCCTTGAAAACTCTATCAGAGAGGCAATTCAGATTAAGATAGAGTCTTTCGGTTTTTCGCACATGTTTGGTAAAATCCTAGTTCCAGAGGAAACGAAGCTTGATAGAACGAATGTCGCGGCAGAAAAATACATAGTTCCCGCAAACGCAAGGCTTCTCGTTAAGGACAATGAAGATGTTGCCAAAGGGGATCCCGTCGCCGAAGAAGTTGAGATAAAGGTCAAGAATGATGGTACAGTCGCTGAAGTCAAGAATTATCGCGTGATATTCATTGAAACTGCCGACAGGCGTTACACAAAGACTTACTACATTCCTGAGAGCGCAAAGATAGAGACCGGGATTAAGGCGGGCGCAAGAATAAGGCAAGGGATGCCTCTGGCAAAGCAGGGTGAATATTTCTGTGAGCTTGACGGAAAGATCGTCTATACGCAGAAGATGAAACGGATTGTAGTCGACAAAGAGAATGGAGAAGAAGACGTCTATCTCGTTCACCCGGATAGCTATGACGCCAAAGTCGCAAAGAAAGGCAACCATGTGAAGCGTGGTCAGATGTTTGGCGAGACGAGGAGAATATTCTCTAAGACGGAAGGTAGAGTAGAGATCTCCGACCTTCCAGGACGTAAAGAGATCAAGATCTTCAAAATAACCAGGACAAGGCTTTATCCCGGATATGTTTTTATTGAAATGATAATGAACGAGGAAACATGGAATCTCGTCAAGAATACTCCGAACGTAGTCAATTTTGTTTCAGTTGGCGGTCAACCCGTTCAACTTAAGGAAAAGGAAATTAAGGCTCTTCTTAGATTGGTTGGCATTGAAGAGTATGAAGAACACATGGGCGGGCCGGTAAAGATTGAAGTCGAATTTGACGTTGGCGAAGTTGTAAGGATAAACTCTGGCCCATTTGAAGATTTCGTTGGAAAGGTAACGGATCTAGATCCGGACAGACAGGAACTTAAGGTTGTTGTCAGCATATTTGGAAGAGAAACACCGGTTATTCTCAGTTTATCTGAGGTAGAAAAGATTGTTTGATTCTGAGAAAGAGTGGGAGGGCTAAGCCCGTTGACCACAAGGAGGTAGGCAAATATGGCTAAGAAAGTGATAGCCCAAATCAAGCTCCAGCTTGAAGCGGGAAAGGCTACACCGGCACCTCCTGTTGGACCGGCTCTCGGTCAGCATGGAGTGAATATTATGGGTTTCTGTAAGCAGTTTAATGCGGAAACATCCGACAAGGCCGGTATGGTGCTTCCAGTAATTATCTCTGTCTACGCAGACAGATCCTTCAGTTTCATCCTCAAGACCCCGCCAGCAAGCTTCTTGCTACTCAGGGCCGCGGGTATTCAGAAAGGCTCGGGAGTCCCCAATCGAGACAAAGTAGGTAAGATTAGCCGTGCTCAGCTTGAGGAAATTGCTAAGATTAAGATGCCCGATCTCAATGCCAGAACAGTCGATGCCGCTGCAAAGATAATTGCAGGTACAGCCCGTAATATGGGCATCGAAATAATAGGTTGAGGGGGGATCTGAATGCCGGTTAGATCAAAGAGGTACATTCAGGCAAGAAAGTCCGTTGATAGAAACGTTAGTTATTCAGTGGACGAGAGCATAGATTTACTGAAAAACTTTCCACCGACGAAATTCGACGAGACAGTCGAGATGCATTTGAAGTTGGGTATCGACCCCGCAAAATCTGATCAGCAGGTTAGGGGAACGATTGCATTGCCAAATGGCACCGGGAAAGACGTCAGGGTTTTGGTCTTCGCTAGGGGGGAACAGGCTGAGACTGCAAAACGGTGTGGTGCGGATTTTGTAGGATCAGATGATCTTGTTCAGCAGATTCAAGGTGGTTGGACTGATTTTGATGTTGCAATAGCAACTCCGGACATGATGAGAGATATTGGAAAACTTGGAAAAGTCCTAGGGCCACGCGGACTAATGCCGTCACCCAAGGCTGGAACTGTGACCGCTGACGTTGAAGATGCCGTTAAGGGTTTCAAAGCGGGAAGATTAGAAGTGAAGAACGACAAGACTGGAAATCTTCATCTTCCCATAGGGAAGAAGTCTTTTGACAAGGAAAAACTGCGCGAGAACTTCGTCTCTGCACTCAATCAGATTATGAAGATGAAACCGGCTGGTTCCAAGGGGAGATTTGTGCAGAGGGTATTCCTGACCACAACGATGGGTGCAGGTATAAAAGTCGATTTTGCAAGAGAAACCGAGAAATAACTAGTCTAAACTGAGATATATTTTCAATGCCAGAGACAGTAGGTATTTAAGAGCGTAAGCCACCTACCGAGGCGTGTAGAAGATCTGCCCTTCTGCGGCCTCGTTTTGGGGCCGCTTTTCTGAAAGGAGGTGCGAAAGTGCTAACAAGAGAGAGAAAAGAAGAAATCGTCGAGAGTCTTACAAAAGCTTACAAGGATTCATCATTGATTCTATTCGCGGACTATAAAGGCATGAAAGTAGAGAACATAACTACTTTTAGAGACAAGCTCTATGAAAACTACAAAGAGAGAGCTCAGTTCACGATAAAAAAGAATACGCTGGTAAGACTCGCTCTTAACAAGGCCGGATTCGAAGAAAGCGAATGGAAGGACTCGATAAGCGGTACAACGGCAGTGCTAACTGTTGAGGATGTAGATCCTATCGCGGCCCTAAAGATAATCACCGACTTCAATAAGAATAACAAGACTCTTCCGCTAATAAAGGCTGGATATCTTGAAGGAAGATTCTTCACAGGTGACCGGGCTTCAGACCTCGCAAAGCTGCCGTCTCGAGAGCAGTTGATCGCCATGGTCGTAGGCGGATTTGCTGCCCCAATTACCGGTTTTGTCTATACTCTGAATGGAGTGCTAACAAAGTTCCTGTATGCTTTGAATGCGATAAAGGATAAAAAAGCTGAATGATTCACGCGGAGGTGTGGTAAGATGACAAAGGAAGAACTTATAAGCGCAATAAAAGAAATGACAGTGGCAGAACTTTCAGATCTTGTTAAAGCCCTTGAAGAGGAATTTGGAGTGAGCGCGGCGGCTCCAGTTGCAGTTGCGGCAGCTCCTGCAAATGGTGGGGCGGCAGCAGAGGAAGAAGAAGAGCAGACAGAATTCAAGGTAGTTTTGAAGTCTTTTGGTGCAAAGAAGATCGATGTTATCAAGGTAGTAAGATCAATAACTGGACTCGGACTCAAGGAGGCCAAGGATCTTGTGGAAAAGGCTGGAACACCGGAGGGTGTTGTAAAGGAAAACCTTCCAAAGGCGGAGGCAGAAGAATTGAAGAAGCAACTCGAAGAAGCTGGCGCCGAAGTCGAACTGAAGTAATTGAGCAATTGTCTGGTTACATATTGTCTGTATAATAAATATACCCACATCAGGGAGACGCTCTGATGTGGGTTTGGTGTGCTCAAACATACGAGAGGTGATCTAATGAGAAAGGCCAATTTTGGCAAACGTGAGCGGTGGGTCTTTGGAAGAGTGTATGAACCTCTTGAAATCCCGAATCTCATTGAGATCCAGACTCGTTCCTTCGAGTGGTTTATCAATGAAGGTCTTCTGAATGTTCTGAAGAAGTATTCACCCATCAAGTCGCAGATCCAGCGTTCGGACCTTAAGAAGGGCGAGAAAGGCTTCTCTCTGGATTTTGTAGCAACCAGAATCGGTGAGGCAAAGCATTCCATTCAGGAGTGCAAAGACAAGGGTCTCACTTATTCGGTTCCACTTTATGTAACGGTAAGAATCACTGACCTCTACACTGGAGAGATCAAAGAGGAAGAGGCCTTCTTTGGATACTTGCCATATATGACTGATAACGCCTCTTTCATAATCAACGGCGCTGAAAGGGTAATTGTTAATCAGCTTGTAAGGTCTCCAGGCGTTTATTTCGTGGATGAGCCTACAAAGGCAGTTTCTGGTTCTTTGCCAATCTATGTAGCTCACTTCCTTCCCGTTAAGGGAGCTTGGTTCGAAATTCTCTTGAATCCCAACAAGCAGATCATGCAGGCAAGGATAGACAGAAGAAGGAAACTAAACTTCTTCGTATTTTTGAAAGCGCTGGGTTATGAAAACGACCTTGACCTTCTGAGGCTTTTCGAAAACGAATACGACGGGTCTGACGAAGATGAATTGCTCGCAAACGTGGGGAGTATGATCCTAGAGGACGTAAAGACGCCTGGTGGTGATTTGATTGCAGAAAAAGGGACACTGCTAACCGAAGAGATTATTGCTAGAGCAATTGAAGCAGATGTGAAGACCATAAAGATGCCGCTTCCAATTGCAATGAAAACGTTCAATGCTTTGCAGAAGACATACGGCGAAGGTATGACTGAGGACGACGCTTATATAGAGCTCTTCAGAAAACTGAGGCCTGGCGAAATTCCAAGAATAAATGCCGCAAAGAGCTACATTGCCAATTTGTATTTCAGCCCTGATCGCTTCGACTTTTCCGATGTAGGAAGGTACAAGGTAAACAGCAGGCTGAAGAAGGTCTACCAGGACTATCTAAAGGAAGTTGAAGGAAAGAAAGTCTCAAAAGATACAGATTACTCAGAAGAATCCTCTATTCTCACTGTCCTTGATGTCGTTCTTGCTGCAAGACATCTGACCGAGATTGAAAGCAGGCCGGAGTTGCTTGACACCAAGGACCATCTTGGAAACAAGCGTGTGAGGACAGTCGGTGAGCTCATGGAAACTGAGTTCGAGAAGGCTTTCATAAAAATACATAAGCTTCTGGAAGAAAAGCTTACAATATACACATCGTTTGACAAGATTTCTGTTCAGAGCCTTGTTAACGTAAGAACTTTAATGACTACGCTTCATCAGTTCTTTGCGACAAGTCAGCTTTCTCAGTTCATGGACCAGGTTAATCCTCTTGCCGAACTGACTAACAAGAGGAGACTGTCTGCTATTGGACCTGGTGGACTTAAGAGAGAACACGCAAGATTCGAGGTTCGTGACGTCCATCACTCGCACTACGGGAGAATGTGTCCAATAGAAACCCCCGAAGGTGCCAATATCGGGTTGATGACTTCATTGGCGACCTTTGCAAAGATAGATAAGTACGGTTTCCTTTTGACTCCGTACAGAAAGGTTCAGAAAGGAGCCGTTACTAACGATATTGTATATTTAGCCGCAGATGAAGAAGAGCGTTACAATATCGCTCATTCCACTGTAGATATGGACGAAAAGGGTAATATCGTCGATGAAAATGTCGAGATTAGATATGCAGGTGAAGTGAGATATGTTAACAGGGAGGAAGTCGATTACATGTCGGTTTCGCCCAAACAGATAGTCTCTATCTCGACATCTTTGATACCCTTCCTTGAAAATGACGACGCGAACAGAGCCCTCATGGGGTCTAACATGCAGAGGCAGGCCGTGCCTGTTGTCAAGGCCGAGGCACCAATTGTAGGAACCGGTGTGGAAGGAGTTGCAGCGAGAGACTCGGGATACGTGGTTCTTTCTAAGCACAGAGGAAAGGTGGTTAGTGTAGACGGAAGAAGAATAATCGTCCAGAGAATAGATGAAAAGGGCAAGCCAGAACTCGACGAGAGAGGGAAGCCTATAGAAGACGTATATACGTTGCACAAGTTCGTAAGAACAAATCAAGACACGGCAGTAAACCAGAGACCAATAGTTTCCGTTGGCGAGATCGTCCAGACAGGAACTCCGATTGCCGATGGCCCATCAACTGAAATGGGAGAACTTGCTCTTGGAAAGAATGTGCTTGTGGCTTTCATGCCCTGGGAAGGATACAATTTCGAAGATGCTATTCTTGTCAATCAGGAGCTATTGGAAGACGACACCTTTACAACCATACATGTCGAAATGTACGAAACAATTGCCAGAGACACTCAGCTTGGTCCAGAAGAAATTACTGCAGATATCCCGAACGTCTCGAAGGAATCGCTGAAAAACCTTGATGAGAGCGGTATAGTTAGGGTCGGAGCTTATGTGACTTCTCAAGACATTCTAGTTGGCAAAGTCACTCCCAAAGGCGAGTCTGAAACCACTCCCGAAGAAAAGATAATCAGATCAGTCTTCGGTGACAGAGGAAGGGACGTCAAGGATTCATCCCTCAAACTTCCTCATGGCGTCGAAGGCAGAGTAATAGATGTAAAGGTATTCGAAAAGGAAGAGGTATCCGAACTGGGTTCCGGCATTAACAAGCTTGTGAAGGTTTTCGTCGGCATCAGAAAGCCACTCGATGTGGGTGATAAACTTGCCGGTAGACACGGCAATAAGGGTGTCGTTTCGAATATTATCCCGAAGGAGGATATGCCATTCCTTCCAGACGGGACGCCAATTCAGCTTGTTCTGTCACCTCTGGGAGTTCCATCAAGAATGAACGTTGGTCAGGTTCTAGAAACCCACTTAGGATGGCTTGGAAAGCTCACTAATCGTTATTTTGCAACTCCAATATTTGATGGAGCTACTGAAGAAGAAATCATGACCGAACTCTACGAAGCGAGAAAGAGGTTTGGCCTTGAGGATGGAGACAGTGAGGATCTGAAGACCGGTAAAGTCACTCTGAGAGATGGACGAAGCGGCAATCCTTTCGACTATCCTATTGTTGTGGGAGTCATGTACATGCTTAAACTTGTTCACATAGCAAAGGATAAGATACATGCCAGATCTACCGGGCCTTACTCGCTCATTCATCAGCAACCCCTTGGTGGGAAAGCTCACTTCGGAGGGCAGAGGTTTGGAGAGATGGAAGTCTGGGCGCTCGAAGCTTATGGAGCAGCTCACACTCTGAACGAAATGCTGACAATTAAGTCGGACGACATCAAGGGAAGAAACGATGTCTACAAAGCGATACTTAAAGGGATAAACATCCCGGAACCCGGGATTCCGGAGAGTTTCAAGGTCCTTATTAAAGAGCTACAGGGACTTTCACTCGACGTTAAGGTTTTCGATCAAAACAATGTCGAGCTGGATGTGGACAAATTATGAGAATCAATAGAAGGGAGCTACCCCTCAAGGAGGGAAGCAGATGCCAGTAAGCACATACAAAAGAAAGGTCAACAAACTGGAAATCGATATCGCCTCACCGGAACGAATTAGGAGCTGGTCAAGCGGGGAAGTGAAGAAACCCGAGACGATAAACTATCGTACCTTCAAACCGGAGAGGGACGGGCTTTTCTGCGAGAAGATCTTTGGACCGACGAAAGACTACGAGTGCACATGTGGCAAGTACAAGGGTAAGAAGTACGAGGGTACCGTATGTGAACGCTGCAGCGTCAGAGTCGAATCTAAAGAAGCACGCAGAAGAAGAATGGGCCACATTGAGTTGGCCGCTCCTGTGACACATGTTTGGTACTTGAAGAGTGCACCCAGTGTTCTTTCTTCGCTTCTGAACATTCCTGCGAAGGATCTCGAGAACATCATCTATTATGGATCGAAGAGGGTAATCGAAAGGCTGTATGTAGTTACCGACCCGAAGGATACCGACTTCTTTCCAGGTATGACGATGTACCAGACTGAATATGAGATCTACACGAAGAAGCTCAGTTTCGAAGTCGAGCAGGGTTACAAGGTGAAGGCTCCCCACGGACCGGTTACAACGGATATCGACGGGAAAGTCAGGATAGAAAGACTTGACAGCAGTACCGAGCGAGAGCTCAACTGGGTAGTCGTTACAAACGAAACGGGAATAGAAAAAAAGTACCCTGTCTTCGAAGGCTCGCTTATATACGTCCAGAATGACGATGAAGTCCATAAGGGTGATACTCTTGCCGACAGATTCCTTTTTGAAGATGAAGTCCTTTCGGCAACGGAGTACAAGATCTTCGATGAGTACTATCCCGGGAAATTCGAAGTGGAAACGGATACAGAGAGCGATAGGCCAATAGTCATAATCACTGAGATTGATCCCACTGTTTCTGAGGAGACTGGGAGAAGTATCGGTGAAGTCCTCATAGAAAATGAATATGAGGCCTACAAAGAGCTCTATCCCGGAAAGGTAACCTGTGATTACGGAGCTGCTGCGATTAAGAAGTTGCTGCAGAGTATAGATCTGGAAGAGCTTCAGGTAGCTATAGAACATGAATTGAAGACCATCCCCAAAAGCAGTGCGAGAGCTCTGAAGCTTCTCAGAAGGCTTAAATATGTTAAAGACTTCATAGCTTCAAGCAACAAACCCGAGTGGATGGTTATGGACGTCGTCCCGGTAATCCCGCCGGACCTACGTCCTATGATTCAGATAGAGGGTGGAAGGTTTGCCACCACCGACCTCAACGACCTCTACAGAAGGGTCATTAACAGGAACAATCGGCTTGCGAAGCTACTGCAGATAGGTGCTCCCGACATAATAATCAGAAATGAAAAGAGGATGCTTCAGGAAGCAGTCGACTCACTCATATACAATGGCAGGGTAGGGAAGGCCGTATCCGACAAATCTGGACGTCCACTGAAATCGCTCACCGATCTGGTGAAGGGCAAGAAGGGACGATTCAGAAGAAACCTGCTTGGAAAGCGAGTAGATTACTCGGGTAGAGCGGTTATCGTCGTCGGACCCGATCTGAAGATCCACGAGTGCGGAATTCCCAAGAGAGTGGCTATGGAGCTATTTAAACCTTTTGTTCTATCAAAGCTTCTCCATGGAAGCGAATCAAGTAAGACAGCGAGAAAGCTCAAGAAAACAATCATAGAAAAGGAAATGCCGGAAGCCTGGGAAGTCCTTGAAGATGTTATAAAGGGACATCCTGTCCTTCTTAACAGAGCACCGACTCTTCACCGGATATCTATTCAGGCGTTCATACCCAGACTCGTTGAAGGAAACGCTATTCAGCTTCATCCGCTTGTCTGTGCACCGTTCAACGCAGACTTTGACGGAGACCAGATGGCTGTCCACGTTCCACTATCGGCAGCAGCGCAGGCAGAGGCAAAGTTCCTCATGCTCAGCAGATACAACGTGATTTCCCCTGCCAGCGGGAAGCCTATTTCGATGCCTGGAAAGGACATAATCGTTGGCGTTTACTATCTCACGACCGTTGACCACGAATATGAAAAGAAAGAAAAAGAGATCATGGATTACGATGCAAGACTCCGTGAAGATGAGAAAATTTCGGAAGTAGAAGCAAGAAGAAAAGTGAGAGAAAAGGCTCTTGAATGGGTCGATTGGAAGTTCTCATCTGCTGGAGAGGCTCTACTGGCATACGACTCTGGATATATTTCTCTCCACGATCCCATTCTAGTACAACTCGACCCCTCGTCAGGAGAACTGACGCTTACAACGGTTGGAAGGATAATCTTCAACACAATAGTACCCGAAAAACTTAGGGACTACATGAAGAAGTTCAACAAGAAAGCCATAAAGAAGTTGATCTACGACTGTTTCCACGAATATGGAATCGATAGAACGGCAGACCTTCTGGACGATATGATGTCGCTCGGGTTCCATTATGCAACCACTTCCGGTCTCACAATATCCATTAACGATATAGTTGTATATCCTCAGAAAGACAAGGTTATAGAGGCTGCGCAGGAGAGGGTAGATCAGATCGAGAACCTGTATAAGTCGGGATTCCTAACTGAAGAAGGAAGAACCGAAGAGATAATCAGAATCTGGTCGGATACCACTCAGGAGATAATGGAAAAGACATACACGGAGTTCGAGAAGTATCCATTCAATCCGATTTACATGATGGTCGACTCAGGAGCCAGAGGCAACATTGACCAGCTCAAACAGCTGGCCGGCATGCGAGGTCTTATGGCCGATCCATCCGGGAAGACTATTGAAGTGCCGATTAAGTCGAATTTTAGAGACGGTCTTACCGAGCTCGAGTTCTTCACTTCTACTCACGGCGCTAGAAAGGGTTCTGCCGATACGGCTCTCAGGACCTCTTTTGCAGGTTACCTTACTAGAAGGCTGGTAGATGTTTCGCAAACGATTACTGTTACAACGCCCAACTGCGGGACTCATGAGGGAATTGAGGCAGTAGAACTCATGGCCGACGGGGTAACGATCGAGAAACTGGAAGAATTCCTCTTCGGAAGAGTTCTTGCAGCCGATGTCATCAACCCGTTGACAGGAAAAGTCCTTAAGAACGAGAAAACGGGAAAGGAATACTTCCGAGATACGATGATCAGAGATGAAGATGCAGCATTCCTCTCTGGTTATAAGGCAAAGGTTGAAGTGGCCCGTGAAGAGGTTCTCAGCATCGCGAAGGTAACGAGGCTGATTAACTACACAGAGCTTGATGAAGATATTAAGATTAATGACAAGGAATACAAGAAAGGAACTCATATCGGCAGTGACCTTCTGCATCAGCTTAAGAACTCAGAGATTGAGGAGATAAAGGTAGTCGCATTTCCCTGTGTCAACCAGATCTTTGTAGGCGATCCCATAAAGAACGATTCTAAAGAGATGCTTGTCAAGTATCAAGAGAAAATCGACGAGCTTACGGCCAAGAATCTTCAGAAAAACGAAATCGAGAAGGTATTTGTTAGACCCACAATAAAGGTAAGATCTGTTCTGACGTGTGAATCTGACAACGGAGTGTGCGCCATGTGTTACGGAATGGATCTTTCAAACCATGAAATAGTCAATGTCGGAGAGTCCGTTGGTGTAGTTGCTGCCCAGTCAATCGGTGAACCCGGCACACAGCTGACGATGAGGACATTCCATACGGGTGGAATCGCGACCGGGCAAGACATAACCAGAGGTCTTCCGAGGGCTGAAGAGCTGTTTGAGGCCCGAAAGAAACTCAAGGACCCCGAAGCGCTTTTCATAGAAAAGGGAGATGGCGGTTTCGTTAAGGATCTCGTCTCAGATGATAAGGGTAGACGAAAGGTCTACATAGAAACAAAGACCGGAGGTATCAGCGAATACGATCTTTCCTCAAACATCAAACCGAAGATAGAGATAGGCGACAAGGTCACTGAGGGAGAGGCAATTACCACGGGAACTGTTAGACCTAGGAAACTAATGGAAAAGCTTGGCCTTGTTCAGACTGCTCTGTATTTGCTTACCGAGATAAAGAGGGTCTATGCCGAACAGGGAGTTGAGATTCACGACAAGCACTTTGAGCTAATCATTCGGCAGATGCTTTCTAAGGTCGAAGTGACAGACCCAGGTGACACGGACTTTTTGCCTGGTGATCTGCTGGACATTGTAGAGATTAGAAAGATAAACAAATCGATAGAAGAAGCCAACAGCAGAGTTGGAGAGAACAGAGAATACGTGATCGGCAAAAGGCTGGCAAGAAGGGTCCTTGGCGAAGACGAAGATGGAAAGATACAGAAGATAGCGGCCGAGGCAGAACCGATAAGTGAAGAGCTTCTGGAGAAGATTCTCAAAGGCGGTATAAAGCAAATACTGATATATGACGTCGATGAGGACCATTATCAGAAGCTGGTAGACGACTTCAATCCCGATACGGTAATTCCCGAGAAGAACATCCAGATAATGCCGAAGGACCCGATTAAGTTCAAGCGAAAGCTTCTAAGGATTACGAAGGCGTCTCTTGAGAGTGAAGGCTGGTTATCTGCCGCGTCGTTCCAGCAGACACCTCAGATTCTGACCGAGGCCTCCGTTGCAGGCAAGTCTGACTTCTTACAAGGGTTGAAAGAGAACGTCATTGTAGGGCAACTCATACCTGCCGGAACTGGTCTTGATATGTACGCCAATCTTCAGGTTGAAGAGGCGGTTGTTCCGTCACAGTACCAGGAAGAAGAGTTGGCCTGATTTGATTGTTTAGCTTAATAGGAGCGGAAAGCATCTAATGCTTTCCGCTTTTCTTTTGTAATGGTAACATTGTTAAGGAATTGAATTTTGAAAGTTTGGGGGCAGATTTGTCTAAGCCTGTTTTGGAAATAAACGACTTAAATAAGACCTATGAAATTAGCGAAACAAAAGCTTTAGATGGAGTCGCTTTAACTCTGTTCTCCGGAGAGATAACCACTCTGCTTGGAGAAAACGCGGCAGGAAAGACTACGCTTGTTAAGGTCATCATGGGGATCGAAAAGCCCGACAGTGGATCGATGGTCTTCAAAGGCGAGAAATACCTTCCATCGGGTCCCCACTTCGCAAACGAGAAAGGTCTGGGAATGGTCCCTCAGAGCATAAAAGTCGTTGATAAGCTTTCGGTGATTGAGAATCTTATTCTCGGTTTCAGAAGAAATCGAAAGAAAGTTAGAATGAAGGACTACAGAGAGAGTCTTAGAGAATTAATGAAACAATACTCTCTTCAGCTACCGCTAGACAATGAAGTGGCGTCGCTTTCCACAGGGCAAAGACAGAAGCTAGAGATTCTTAGAGTGCTCCAGAATTCGCCTGATGTGATAATATTTGACGAACCCACTACTCTGATTTCCAACAGAGAAAAAGAAGAACTTTTCGAGATCATCACAAGACTGAGATCTCAGGGAAAGGCGGTAGTCTTCATTACTCACAAGCTTCGTGAAGCTTACTCCATTTCGGACAAGATTGTTGTGCTTCGCTCTGGAAAGGTTGTCTTTTCAGAAAGTAGGTATAAGACTTCCATAAAAGAGCTTCAAGAACTCCTATACGGCGGGGAATTCTGTGCACTTCGTGTTCAGTCCCCTACGTCCGATGAATCTCTCTTACGTGTTCAGGAAGTGAGTGTTGAAGGTTCTTCTAATAGTGAGGCCGTAAAAGGGGTCTCCTTTGAAGCAAGAAGGGGAGAAATCCTTTTTGTTTCAGGAGTTGCGGGAAATGGTCAAGAAGAGCTTCTAGATGGAATTTTCGGGATGAGAAGAGTTCTGTCCGGAAGAGTGATTCTCGACGGAAAAGATATAACGGGTTTGAAACCTTTCAAACTTCGTAAACTTGGACTGGCAGCTCTTCATTACGACAGAGACAATATTGCCAGCTGTAAAGGCTCATCCATAAGGGACAATCTCCTTGTATACTCAATAAGTAACGGGGAGTGGGTTGTTGAAGAAAAGAAACATGTGTTCTCAGCAAGAAAACTTCTTAGGGATTATGGCGTGACCTTCGGGAAAATTCAAGATCCGATTTCCTCACTTTCAGGTGGAAATCTTCAGAAGTTACTGCTTGCAAGAGAGATAAGCAGCGATCCAAAGGTTCTTCTACTTGGAGAACCATTCAGAGGACTTGATGTCAAGAGTCTCGAGAGCGTGAAATTCCTTCTAATGGAGGCAAAGAAGAGAATTGCCATCGTAGCTTTTTCGGCAGATGTTGACGAAGCACTCACAATTGCTGATAGAATACTCATCATGTCTGAGGGAAGAGTCGTCTTTTCTTCTGACATCAGGCCGGGATTAAGTACTCCTGATCTGAGAAAGTATCTCTTCGGAGCGATGGAGGAGATAGAGTGATTTCAAGACTTCACAACCTTGGACGATCACTGCTGGTTATCGCAATTTCTTTGAGTGCGGGTCTTCTTCTAGTAGTGTTGATGAGTGACGATCCTGGCCATGCCGCAAGGGCCTTCTTTCTCTCAGTCTTTTCTAATCGTTTCTACTTTGGCAATCTACTTGCACATTCGATACCGTTAATGCTTACGGGATTGGCCGCATCAGTTGCCTTCACAGCTTCCTGTTTTAATTTGGGAATGGAAGGTCAGGTTTATCTGGGAGCGCTGGCGGGTACTTCGGTAGGCATTCTTATATCCGATCTTGTACCTGGAGCAATTGGAATTGCCTTCATGTTTACAGTCAGTTTCTTCTTTGGGGCTTCGGTGGCAAGTATTTCCGCTATCCTTAAGATCCGAACTGGAGTTAGTGAGCTGATTTCATCTCTCCTTCTCAGCAATGGAATAGTGCTTGTAGTCGATTATTTTGTCGAAGGACCACTAAATGACAGGGCTTCTGGTCTTGCGGCATCCATAAGCCTTCCTGCAAAATTCAGATTCAATGGTCTTATGCTGCCTTCTGGTTTACACACAGGGATCTTCTTCTCTCTTTGTGCTGCCTTTTTATTGTGGTTCTTCCTATTCAAGACTAGAGAGGGTTTCAAGATCAGAATAGTTGGGAAAAATCGAGCTTTCGCTTTTTATGCTGGATTGAAAACGAATAGGTTGCTATTTTGGGCTCTGTTTCTGAGTGGTGGATTGGCTTCTACAGCGGGAATTATAGATGTTGTTGGAATTCATGGACGTGTAATGAGAGGTTTTTCGAGCGGATATGGGTGGAATGGTATCGCTATCGCATTGATTGCAAGGAATAATCCAGTGATGGTTATACCTGCCGCTCTTTTTTTTGCTTACCTAGAGAGCGGAGCACAAATTGCAGCGCTTGAAGCAAATATCACACCTGAATTTGCCAGAATAGTTCAGGCCGTGATCTTCTTCTTGATAACCGCTGAAGCGCTTGTTCCCAAACACCTCGGGAGGAAACGATATGCTTGAAGCCATCATCAGGGATACGATAAAAAACTCCACGCCGATTGTCCTCGCAGCGAGCGGCGGTTTACTGACGGAGGTATCTGGGTGGCTAAATATTGGTCTTGAAGGCACAATATTGTCAGCGGCTTTTTTTGCGGTTGTAGTTTCGTCGTTCACTGGAAGCGTTATAATCGGAACTCTTGCCGCCATTCTGGTGGCGATGGCCCTTTCTTCAATTATCTTCTTCGCTGTAAGATACTTGAAGGCCAATCTCTTTGTTGTTGGCATAGCTGTTAATCTTCTTTCGGTGGGAATTACTGTCACGCTTGCTTACAACTGGTTTTTAAGCAAAGGGACTGTGGTCTTCAGCGATTCTCCAAGACCCGTAGTCCTTTCTTTGGATTTCCTCACCGGTTCGGGTTTTGGTTGGCTCAACGGACTGAGTTTATTCGATCTATCGGCGTTTGTAGTACCTTTGTTTCTTCTTCTGTTTTTCAAGAAAACGTCCACAGGAGTGAAGTTGCGTTCTTGTGGATTCGACGAGGAAAGCGCTTTTTATAGCGGAGTTAAAGTAAACGACTTAAGGTTTCTCGCATACACTGGGAGCGGTATTCTTTCAGGACTAGCTGGGGCTGCCTTGTCCATTCCAATGGGGGCCTTTGTTTCCAATATGTCTGGAGGAAGAGGTTGGTTAGCACTTGTTGCAGTTATCATGGGAAGAAAGAATCCCTTAATAGTCCTTTTGTCCGCTTTAATGCTAGGGTTCGTCACTGAGCTTTCAGTTTTCCTGCAGGTTGCCACTGAGATCTCTCCTAAACTTCTTCTATCTTTACCGTACTTTGCCTCTTTCATTATCCTGGCGATCTCTTATGGTGAAAACAAGGACAAGAGGTTCATGGACTGGTAAAGATATGTGCATGATATAATTCTTCAAATTGGAGGTGTAGTTTTGAAGCTTATAGATGAACTTAGGTCGAAGTACTCCGAAATCACTTATCTTCATAGTGCTGCCGCTCTGATAACGTGGGACATGAGAACGTATATTCCACCCAAAGGCGCTGAGATGAGATCAGAGGTTCTAGGGTACGTCTCGACTCTCGCATTCAGAAAGGCAGTTTCCGAAGAGATGGGAACTTTGCTGAGTCAACTGGCCGAAGGAAAAATTGAAGAGGAATTAACAGAAGATGAGAAAGCAATGGTGAGAGTGGCAACTAAGGCTTATAACAGAGTCAAGGCCATTCCACCGGACCTATATCACAGATTCTCTGTTTTATCGTCAAAAAGTGAAAAGGTATGGGAAAGGTCGAGAAATGAAAACGATTTCAAGAGTATAGCGCCTTATCTAGAGGAGATTATCGATTTATTGAGAGAAATGGCCAGGCTTTACGGTTACGAAGAGAACCCTTATGACGCGCTTCTGGAAGGCTATGAAGAGGGGATGACAGCCAAGAAGCTGCGAAAGATAATAGAACCACTGAAATCGGAACTGATTCCTTTTATTAGGAGAATTGTAGAGAAAGGCAAATCCCCGGATACTGGAATTCTTAAAGGCAGATTCAGCAAGAAAGCTCAGGAGAAGCTGAGTAGAAAGGCTCTGAAATTAATAGGATATGACTTTGAAGCAGGTAGACTTGATGAGACAGTTCATCCATTCACGATTGGTATCGGTGTTAATGATGTAAGGGTAACCACGAAATACTTACCTGATGAATTCACACCGTCGCTCTTCGGATCTATTCATGAGGGGGGCCATGCGATTTATGAACAGGGATTGCCGATTTCGCTCATCGATACGCCTCTTTACGGTGCATGTTCTTTGGGTATCCACGAATCGCAGTCGAGAATGATGGAGAATATGGTGGGAAGAAGTATGGAATTTCTATCTTTCTTCTACCCACAGATTCAGAAGGCATATCCATCGAACTTCAGACATGTATCTCTATGTGAATTCTACAGAGCAATTAACAATGTAGAACCTTCTCTGATTAGAATAGAGGCAGATGAAGTCACCTACAACCTACATATAATGGTTAGATTTGAACTGGAAGAAGCACTCATCAAAGGTGATCTCAAAGTCTCAGATCTTCCGGAAGCATGGAATTCGAAGATGAAAGAATATCTTGGAATTGAACCTCAAACAAACAGAGATGGCGTTCTCCAGGATGTACACTGGCCGTCTGGAACAATAGGATACTTCCCTTCTTACATGCTAGGGAATCTCTATGCTGCTCAGATGTTTGCAAAGGCAAAGGAGGACATCCCTGGTCTGGAAAAGAGGATTGAAAAGGGAGATGTGCTGTCCCTGGTAGATTGGTTGAGGGATAATATCCACTCAAAAGCCAGGCGTTACGAACCTGAAAAACTTCTAAAAATAGCCACTGGGAAGGAGCTGGATCCCAGCTATTTCCTGAAGTATGTAATGGAGAAGTATTCGAAGATCTACTTCACTTAGTTTTGGAGGAACCAATTTCAATAAGGAGAGCTTCAATACTGGAGAGCCTTTCTTGAGACAACTTGAGGCTCTCCTTTTTGTCGACCAAAAATCCAACAATCTCAAGCGGCTCAGTCAAGCCCATGTCCTTCCAGATGAAGGATAAGACTTCAGGATCAATGAGATCATGTGCAGCAAGTGCATAAATGGAATTAGGGAGTGTGCTTTTCAAATCAGTAATCTTCTGAATTTCAGAGCCATGAAGGAACTCAAGAGACTTCTCTACTACAGCTTTTCCGATTCCCTTTATCGACGAGAGAGCTATGATATCTTGACTTGAAAGCTTCCCCGAAGTAAGGTTTGATCTGATAGTTTTAGCGGCAAATTCGTAAGTTCTTATTTTGAATGGATTGTCCCTGGCTACCTTCAAAAGTCTCGACAGAAGATCGAATTGTCTTGCAAGATCTTCTTTCTCCACTCACTTCACCTCTAACTATATTTTATAGCAGAAACCAGGGATTTGTCCAAATGATAGGATGAATCAACAAAATTTCTATTCTACTTCTTTTTGCGAAGTACAGCGTCGATATTCTCTTTGGCAGTTCCGACGAACGCTTCGTAGAATGCAATTCCGGCCGCTTCAATTGCTTGAACTGCATTCCCTCCAAGATGAAAGGCAATCAGTGCGCTTATACCTTTCTTTGTGAGCATGTTCACCGCCATCGGTCCGGCTCCGTGCGCTACACTGTTGTCAGGTTCAATGTATTCTTCACTTCCAGTTTCGGGATCGTATATAAGGAAATACTTTGCCCTGGCAAATCTATCGTCCGGAATACTATTCATACTCTTCTCTTTCACTGGAACAGCAATTTTCATACTCATCCTCCAACTCCACTGATTTTTCGCTTTAGCCTTTGAGCAATACGCACAATTGCTTCTGCTGCTTCTGAACCTTTTATTGAAACGACTGGCTTACCCATAATAGTAGCTTTCTCGACCTGCTCGTCAAAAGGGATTTTTCCAATTAGCTCAATGCCGTTTGCTCCGCACCAAGACTCAATGAAGGAGCTTTTCGATGTGTTAAGATCCCACTTGTTGATGACTATTCCGAAATCCCTCTTGAAGTGTCTTATTGTTTCGACTATTCTGGCCAGGTCGTGATTACCGGAAACTGTGGGTTCAGCTACTACCAGAACGTAAGTAGTACCGGTTATTGAAGATGTTGCGGGACAACCAATTCCTGGGGCTCCATCTATGATGATAACTTCCTTCTTTTCCTCTTCGGCAACTTTGATGGCAAGCTTTCTTACCTCCGCGACAAGTCCACCAGATGTCTCCTCTCCGGGAGTGAGAAGGGCATGCACAAGAGGAATGCCGTTTGATTGGGACAAGAAGTAATCGCCAGATTTGTTGTCTTTGAGTGTAATAGCATCAGCAGGACATACTGCGACACACATCCCGCAACCTTCACAGGCATAAGGATCAACCGAATAGGGCCCCCCTCTGATCACTGCATCGAATCTGCAATACTTTTCACAAATTCCGCAAGAAATGCACGAATCAGAGATCTCAGCCTTCTTTCCACCGAAGTATTCATATTTCTCAATCAGCTTGTTTTCCAATATTAGATGAAGGTTTGGGGCATCCACATCACAATCGGCCATAACAATAGAATCAAACAGGACAGAAAGTGATCCCGAGAGTGTTGTTTTCCCCGTTCCTCCCTTTCCGCTTACAATTGCTAGCTGAAACATCATGACACCCCCGCTGAAGAAAGGATTCTCTCCGCAAGCGATTTGAATCTTGCTTTCCAGATTGGCGAAGTTTCAACAAAGAGCTTGCCTTCAGAATAAGACTCAGCTATACCGCGATCAAAAGGGATTCTTTCAAGAACGGAGAAATTCTCTTCACTGGCGTATTCATCTACAAGAGTATAAGAACCGGTATCCCTGTTTATTACAATGCCAAAGGGAATATCCATTTCCCTAACAATTTCCACAGCAAGTTTTAAATCGTGAAGACCGAATGGCGTTGGTTCTGTTACGAGTATAGCGTAGTCGACATTTCTGAGAGTTTCAACAACTGAGCAGGAAGTCCCCGGAGGTGAATCGATTATTACTATTCTATCCCTGTTTATGTGCTTCTTCAGTGTTCTTATAACCTTTACAGGAGAAGGCTCGCCAATTTCTAGTATTCCCATTCCAAAGTCAATCTTTTTGTTTATCTTTCCGGTCTGAACCTTTCCGATTATCTTTGGTCTCTCGGTAATGGCCTTCTCGGGACAAATGAATGTGCATAAACCGCAACCGTGACAAAGCGATTCAAAAACCATGACTCCAGCGTCAAAAACTGAGAGAGCGCCAAACTGGCATGCTTCAGCACATTTTCCACATCGGGTACATTTTTCGTTATCTATTAGGGGGAGAAGAAGTTCTATCTCCTCTTCCTGGTTGATATCCGGCTCGAAGAAGAGATGCACATCGGGCTCTTCAGCATCTGCATCGAGAAGCTGCACTTCAAACTCGTCGGAAATTGCTTCGGCAAGATTAGTGGCAAGGGTCGTCTTACCAGTGCCACCCTTGCCACTCAATACTGCGATAACCAAGGCTTACCACCATCTCCTGAAGCCGTAACCCATGCCTCTTCCGGGACCAAATCCCGCTCCAAAACCCATTCTTCTCCCGAGAAAGAGCCTTCTCCTCGGGAAAAACCTGTACGAATAATTTCTAACCGGGTAAGCGGGCCCTACCACTCGGTCTCTGGGTGCACAGTTGCCCATGCCCCAACCGGTCATTGGTCCGTAGCCTTCAGGACCTGTTCCATCTCTCCACGGCATAATGTCACTCCTCCTCCGCACTGGTTGTGTTCTGAAGTGTCTCAAGCCTTTTCTCTATTTCTCTAAGTTCCTCATTGATCATGTCGAGTTCCTTCTTTAGGAAAGCTTGATACTCTCTTAAATCTTGACGTTCCATTTCCGGAGAAATCTCTACGTCGTAATCGTATGGTCCGTAATAACCATATCCTCTTCCGGGGCCAAATCCCCTTCCATATCCCATACCTCTTCCGTATCCCGCTCCGTACCCTGGGCCATATCCATAGAATCTGCATGACCCGTCTCTAAACCTCATTGGACCTGATCCATATGGCATATAGTCACCTCCTATATATGCACTTATCATATATATTATACAAATTCAGATATAAAATGTCAAGACAAGCATCTCGTTGTAGAATTATGCTTTATTTCTGATAGTATCTAGATAAGGAGGATCAATGGGAAACAGGGCTCACGTATTACTTTTTACATTAATTGCTCCCTTTTATGATGTTGCGTTCAAGTCGCAGCTAAAGAGCTATCGAAAGTTGCTGAAAGAACACCGATCTCTGCTTGGAAAAGGGATAAGAAGTGTCTTAGACATTGGTTGCGGAACTGGTGCCCTTGCGCTGGCATTTAGCGAGCTAGGGTATGAAGTGACTGCCGTGGATGCCTCTGCCGCCATGGTTATGATTGCCAGGCACAATTTGAGGGGTAGTGGTGTATCGGTTGTTCAAGGTGATTTCTTTGAGAAACTTCCTTTTGAGGACAGCAGTTTTGATCTTCTTGTTGCCTCTTATGTCACTCACGGTCATAAACGTGAAGGTAGAGAAAAGTTCTACAAGGAGAGTCGAAGAATTTGCAATAAAGAGGTCTTGATCCATGAGTTTTTTCCGAACAGAAATCCATTGATCTCTACTGTTGAGTTTTTCGAGAGAAGTGATTACAGAAAGTTTGTGCCAAAGGCTTTCGAAGAGCTGAAAGAGTACTTTCCTGTTGTAGATAGAAGGAGGTTATCTTCCTCTACTGGGTGGTACATTTGTCGTTGTGAGTAAGATGTTCATTGAGTTTGTTCAGGAAGGTTCAAGGATTTTAAGCCCTACGGTGTCGTATTGCCGATGTAGTTTCTTGAGAAGAGGATTCTGGGGGTAGACACAGGTGAAGAAATTTATCCCGTACCTATTTATAGCGCCTGCGGGCCTTATAATAGCTTTCTTTATGCTTTACCCACTGTTTTATTCATTTGCAATAAGCCTTTTCGAATGGGATCTTTCTCCAAACATGACCTTTGTAGGTCTCAGGAATTATTCAGAGATTCTCTCATCGAGTGAATTCTGGGATTCCATGCTTTATACTGCTTACTATATTCTCGGCGTGCTGCCCTTCTCGCTCCTTATAGGATTTCTCATAGCAACCTTGTTGAACGACTCCACAATGAAGGGAATTGGCTTTTTTAGGATGATTTACTTTCTTCCGGTAGTGACTTCGCCAATTGCAGCAGGCATGGGTTTCAGTTTTCTGTTCAGCACGGAACTGGGATATGTGAATCACATAATTGCATCGCTTGGAGGAGAATACGTGAACTGGTTGACAAATCCAGAAGGGATTTTTCAGATCCTCCTGAACTGGACTGGAATTACACTTCCCAAAGTACTTCAGGGGCCGAGTGTGTCTCTTTTTGTGATAATCCTTATGGGAATATGGCAAAATATTGGATACGCAATGGTCGTTTATCTTGCAGGGCTTCAGAACATCCCAACGACATACTATGAGGCAGCCTCGCTTAGTGGAGCTAGCAAATTCCAGATGCTTAGGAAGATCACCGTTCCTCTCTTATCGCCAACAACATTTTTTCTTCTGATAATGTTTAGCATAAGTTCCTTTCAGGTCTTTGGACCGATAATGGTTATGACTCCCGACGGAGGACCACTTAACACAACTTCGGTAGTTGTTTTTCGGCTCTATCGTGAAGCCTTCTCTTACTATCGATTCGGTTATGCCGCTGCAATGGCCTTTGTTCTATTCCTGTTTGTTATTTCGCTCACTGTATTTCAGGTTAGAACAATTGAGAGGACTGTTCATTATGAGTAAAAGGGTCGGTAGAACTGTCAAGTATGTAATTCTTGTGGTGGGAGCCATTGTAATGGTCTTTCCCTTCTTCTGGTCTTTTATGACATCATTCAAAGATCTAAAGGAGATACTTAGGGATCCGTTTTCACTGATACCCAAAGAGTTTACAATGAAGAACTACGTAAGTGTCTTTACCAAAGTTCCATTTGCTAGGTATCTTTTAAACAGTACTGTTGTAGCATTGGCAACGACTTTCTTGCAGCTCTTGACGGCTTCCTTGGCAGCATTCGCTTTTGCTAGAATGAGGTTTCGTGGCAGAGATGTGATATTCTATGTTTTTCTGGCAACTATGATGATTCCACAGCAGGTTGTCATGATTCCTCAATACCTGGTCGTCATGAAACTTAACATGGACAACTCTTATCTTGGATTGATTTTGCCTCATGCCTCGACCGCTATTTCGATCTTTTTTCTGAGGCAGTTCTTTCTAACTATTCCAAGAGATCTGGAAGACGCAGCAACAATTGACGGTTGTGGTCCTCTACGCACTTTGGTCAATGTCTTTTTGCCACTTACCAAACCGGCAATAGCAACAATTGCTGTCTTTTCGTTCATGTGGTCGTGGAACAACTACTTTTGGCCGCTTCTGGTAATAAGTGAGCCGAAGATGAGGACCGTGCAGCTCGGTCTCGCGATGTTTAAATCAGAAGGGGGAATTCAGTGGGGAGAGTTCATGGCCGCCACCGTTGTAGCTACACTTCCGATTATGATTGCGTATTTCATAGCTCAAAGGCAGTTCGTTAAGGGAATAACTCTTACGGGACTAAAAGGATAGTGAAAAGGAGGAAAAGATGAAAAGAATAATTACTGTATTTGCCTTGTTAGTTTTCTCGCTTACTGGGTTGGGAGCCGTGACACTTACTTTCTGGCACTCGATGTCCGATTATCAGAAACCAATAATCGATAAGCTCGTTGCGGATTTTAACAGGTCTAATGACGGCATCGAAGTGAAGGCAATCTTTCAGGGTTCATACGATGAGACTGTAACAAAGTTGAAAGCTGCTCTGCTAGCAGGAAAGGGTCCGGATATTGCACAGGTAAACATTGAACATATCCAAATTTTCTCCAAAGATGGATCGTTACAAGATCTTACAGATCTGATTTCAAATGATCCCACACTCAGTGCAGAAGATTTCGTCGAAAGCTTCTGGCAGACTATAATTCGCGATGGTAAACCTTATGCATTGCCCTTCAACATAAGTGCTTTAATGCTTTTCTACAACAAGGACCACTTCGAAGCAGCTGGATTAGACCCCAATAAACCTCCCAAAAACTGGGAAGAACTGGAGGAGTATGCCAGAAAGCTTACAATCAGAAAATCATCAGATTCCAGGCCTTCTCAATACGGTCTTTTGTGGGGAGTAGACACCATGTTTTACCAGTTTGAACCTTTAGTCTGGCAAAATGGTGGAGAGATTTTCAATGAAGACATGACTGAGTGCATCATCAACTCTGCCGAAGGAATCGAAGCTTTGGAAACGTGGAGACGCTGGTTTGCAGAGGGTCTTTCCCCAGCAGATTTAACAATCGATGAAGGTATCCAGTCATTCACAATGGGTAGAATCTCAATGGGGCCAATGACTAGTGGAGGAATCCGTTATGCACTGGAGAACATCCCTTGGGATTTAGGGGTAGCTCCGCTTCCTGAAGGAAAGCTGAAGGCAACAACACTCGGTGGTGGTTCGCTTTCCATCATGTCGGGACTTTCGGAGGAGAAGGTTAAGGCTGCATGGACCTTCATCAAGTGGATGGTCTCGGAAAAGAACACTTTGTTCTGGTATGAGGGGACTGGATACATGCCTGTTCTCAAGTCGGCTATGGATTCTCTGGAGATTCAGCTTATCTGGCAGAGGTTCCCGCAGTTGAAGGCGCCTATAGAATCAGTCGTTTTTGCGAGGCCAAGACCAGTACACACGAACATTATCGAGATCAGAAATATTCTATACAACGCAGTGGAACAGGTAAGGAAAGGCGTTTCGGAACCCAAACCAGCTTTTGATGAAGCTGTAATCAAAGTCAATGAGCTGCTGAAGTGAGGTGATGATATGAAGCGAGTACTTCTGGCAACAGTGCTCTTATTATTTTCATTGACAGCTTTTGGTGCGGACAGAATTGTGGGGATAGAGGTTACAGGAGTTCATAAAACAAACCCGCGAGTAGTAATAAACATCTCGGGGCTACAGATTGGTGAAGAGCTGGATATCGAGAAAGTTTACAGGGCGAAGAGAAATCTTGAGGATTGCGGGCTTTTCACAGATGTCTACCTCCAGCTGAATGATGTCGATGGCGACTACAAACTAATAATTTCAGTTCAAGAGCGCAACACTATCTACCCGTACTTTGGCGAGTATCTGGCATTGGGGGTTGGAGATAAGAGTTTTTTGGGTTCAGGTGTCAACCTCTATGGAGGTATCAGGTTCCTGAGATTTACCGATGAAAAACTACTGGGGGTTCTTCCCAAACCTCAATTCTTCTGGGGCGGCCTTACTTTGGGTGCAAGCACCTTCAGTGCCTTTGGAAGCGGGTTAGATCCTTTCTTGGAACTGACTCTGTTCAGAGAAGTTCCCTGGAGGGACGATTTGATTCTTACGCTGGACTCATTTGGTGCTGGAACAACCTATCCCTTCGAAGACTTAGTTGTCGGGATATCTTACGCATATGAAAAGGCAACGTTCGATGCTACACCGTTGAATAACTACTCGCTATCAATCCTTTCAGGGGCCTTCGCGTTTGGAGACGAGGAGAATTATGAAGAGAAAAGAGGGAATTTCTATGGTCAGACTACCCTCTCCTACGGGTTCGGAAAAGGAATCAATTACCTAAATCAGAAAGCTTCACTCACTTACTGGTATAGAATAATCGGTAGAATTTACGTCCAAAGCGATACAATGGCAGGATTAACTTATTTCGGCCAGGCGCCCGTGACGAAACAGTTTTATCTCGGCGGTAATCTTGATCTCAAGGGGTGGGAACCTTATTCCTTCAATCCGAGATTCTTCCTGTTAGAAATACTGGAGGCCGGAGTCCCTCTTACCGAGAGTTTTGGTATCTCCTCTTCCGATGAAATGAGCGTCTTTATACCGAAGCTCTACCTCATGGGAGCTCTCGGTGACAATGAAACTCTTGGGATGTCTGTTGGAATCGGTTTCGAATGGAAGACACCGCTTGGTGTTGCGGTAGAACCTCAATTATTCTTTGGAGGAAGTGGATTCAAATTCTATCTAGAGTTGAACTAGACGAGTCGAATATTCGTTATTCGAGCAAATAGCTTGAAAATGCAATAGAAAAGCACCGGCCGCTGTACGCGGCCGGTTGCTCTGCACTAGAATCTCTTTACTCTCTGATTATTACTTTTTGCGCATGATCAGAAATCAGGTCGGCAAATCTTTTAAGAACGCTTGAGGGATACGGCGGCGTTTCACACAAGCCGGCAACTGGTTTGTACTGCTGAACTGAAACCAACGATGCTCCTCCACAGATTCTAGATAGCTCTTCAAAATCATCTTCGGGAAGATATGCGGGGAACATTGTAATTCTTATCTCATGATTTGCGAATCCCTTCGCTATTTCTATGCTGTCTTCGATCTCTCTCAGATTCACAGGTGAAAAGATTTCGTAGTGGAGTGACTTCAAATCGATCGCAACATAGTCAACGATCTTAAGAAACTCCTGCAGGATTTCAGCATTCCAGCCGTTCGTGTCGATCTTAAGAAGGGTTTCTGGAAACCGTGATTTGAGCCTCCGCATAAACGGTAACAGTTCATTGGCTCTCAGGGTTGGCTCACCTCCGGTTATGACCACTGCGTCCAAAAGCTTTCCTCTTTTGTCGAGGTAATCGAAAACTTCCGATTCCGCCAATTCTTCCTGAACCCTTTTCTTTAATTCTGAATTGTGGCAGTAAGCACAATCAAAATTACAACTTGAGGTAAACAGTGTCAGGGCTACTTTCCCCGGATAGTCCACTAGGCTTACGCTCTCTATTCCTGCGAAATTCATCTACTCTTTCTCTCCCCACTCGGTAAGTTTCCCGTGTCTTAAACTCTTCTTGCTTTCCAGTATTCCAGTTTTGTACAGGTCGGTAATACCCCGTTATTCTTGAGTAAACCTCAGTTGGCTTTCCGCATTCGGGACAGGTAAAGTGTTCTCCCCTTATGTACCCGTGGTCCGGACATATTGAATAGGTTGGTGAAATTGTGAAGTACGGAATTTTGTAATTCTCCGCTATCTTTCTTACAAGCTGCTTTGTAGTTTCCCAGTCTGAAATTCTCTCCCCAAGGAAGGAATGAAAGACTGTCCCACCCGTGTATTTCTGTTGAAGCTCTTCCTGGAGGTCTAGTGCACTGAAAATGTCTCTAGTGTAGTCAACGGGAAGGTGCGAGGAATTCGTATAATACGGATTCTCCTTTCCAGCAGTAATGATCTGAGGGAACTTTTCCTTGTCTGTCTTAGCCAGCCTGTAGGCAGTTGATTCTGCCGGAGTTGCCTCAAGATTATAGAGATGGCCAGTTGCCTCCTGATAGTCCATCATTTTGCTTCTCATAAAGTCCAGAACCCTAAGTGCAAACTGGTAGCCCTCTTCTTCTGAAATCGCCTTTTTTATCCACCTCGCATTCAAGCTCGCTTCATTCATACCCACCAAGCCTATAGTTGAGAAATGGTTGTCAAAGTTCTTTAAGTATCTCTTCGTGTATGGATAGAGACCTTCGTTATTCAATTTCTCGACTACTGCTCTCTTGATTTCGAGACTCCTACTCGAGAGGTCCATCATTTTTGAAAGTCTTGCGAAGAACTCTTCTTCGTTCTTGCTCAAATATGCGATTCTCGGAAGGTTGATCGTTACAACTCCAATCGATCCAGTAAATTCGTCTGAGCCGAATAGACCTCCGCCCCTTCTTTTCAATTCTCTCTTGTCAAGCTGAAGCCTGCAGCACATGCTTCTTACGTCATCGGGATCCAAATCAGAGTTGATGAAGTTCTGGAAATACGGGGTACCGTATTTGCTGGTAATTTCGAAAAGAAGCTTTGCGTCTTCATCTTCCCAATCGAAGTCTTTCGTAATATTATAGGTTGGTATCGGATACTGGAAGCCCCGGCCGTTAGCATCTCCTTCGTCCAAAACTTCAAGGAAGGAGCGATTTATCATGCGCATCTCTTCCTGACAATCTCCGTATGTGAAGTCCAGGGCCTTCCCACCAACAATTGCAGGCTGTGTCCTCAATTTGGTCGGGACTACCCAGTCCAGCGTGATGTTTGTAAAGGGTGCCTGCGTTCCCCATCTCGAAGGAGTATTTACTCCGAAGACAAAGGACTGGATGTTTTGCTTCACCTCTTTGAGAGAAAGGTTGTCAATTTTCACAAATGGCGCCAAATAAGTGTCGAAAGAAGAGAAAGCCTGAGCGCCTGCCCATTCATTCTGGAGTATTCCGAGGAAGTTTACCATCTGGTTCACCAGGGTTGATAGGTGTTTTGCCGGTGATGAAGAAACTTTTCCTGTCACCCCGCCCAAGCCTTCTTCTATTAATTGCTTAAGACTCCAGCCAGCGCAGTAGCCCGACAACATTGAAAGATCGTGAATGTGAATGTCTCCCTCACGGTGAGCATTGCCAATCTGAGGATCGTATATTTCTCTCAACCAGTAATTGGCAGTTACCGTTCCACTGTTGTGAAGAATCAGCCCGCCTATTGAGTAGGTCACAGTGGAATTTTCGTGAACTCGCCAGTCAAGCATGTCTAGATAGCTATTAACTGTTTTCGAAAAGTCAAGCATCGAGGAATCGAGTTCTCTCAGTTTTTCACGGTGTCGCCTATAAAGAATGTAAGATTTGGCAACATCTGTGAATCCAAGACTTTCAAGCGTTCTTTCTACGGAGTCTTGAATATCTTCGATGTCGATTAGATTATCCGTGGCTTTAGGCTGAAAATCGGCCACAACCCTCAACGCAACCCGCTCAAGTATGTCTTCGTTATAATGGGTTTCCGTTGCATCGAATGCTTTTTTCATAGCGTTGATTATCTTATCTAGATCGAAGCCTACTATGGCCCCGTTTCTCTTTCTCACATTAAGCATCACGATACCTCCATAAATATGATAATGAAATATCCCCACAAATTGTGTCTAAAGTTGATTGTACCACAATATGTTGTTATTTCAAAAATAGACGCCCTATGATTATCTCAGTGGGGAAGTTTTGTTATTTTCTTGGGAAGTGATAGCGGTTGTCTAAGCACGAGTTCCTGAGAGACTTTCAGAATTCAAAGGAACTTAAGGTTTGACGAAAGTGAAATGTGTTAAATGTTGGGTTTCTTTATGAAACGGGTAACGCTATTTGTACCAATTCTATTTAACATCGCAACGAAGGCCTCGGCAGTTGCCAGTGCGTCACCTAATGCTCTATGTCTCGATTCAGGTATAATACCCAGTCTTGCCAAAAGAATGTCAAGGTTGTTTCTCCCATATCTGAAGACGGCCTTTGAGACTTCTATTGTGTCGATAAATTGGTTGCGAAGCTTACCCAGTCCACATTTATCACCATAGAAGTTGATAAAGGAAAGATCAAAAGGGGCGTTGTGAATTATTAGCGTTGCATCTCCAGCAAAAGAATAGAAGCCTCTGAGAACATCGCAAACTGTTGACTTGCCTTTCACGGTCAAGTTGCTTATTCCAGTAAGGGCAGTTATTGCTATTGGAATTATGCATTCGGGATCAATGAGAGAATCAAAGAAGTCATCTCTGCATAGTTCCCAGTTCTTCACACGAACGCCAGCCACCTCGATGAGTTTGGCTCCTCGGTATGGATTCATCCCGGTTGTCTCTGTGTCTATCACTACAAATTCCAAATGACTTCCCCCTCTTCTCATTCTATAACGAAAGGATCTCTTTCGGAAAGGATGTCAAGTTGGAAGTGCGAAGAAATCAGAAGATCCTTTACGCTTTCTTCCCAGTTTGTAGGCGGTCAATAGAGTATAATTTCTATGAGGTGATCCACAGTGGATGACAAAGTAAACCATTCCGAAGAGGAAATAACGGAACGCTATAGGAAGGCCCTTGAATCAGCGATTCAGAAAGCACCGATCAGATCGGGCGAGAGGCTTTATCTTACAGATCTCTGGGCCATTACCTCTATTCCCGAAGAAGTCATCGTAGAGACTCTGGGTTCTTCCGAAGTGAAGTTACCCGAAGGAGTATCATGCATTGTTGACGATAGAAGGAAAAAGAAGAGGATAATATATGGGAAACGGGAGCCAAACGAAAAGGGTAGCAATCCTAAGCAGTCCAGAATACAAAAAGTGCAGGGAGAAGATCAGTGAGGGGCTAGATCTGATCGGTTTCGACGAGACTCTCCGGGGAAAGAAGGTTCTTCTAAAAGTCAATCTTCTATCGGCAAGATCACCGGAAAGTTGTGTAACCACGAACCCTTTGTTTGTTAGAGCAGTTGCAGAATTATTTCTTGGAAGAGGAGCGGAGGTGAGCGTTGGGGATTCTCCCGCTAGCGTAAGCACTTCTGTTGCGGGATATGCTTCTGGAATCTCACAAGTGTGCAAGGAGTTGGGAATACCTCTGCTGGATTTTGATGACCCCGTTCAAATCGTCTTTGACGAAGGAACGTACAGGAGTTTCCTTATTTCTAAACCAGTTCTTGAAACTGATCTCCTGATAAATCTCCCTAAGCTCAAGACTCATGCACTAACTCGGGTTACACTAGGGGTGAAGAACCTTTTTGGATGTGTTCCTGGTGCAAAGAAACAGGGCTGGCATTTCAGAGTCAGAAACATGAAGGAGTTTTCGAAGATGCTGTTAGATCTCGCCGTTCATCTGAGGGCAGATCTAACCGTAATTGATGGTATATATGGGATGGACGGTAACGGTCCCTCGAACGGTAGGATTATCAAACCAGGAATAATTGGGATGTCAAGAGATGTTTTTGCACTGGACGATGCTATAGCGGAATTATTTGGCGTCAACCATTCAAAAGTTCCGATACTGCAAATAGCGAGAGACAGAGGCCTGGTCGGTGACTATGATGTAGTTGGTGACGAAGTACATCCTGACAAGCTCCTTCTTCCCGAAACTAACTTCATTGGTGTCTATGGCGCAGCTATACTGAGAAGAATAGTTACGAAATTTCCGAAGATAGATAGAGAAAGATGCAGGAGCTGTCGTGTCTGCGAAAACGCGTGTCCAGCAAAAGCTATTGACATAAACAGATTTGCCATAGACTACAACAAGTGCATAACATGTTACGTCTGTCACGAGCTTTGTCCCGAAGATGCTATTGTTTTTACGAGACGTCTTTTTAAATAGGAGGGGTTTGATGAATTACGTTCTTGCTATCGATCAGGGAACAAGTAGCAGCAAAGCGGTCCTTTTTGATCAAGAGCTGTATCAAGTTGCGGTTGCGCAGGAGGAATTCAAGCAGATCTATCCTAAACCGGGATGGGTGGAACATGATCCTAGAGACATTATTCTCAGTACTATGAGCACAATTGAGAGAGTGGTCTCAGATGCAAGAATTTCATTCAGGGAGATAGCGGCTATAGGTATCACAAATCAGAGGGAGACAGTTGTTGCCTGGGATGCTCTCACGGATCAACCGCTTTACAATGCCATAGTCTGGCAAGACAGAAGAACTGCCGGTAGATGTAAAGAGATAGAAAGCTCTTATGGAGAGTTAATTAGACGGAAGACTGGACTCAAACCGGATCCATATTTTTCCGCCACAAAGATGGAATGGCTGCTAGAGAATGTGCCTGCCGTTAGAGATGCAGCAAATAGGGGAAGATTGAGATTCGGAACGATAGACTCGTGGCTTGTATGGAATCTAACGAGGGAGAATCTTCATGTGTGTGATTTCTCTAATGCGTCAAGAACAATGCTATTTAATATAGAAGAGCTGAAATGGGATAATGATTTGCTCAATCTCTTTGGTGTGAAAGAGGAATATCTGCCAACAGTCGTTGAGTCCTGTAAGCTCCTCGGCCCTTCGATATATGGTCCGAGAATAGGTGGAATGGCTGGAGATCAGCAGGCTTCGCTCTTTGGGCAAACTGCATTTCAGACTGGCGACGCAAAATGCACTTACGGAACGGGCTCGTTCATTTTGATGAACACAGGGAAGAAGCCAAAGATATCTGAACACGGTCTGCTAACCACTATAGGATGGAAGTCCAAGGAGGAAATTGTTTACGCTGTTGAAGGGTCGATATTTGCTACTGGAGCTTTGATAAGCTGGCTGAAGGACGGACTTGGAATAATCGACGCTCCTTCCGAAACCGAGTCTCTTGCCAGAGAAGTCGCCGATAATGGTGGTGTGTTCTTTTCCGGAGCGCTTACAGGTCTTGGAGCACCCTACTGGAATTCTTCCGCCAGGGGTATGATGATCGGTCTAACTAGAGGAACGAGGAAGGCTCATATTGTAAGAGCGGTCCTTGAATACATTGCCTTCAGGACAAGGGAAATACTAGATTTGATGGAAGAGGAAACGGGTATTAGATTGAATAAGCTACTCGTGGATGGAGGGGTAACCCGAAACAATCTTCTCATGGAAATGCAGGCAAATGTATTGAACATTCCCGTCGACAGATCTCTCATAAAGGAGACAACAGCGCTTGGAGCGGCAATGCTTGCAGGAATATGCACAGGCTTATGGGATCTCGAGAGTCTTAAGAATAAAAGAATCAGCGAGGTGGTGTTTGAACCATCGGGTGACAGAATGGAGGAAGAGTTCAGAAGGTGGAAAGAGGCGCTGAAGAGATCTATGAATTGGGCGAATTAGATCTGAGGGAATTCGAGAGAGTTGCTAAGAAAATAGGAGAGATGCTCGAAGGAGGAGAGACGGTTCTCCTCTTTGGCGACCTTGGAAGCGGGAAGACAACTTTTGTTAAGTCGATGGCCGATGGATTGGGTATCGATCGCGACTACGTTAGGAGTCCTACCTTTAATATTGTCAACTCCTACCCGCGACGATCATCAAGAAAAGAGAACAATGAAAACCCGGTGCAAGTGGAGAGGCCTGGTCTTATTCATGTAGACCTTTACAGGGTTGATAGCGAAGAAGAGATGTTAGATCTTGCACTTCACGACTTGGTGGACCTGGACACTGTTGTGGCGGTGGAGTGGCCTGAGCTTTATGTCAAGTATGTCTCTCAACCTTACCTGATTGTAAGGTTGGAGCACTGTGACGAGTCGAAACGAAGCATGAGAATAGAGCCTCATGGTCGTAAAATGACGACACTTTTGAATCGTCTGGTTATGATAATTAATGAAGATGAAAGAAGGGAAGGTGAATAGATGGCTCAGAAATTTGAATTACTGGAAAAGGCGGCCGTTGGTAGCGAACGGAAGATAGAAATTCCGGAAAAGCTGCCAGTGATTCCCACGAGAACAAACATGCTTGTCTATCCTTCGGCAGTTATGCCGTTGTATGTGGGGCGTGAAAAGTCGCTGGCCGCTCTGGAAGAATCAATTGGTAAGTTCAATCAGATGGTCTTTCTCGTATCTCAAAGGGATATTACGAAAGAGGACCCGGAAATTGAAGAGCTTTTCGAGATAGGCACAATTGCCAGAATTGTTCAGCTCATGAAGATGCCCGACGGAAATTACAAGATACTTGTTGAAGGCTTGACAAGAGCGAAGTTGGTTTCAGTTGAAGAAAAGGAAAATTCACTGATTGTCGTGGTCGAAAAACTAAAGGGAAAGGGTAGAAAGAGCAAGATGCTTCAGGCGCTAGTAAGAAAGGTGAAAGAACTTGCGCTTAGGTATGTCTCAATGAGCAGGCGTTTTCCCGACGAAGCAATAATGGCTCTAGAAGACACATCTGATGCGGACAAGTTTGGAGATTTCGTTTCCTCGATGATGCCTTTTTCGCTTGAAGAGAAACAGCGGCTTCTCGAGGAGATTGAAGCGAAGGATCGTCTCAACACCCTGATGGAACTACTCACAAGGGAGATAGAAATTCTCTCTCTGGAAGAAGAGCTGGATAAAAGGGTTAAGGAAAAGATCGAGCAAGGACAGAAGGAATACTATCTCAGGGAAAAAATGAGAGCTATTCAAGAGGAATTAGAGGGCGAAGAAGATGAGGAAATAAAAGAGCTAAAGAACAAGGCAGAGTCAGGGGAGCTTCCGCAGGAAGTTAAAGAAAAAGCGGAACAGGAGATATCACGACTTGAGAAGATGTCTCCTTACTCTCCGGAAGCGACAGTTGTAAGAACTTATCTTGACTGGTTGTTGAATCTTCCTTGGCAAGAAGAGACCGACGACGAAATAGTGATCAGAGATGTTAGAAAGACTCTTGACAGCAACCACTATGGACTCGAGGATGTTAAGGAAAGAATACTCGAGTTTCTTGCTGCCAGGAGATTTTCAAAGAATCTCAGGGCTCCAATTCTATGTCTTGTAGGTCCTCCGGGGGTTGGAAAGACCTCACTTGGAAGGTCGGTCGCTGAAGCAATGGGCAGGAAGTTCGGCAGAATCTCTCTTGGAGGGATGAGAGACGAGGCGGAAATAAGGGGCCATAGGCGTACCTACGTTGGGGCGCTTCCAGGACGAATAATGCAGATGATAAGGAAGCTGAAGACAAGAAATCCGGTAATTGTCCTTGACGAAGTCGATAAAATGGGGATCAGCTTTCAGGGTGATCCGGCCTCCGCTCTTCTTGAAGTGCTTGATCCAGAACAGAACAACAATTTTACCGATCACTTTTTGGAAGTGCCCTTTGATCTTTCGAGAGTGTTGTTCATAACCACCGCTAACGTTCTTTATTCAATTCCTGCTGCGCTCAAGGACAGGATGGAGATAATTGAGATTCCAGGTTACACGGAATCGGAGAAGTATCACATAGCAAGGGATCACATTCTTCCAAAGCTATTGGAAGAGTACAACATGGATTCAAGCAAATTCAGGATAACGCCTGCGGCAGTGAGGGATGTGATAAGAGATTATACAAGAGAGGCAGGAGTCAGAGAGCTCGATAGAAATCTTGCGAAGATAATCAGAAAAGCGACGCTTAAGATTGCAGAAGGCAGCGATTCGATCTCTGTTGGCGTGAATGAACTCGGTGAGTTTCTCGGGGCGCCGCTTTTCAAAGAGAGCGATTTCAGAAAGCATCCCGAGGTTGGTGTCGTGACTGGTCTGGCCTGGACTTCAGTGGGAGGAGAAATTATGTACATAGAGGTCTTGCCCGTTGCAGGAAAGGGAAAGACGATCATTACGGGTCAGTTGGGCGATGTTATGAAGGAGTCGGCACAGATAGCGGCATCGCTGGCCAGAAAGCTCTGCGATGATGAGAGGTTCTCAGAGGTTTTCGAAAAGAAAGACTTCCACATTCATGTTCCGGAAGGAGCCGTTCCAAAAGATGGCCCCAGTGCAGGAATAACTCTCACCACGGCGATTGTCTCTGCCGTTACTGGAAGAAGGGTGAGAAATGATATCGCAATGACGGGGGAGATTACTCTTCGTGGTAAAGTACTGCCGATTGGAGGTCTGAAAGAAAAACTGATGGCAGCTTATCGGGCAAGGATGAAAAAGGTTCTAATCCCGCTGGCCAACAAACGAGATCTCGAAAAAGTCCCCGATGAAATAAAGTCAAAATTGGAGTTCGTCTTTGTCGAGGACATCCGAGAGGTGCTGAAGGAGGCGCTGATCCCCGGTGACGGTAAAGAGCACTGAGCTAGTGAGGACGGTTTTTTCTAAGGGTGAATACCCCCCTCCTCTTAGAAGAGAAATCGCCTTTGCCGGTAGATCTAACGTCGGTAAGTCTTCTCTCCTTAATTCGTTGTTTGGAAGGAAGCTGGCGAAGACGAGCTCGACTCCCGGAAAGACCAGGTCGATCAACTTCTATGGCGTAAATCGAGAGATCTACTTTGTGGACCTGCCCGGTTACGGGTATGCAAAAGCCTCAATGACGGAGAGAGAGAAATGGAAGAAGTTGATTATCGATTATTTTGAATCAAGAGAAGAGCTCTCTCTCGTCGTAGTTCTTGTCGATATAAGGCATCCATTGCAGCCGGCCGATATTCAGATGCTCGAATGGGTTACATACTATGCTATACCTTTTATTCTAGTCCTTACTAAGGCCGACAAGCTCTCAAGGAGCCAGCAGATAATAGCCGAGAAGTCAATTAAAGCTGAATTGGCTTCACTGGGAGTCTACCCGCCTGTATTTGTCGTATCGGCGGTGAAAAAGCAGGGGATTGAGAAGTTATTGATTGCGCTTTTATAGATATTCAGGAAAAGGAAAAAAGGCGGGGGTTCCCCGCCTTTTGTTTTAATTGCCTGTTATTTGAAGACAGCATAAAGAATAACAAGCGGGCTCATCAAAGAGGCAACGAGCGAGATAACCGTTATTAGCATGTTAAGCGAGGGACCGGCAGTGTCTTTGAAGGGATCTCCGACGGTGTCACCATTGACAGCCGCTTTGTGTGCGTCGGAACCCTTTCCACAGAAGGCTCCATCCCCGGTAAATTTCTTTGAGTTGCCGCACATTTCTCCACTGTTAGATATCAAGAGCGCGTCGGACAATCCGGAGAGGATCGCACCACCCAGGAAACCGCCGAGGGCATGTAATCCACCTATGAATGCAGCAGGAAGCGTAATCCCAATCGCTATTAGACTCGGAAGCATTAGCTCCTTTAGAGTTCCGGTTGTTCATATCTCTACGCATCGAGCATAGTCCGACTTGGCCGTTCGCTCTCAGATCTTTCATTTCTGTCAGGAGAGGCTCTCTCGAATGAAATCCCTGAACTTGTCGGCACTACCACGGGGTCTTAGTTCTAGATTTTCCCGCGCCGTTTCGTAAAGCCCGAACTTCATCGAATAACCTTCCTTCCATTCGAAATTATCCATTAAAGACCAGTAGATGTACCCAAACACTCGGGCACCCTTATCCATTGCGCTTCTAAGGCTTTTTAGGGCCGTTTCTATGTATTCCCATCTTCTCTTGTCTGTACCGTCGGCGATACCATTTTCTGTGATTATGATCGGTAATTCATACCTCTTGTAGGCCTTCAGTACTACGTCTTCAATTCCCTGCGGAAAGAATTCGTAACCCATCTCTGTCTTTTCAAATTCATCTCCGACAACGATCTCGGGAAGCGGTTTTGCATACTTAGCAAACATTCGGGTGTAGTAATTTACTCCGAGGTAATCTAGTTTTGAGGATATCCCCGATACTGCTTCTCCGGTTCCGAGAGGTTTAACCATCTTTCCATTCTTCAGGCTGTCCAGAAAGCTGTAGTTGTAAACCCTGTCAAGATACTTGGACACAATTCTGTCTCCAGGGTGGAACGTTCTCAGAGGAAAGAAAGGAATCATGTTTACTGCCACGCCCACCATAGAGAGGGGATTGGACTCTTTTATGACATCATAAGCCTCACTATGAGCGTAAAGTAGATTTGCAAGAACCCTCATCGCTCTCCCCATGTCTTTTATTTCCGGGGGCCATTCTCCCATGAGGTATGACATTACCGCATAAACATTCGGCTCGTTTATTGTCACCCAGTAATGAACATTCTCACCCATAGATGAGACGATTGTCGAGACGAAACGGCGAAAGTAAGGTAGATTTTCTCTGTCCTCCCAACCCCCAATTTCAGAGAACCACTGGGGAAGCACGAAATGATTGAGAGTGAGAATGGGCTGTATTCCGTTTTCAATTAGCATCGTTACGAAATCTTTATATCTTTCTATTACACTGTCTTCAAATCTGTTGACTTTGGGTTCGATTCTCGCCCACTCAACTGAAAACCTGTACGCATTCACACCCAAAGCCTTTATAGCTTCCAAATCTCTTTCGAGATGCTCCCAACTCCCACAAGCGACATCGGATGTGTCTCCATTTTTCACCTTACCTTGATGTTCCCATGCGTACCAATCAGAAAATACATTGCCCCCTTCTATTTGATGGCCGGCCGTTGCAACACCCCACATGAAACCGTCTGGAAACGAAAGCATATCGGAAACCTCCTAAGTATGTTATGTGTATACTCATATACAATTATAATCATGAAGGTGGGCAAAGTAAAAACTACTGGAAAGATGAGGTTGGTCGCATGAAGATTTCTATTGTTGGCAATGTGAACATAGACCTAAGCGCATTCATAAGTGAAAGCGGGAATAATGAAGAAAACAGGATCAGCGAGATGAGCTTTGCCATCGGAGGAAGCGCCTCGAACACATCAATAATGTTAAGCAGGCTAAGGAAGAGCATCTATCTGCAAGGTGCGGTTGGGAGCGACTTTTTTGGAGAGATGGCGCTTGAATTGCTGAAAAGAGAAGGCCTCAACATCGATTATCTTTTAAAGCTGAATGGAAAGACGGGCTTCTGTTTTTCAGCGATCTCTAAAGATGGACAAAGGCATCTCTTCACGTACAGGGGAGTTAACGAAAAAGCGTACCCGATTGAAGATGGGTTCGACTTCTACCACTTTGGAGGTGTAACTCCCGATCAGATTGAAAGGTTTGTAGGCAAAACTGGCGAAGTAAGGTTTTCATACAACCCTGGAGGCATCGTCACTTTTGAGAAGACAAATGGAGTTGCGGCTATTGCAGCAAGGTGTGAAGTGCTGTTCGTTAATGAGAGCGAGTGGAATCATCTTGAACATTCGCTTACCGTAGAGCCAAAGGAAATTGTCGTAACACTAGGAGCGAGAGGATCGAAAATCAAGAACGGCCCAGAAGAAGCTGCTCTTCCTGCGAAGGTAATTGATACAACGGGCGCCGGAGACTCTTTCATTGCAGGGTTCTTGCACGCATATCTTTCAGGAAAAGATCCGGCACAGTGCTTGAAACTGGGAAATCTACTTGCATCCATGGTAGTATCAAGGCCGGGAGCAAGTCCTGCTTTCACTTACAATGAAGTAAGTGATCTCGCAAATAGGTATGACGTATACTTGCATTAGTTGTATATACTTTAATAATATACTATACTGAATATGATGAAAGTAACTGTATATATATTTGCATAGGTTATGTATGGATCCGTGTTGTTCTATAATAGTTTATATAAAATATTTTGTGTATATAAAGCTTAGATCAAATATGAACGCTTTTGTGATAGTATATCTGTAGAGGTGATTCAATGCCAGCACAAATTGCATCGGTTGATGTTGTAAGAATACTTGGTAAGCTGAGTGACGATGGAGGGGAGCAATCAAGTAGAAATAGATTCATTCGCGAGTATCTTTCAAAGTACACTTCTCCCGAATCCATCGTCAGTGACATCGAGGGGCTACTTGAAGCCTATCCTACATTTGATGGCGATTCTGAGAGTCTCGGAAGAGCCTACGCCGATCTTGTTAATAGGCTTGCCGAACTATCGGGTTTCTCCGTTGACTATGTGAAGTACTCCGGAAGAGAGAAGATAACGGGGATCTGGAAGGTGGGTGAGGCTATTCAGATCAAAGTCTCGGCGATTATTTGTACTGATTTCGAAGAGGCCAAGGGAGTTGCGAGAAACGCTCTCCTAATCCTTCCCGAAGCGATCGATCTCGGGAGACCATTTGTTACAGTTGGGCGTCTTGGTATGTTGTTTTCAATGATCGAGCAAATCGAGCTTCCGGTTAGTTCAGTCGCGTCGATACTTGTCACAGATGATAACTACGACAAAAGAATATCATCATTTATGGAGTTAATGCTATTAGCTTTCAAAAAGGAGCTGGCAAGAAAACCCCAGATATCGCTTCAAAAAGAGTGGTCTAAAGAGGAACTTGAAGAATTCATTCTGGAGAGACTTAAGCTGCCCACTATAGGGATGCTGTTTTCCTTACTCGATTCACCCATGTTGAGTGAAGACTTGGTAGACAGAATAAACAGTTTCCTGGAGGAAAACGAGAGCGAACTGGTGAAAGGACCTATGGCACTGGGTGCCATAATGGGTGCTCTTTCGAAACACTACTCCGGGATCAAAGAAGAGCTTGTATTGCGCGAGGGAAAGAGATATCGACTGGCCGACAAATACAGACCTGTAATATCCGAAATCAAAGCGCGCTTTGAAAGCGGTGTTCAGGCACGCACGCGTTAAATGGCTCATATTGCTTGTTTCTTCTGGCAAGAATATAAATAGATACGGAAGTGAAGAAAAATTCAACACAGAGCATTTTAAGAGGTATCACGCTGTAACTCCTATTGAATGGAGCTTACACGCGTAGCATTGAAGAAAGCCATGTGCTATAATACGAAATATGAGTCATAATGACTATTATGACTCATATTTATGATAATCTGGGGGTTGAAAATGGACTTTTCCGAAGCAGTTGAGAGATTCAAAGAGAACATGGAATTTGTGAGAAATATGTCTTCCAACACAGTTGCCGCTTATCTTTCCGATCTCCATCATTTCGAGCTCTTTCTTAATGAGCGTGGAATTGACTACAAGTCGGTGAAGAGAAAAGACATCGAGCTGTTCGTTAAAGAGTATTCTCAGGGGAAGTATTCGAAGAAGAGACCTTCTGCAACTACCGTGGCCAGAAATCTTTCGACGATCCGATCATTCTACACGTTTCTCTACATAAGTGGAACGGTAGGTAAGGTTCCGACCGAGCTGATCAAGAATCCGAAGACACGGCGTAGAATCCCTGATTACATAACGCATGATGAGGTCATGGAGATCCTTTCTTCCTTCAGAAGTACCAACCTGGGCAAAAGAAACAAGGCTATAGTTGCAGTAATGTACTTCTGTGGATTGAGGGTAAGCGAAGTGTGCAAATTGAGGCTCGGGGATCTCAGAATGGGCAATTCGCCGGCGGTGAGGATCATGAGCGGAAAGGGGAACAGAGATAGAGAAGTACCGATGAACGACCAGGTTCTCTCCATTATGAAGGAGTATCTCCAAATAAGAAGAGAGTTTCCCGTGAGTGAGTATGAAGACCACGTCTTTATAGGAACACGGGGAGAGCCAATGGCAAGAAACGTAATTCCAAAAGTACTAAATACACAAGTAAAATATGTATATCCGGAAAAACGAGTACATCCACATTTATTTCGACATAGTTTTGCTACACAACTTCTACAAAAAGGTGCAAGTATAAAGATTGTACAAGAATTGCTGGGACATGCAAATCTTAGCACTACTAGTATATATTTGCATATCACAGATAAAGAGAAGAGAGCAGCTGTACAATTGCTATCGGACTGATTTGCAAGTGAATATTGTGGAGTTGTTGTATGATAGATATTCACAATCACACTACGTATTCCGACGGAAGGAATACCGTGGAAGAGGTAATACAATCGGCATTGAAGGAAGGTCTTCAGATAGTCGGAATCTCCGATCACTTTGATCCATATGTAGCCCAAGAGGTCTGTCTTCAGCCCGAAGAAGTAAGCGTGTATCTAAAAGAGATAAGAACTTTAAGCGAAAAGTATCCAATAAAGGTTCTTGCCGGGCTTGAGCTTGGCCTGCAATCGGAAGGAATTCTCTGGCCCGGTGAAGAAATGGACTATTTCATCTACTCTGTTCACACCGTTCCAGGGAGACCCGATCTCAAGACCCTTGAAAACCCTTGGGATATATACCTTCAAGAGGCTATCAGTGCGGTAGATCTCATTGACAGACCTGGCTTTTTTGGTCACCTTGATTTTCTGCGAAGGCATATCCCGAAAGCAAAGCCTCCCAAACCTGGGCAGCTTATGGATACGCTTCTGATGAAGCTTGTATCGAATCACGTTGGACTCGAGTTGAACACCTCTGGCTGGATGTACGGAATTGGGGACCCTTCTCCCCAGCCATGGGTAATAGAGAGATATATAGACCTGGGGGGCCGCTTTGTTACGGTAGGTTCAGACTCGCACAGGGCCTCACAGATCGGAAATTTCACTGTGAAAGCGCTTTCTTTGCTTAGGCAAATGGGGATTAAAGAAGTGTTTTATTGTGAGAATGGTAGTTATATTCCCGTTCCGATAATGGAGGCAAAATGAGTGAAAAGAGGTTCGAAGGTTTTTCCGGCGAGACACTTTCATTTTTGATAGATCTCGGGATTAACAACAACCGATCATGGATGGAAAGAAACAGGGATCGATACCGTATAGAACTGTTGGAGCCATTCAGAGCTCTTGTAAAGCAGCTAGGCCCTTCCATGGAGAGAATCGATCCATTTATAGACGTTAGACCACAGGTGGGAAAGACTATTAGCAGGATCAGCAGAGATGCGAGACGTAACAAGGGAAAACCACCATACCGAACTAATATGTGGTTCACTTTCAGAGTTCCAGGACCCAACTGGAAAGACTCTCCTGGGTTCTTTTTCGAGCTTTTTCCAGACTGGTACCGGTACGGAATGGGTTTTTATCTGCCTTCCCGGGCGACAATGGTTAAGCTTTCTGAAGAGATCGAGAAAAACCCTGTAAGGTTTGTTGAAAAGACAGAGGTTCTGAGAGATAGCGAATTTTCTGTCTTCGGTGAGAAATACAAGAGAAGGAGGAATAGGAAGGGAGTGTCTGACAGCCTTTCCGAATGGCTTCAGTATCGAGATTTCTACATCGCCTCTAATCACGAAATCGATGAGATTCTTCTATCCTCCAGACTTGTCGGTCACCTTGAGGCGGCCTTTTCCGCGCTATCGGAGCTTTACGAATACTTCTGGGAGTTGAAAATGAGAGATGCCTAAAGCTTAGAGTAGGGAGCATTATCTAAAGGTTCTCGCAAAGATGCTTCAAGATTCTCTTTGATGCAGTACCGTCTCCAAACGGATTTTTTGCGTTTGCCATTCGCCTGTATTCATCAGAATCTCTTAGAAGTTTGACTGTCTCATTGAAGACGAAATCTCTGTCTGTTCCAACGAGCTTCGCGGTTCCTGCCTTTATGGCTTCCGGTCGTTCCGTCGTTTTTCTTAGTACCAAAGTTGGTTTCCCCAGAGCTGGAGCCTCTTCCTGAATCCCGCCGGAGTCGGTCAGTATTATCCTCGCCTTTTCCATCAACGATACGAAAGGGAGATAATCGAGTGGATCCGTTAAGACGATTCTGTCATGTTTCTCCAGCTCAGGATAAACAACCTCTCTTACGGCGGGATTCAAGTGAACGGGAAATACAACTTTCATCTTCGGAAACTCTTTAAGTATGTCCTTTATTGCTTTCATGACCTGTCGCATCGGCTCGCCCCAGTTTTCTCTTCTATGCATGGTTACCAGTATGTACTCATCTTCCTCTACACCGAGTGCTTCTCTAAAACTCGAAGTGAGTACGGATCGATTCTCCGTTACCCAGAGCAAGGCATCAATCACGGTGTTGCCAGTTACCAGTAGTTTGTTTTCAGGAACTCCTTCTTTCAGAAGGTTGTTCTTCGCATTTTCAGTGGGGGGATAGTGGAATGATGAGATGACTCCGTTTAGCCTTCTGTTAATCTCTTCAGGAAAGGGGTCATATATGTTTTCGGTTCTGAGTCCTGCTTCAACGTGACCTACGGGAATCTTGTGATAGAAGGAGACAAGTGCTCCTGCAAACGTAGAAGTTGTGTCGCCCTGAACCAGAGTCGCATCGAAGACGTTCTCTGAGTAAATCTCTTCGAGTTTGCTTATCAACCTTGAAGTAAGGCCTGCCAGTGACTGTCTCTCCTGCATTATGTTTAAGTCAAAATCCGCTTCTATGCCAAATAAGGATAAAACTTGATCGAGCATCTCTCTGTGCTGTGCCGTTGCTATAACTACCGGTCTAATTGGTGAATTCTTCAGAGCAAGATACACAGGGGCCATCTTCACAGCTTCAGGTCTCGTCCCGAAAATTAGCGCTACCTTTTTCATCTTCTTCAGCCGTCTGGCCGTTCCCTCCTTCTTTCCATTCACAAAAGCCATGTTCAGTATATCACAGTTTCCCGACTCAACATCTTAGAGAGTATCGACGAGCACAAGCTGCTCACCGACTCATTCCATGTATTATAATCTTGTCTGGAGGTCTCTATGACGGCAAGCACTGTGAGAAGCACCGCTATCTTTGCCATAGCAACTATGTTATCCAGATTAACGGGTCTCGCGAGAGACTCCCTCTTTGCAAACTACTTTGGTACTTCTGCTCAATATGATGCATATCTTGTGGCAATAATGATCCCCTTCTTCCTCAGAAAGATATTCGCAGACGGCGCCTTGACCATGGCATTTGTTCCGGTTTTCAACGAAAAGCTCAAGATTTCAAGAGAAAGGGCCTTTGTCTTTGCTTCTACTGTCATTGTCTTTGTAGTGATTGTTGCTGGATCGATTTCCGCCGGAGGGATGGTTTTTTCAGAGGGGGTAGCCTCAGTATTTGCCGGGGGTTTCGATAAGGATGCATTGGACCTGACATCGAGATTAATTCGAATCTCCTTTCCATTCATAGCGCTTGTTTCTCTATGGGCAGTTTACTGCGGAGTTCTCAACAGTCTCGATGCTTTCTTCATTGCGGCGGTTTCTCCAATGTTCATAAATCTCTCAACTATCGCAGGGATTCTGCTTTCAGAAAGGTTTTCGCCACCAATTGTCGGACCGACTATAGGTTTCCTGGCTGGCGGGGTAATCCAATTGGTTGTTGTAGCTCTGGCGGCCAAATCGAAGGGCTTTGTCTTCAAACCGGGATACAGCAAAAGTGATGTAAGGGAGTTCCTTATTCTTTTCCTTTTTTCGGCCGTATCTCCGGCTATAAACGAAATCAATTCCTTTGTAGATGTAAGAGTATCCACTGAACTGGGTCGAGGCGCAGTCTCTAGCCTGGGGTATGCTCAGAGGCTTTATCAACTTCCACTGGGCGTCTTCGCCGTTGCTGTCGCCACTGTAGCACTTCCAAGATTATCGAAACTCTCCGGTTCCGATGCGCGAGACCGTTTCAGGAAGGCTCTGTGGGACTCATTGACTGTGCTCGCCTTTCTTATCATACCTTCGACTCTGGGTCTTCTGGTCCTGGGTGAAGGAATAGTTCGGATTCTCTTTGAGAGGGGTTCTTTTACACCATCCGATACTGCGTTTACCACGTCTCTTCTTTACGGATATACTCTGGGATTGCCTTTCTATGGATCGTATGGGGTTTTATCAAGGGCTTACTATGCGAGAAAGAGTCCCAGAACTCCGACTATCATCTCCGCAATCATGGTAAGCGTCAATGTAGCACTAGATATTCTGCTTGGTTTTACAATTGGGCCGCTTGGCGTTGCATTGGCAACAAGTGTGGCCGGAATCGTTGGCACAGTTACCGTTTCGGTTGCACTGTTTAGGTGGAGCGGATACGACAGAGAAAAGATTATTGCTATTTTGAAGATAATACTTGCTTCGCTTGTCATGTCATGCGTCATGATTGCTGGGAGGACTTTATTTGGAACCGGATTCATTTCGACTTCGTTGACTCTTGTTGCAGGAATAATAGTGTATTTTCTTTCGGCAAGGATACTTCGTGTTGGGAATCTCTTCAAATTGAGAGATCTCTTGCGGAACAAAAAAAGCAGTTCTCAATAAATAGTCAACGCAACGGGTTTGTATTCCATCTTTTCACAGTAAAAGACCTCCTTGAATCCAATGCTCTTCAGCAGAAGTAATGCGTCGGAAACGTGACTACCTACGTCCTCCCTTCTATGAGAATCTGAACCTATTGTCACAAACTTCCCTCCACAGAGAAAGTACTTCTCCACAATCCAGCGTTGCGGTGAAGGTTCTTTGTAAGGATAACGCCAACCCGATGTGTTTATCTCAATTCCGATACCGGCTCTTATGAGCTTCCTCAGTAATTCGCAAAGAAGTTCCTCGTTGTCAAGAGCTTTATGACCGGGAAGATATCTTCTGAGAAAATCGATGTGACCGAAAAAACCCGGTCTGTCGATACCGGAAATCGCCTCGATTGCCTCTTCCAGATAAAGCGTCCAAACGTCCCCGGAAGTCAGGTCTTTAATTCCGGGAATTCCGTGAACCGAGTAAATGAAGTAATCAAAGTCACCTTCAGGTAAGGTCTTTGCGCATGACTGAAGCCCGACTTCTAGACCCGCCAGAACCTTGATAACTGAATTCTCTTTCATGCGAGAAAGGCTCCTCAAATAGATTTCAGGATCTTTCATCCTGTAGCTATCAGGGAAGGAATCGTCAAGATCATCATGGTCGGAGATTCCTATAACTTTCAGTCCTTTAAGAATTGCTTCCTCAACGATTTCCTCCACAGGTGTCTGACTGTCAGGGGAAAAGGAGCTGTGGTTATGCAGATCTACAGACACTTCTCAGTCACAGTCACATAGAACTTTTAGAAGCTCAGCTCGCAAAGTGCTTTCGATCCTTCCTCTAAAAGCAGCCAACGTTAAGGGTAGTTTTCCTGATAGCGTAACAGTAGAATCGGCAAACTTCACAGAACCTTCTGTCTTCATTCCGGCCGCCTTCAACCTGAATCTCAGGGAGTCGTCTTCCCAGGTTGAGTCAAGGGCGAACTTCCCTTCATATTCACTCTTCAGCTCTTCGATTTTCTTATTCAATCTCTTTATTGCCTCTTCAATTCCGAGTGTGTGCTCGATGATAACGGAAAGTTCTTTCAAATGAATCACCTCTCTCAATTGTATAGTAAAGAGGAAGCCGGTAGTATAAGCGGTCTCATGGTAAAATTTTCACGGAGGTTTAGAAATGAAAAAGATCTACTTAGTCATTGATACAGAAACAACTGGATCCAGTCCCCTTGAAGGGGATAGGATTCTTGAGATTGCAGCTATTCCGGTCTATGGAAACAAGATCTTGCACAATCTATCATTTCAGTCGCTCGTGAATCCGCTTGTAATGATTCCGGCGCAGATTACAGGCATTCACGGGCTGAAAAATGAGGATGTGTTAGATGAACCGACAATGGCAGAGGTCTTCCCAAGATTCCGAAATTACGTTGGAGGAGCCACGATTGTAGGTCATAACATCGTTAATGACATGACTTTTTTTGATATTGCATCGAAAGAAACCGGAATACTGCCCTTAGCAAATAACTACATTGACACTATTGACATAGCTCATGAAGTCTTTTCCGAAGGGCCTTATGGTCTTAAGAGCATTGCGAAGAGGTTGAGAATAAGAGATGTTCCGACTCACAGGGCGATGGACGATGCCAGGGTAACAGCAAAAGTCTTTCTGGCATTGGCAAGAAGACTCGGGGGCATATCTCAAATGGTCAAATACGAAAAGAAGTGGAGGGGTTAAGTTTGATAAAAGACTTTATACTCGATACCAATGTTCTTGTTCATGATCCATACTGTTTTGACAATTTTGAGGACAACAATCTAATCATTCCATTTCCCGTTCTTGAAGAGATAGACAAGCTGAAAAAAAACTCGGGATCTGTTGGCCAGAATGCTAGAAAAGTCAACAGGTTTCTCGATTCGTTGAGATCTAAGGGCAGACTGACCGAGGGTGTTAGGCTGGAGTCGGGCGGCACGCTGAGAATAGCAGTCTTCAATGAATTCAAGAGCCAGCTTCCGCCTTTTGCAGCAAGCGGGTACAAGGATAACGCTATCCTTCTATATATGAAAGAACTTGAACTCGTAGATAAACTTCCTGTGATACTTGTCAGTAAGGATATCAACATGCGAGTCAAAGCCGACATAATGGGGATGAAGGCTGAAGACTACCTTCACGATAAAGTTGAAATCGACGACAAGCTCTCAGGAGTTCACACGTTTGACGACTCAGCCCTTAGAGACAAGTTCATAGATAGGGACGAGCTTTCGGTGGATGAACTCTCCGATTCCGTTGGGGCAAATGAATTTGTTGACTTCGGAAAGGGAATATTCGGAAGGGTAACTCCCGACGGCGAAATGATAGTTCCTCTTGAAGTCACAATGGATACAAGCAACTGGGGGATAAAGCCCAGAAATTACGAACAGATGATGGCCATGGAACTGCTTTTGGACGATAGGGTGAGGGTCGTCTTTATACCAGGAATTGCCGGAACTGGTAAGACGCTGATTTCGCTTGCTTGTGGTCTGAGGAAGGTTGTAGATGAAAAGAAGTATGAGAGATTGCTTGTTGCAAGGCCTATTATCCCGATGGGACAGGATATAGGTTATCTTCCTGGCTCGATGGAGGAGAAGATAGATCCATGGATGACTCCAATTTACGACAATCTCTATTTGTTGTTCAGCAATCGCCATATGGACATGGACTCATTCTTGAAGAAGAGAGAACAATTGGAAGTTGAGGTCCTAAGTTATATTAGGGGGAGGTCAATACCTAACCAGTACTTCATAATTGATGAGGCTCAGAACCTTTCTCCGCATGAAATCAAGACGATTATAACGAGGGTGGGGGAGAATACCAAGATCGTCGTTATCGGTGATCCCTACCAGATAGATAATTCCTATCTCGATGCTTACAGCAATGGCTTGACATATGCGGCGTCAAGATTTAGGGACAAAGAACTCGCAGGCCACATCACTCTGATGAAAGGTGAGCGATCAGAACTTGCAAGTCTGGCCGCAGATTTGCTATGAGGTTTATGTATGGGTGAGATATTGGAATATGATCTCTTCGTAAAAATCAGGCCAGAGGACATTCATGTGCTTTGTTATATTGCCGAGGCAGAAGACAATCTGATGAACATCAGGCATGTTACTGACGAAGGACTACTTAAGATAATCGTCCCCGCCGATCTGCTGGAGGAAGTCAAGAGTTTTCTTCAAAGCATTAAGAACCGTATTGAACTGGAAGTGGTGGAGATTCGTGCGAATCCTGGACATACTTGATAACGCAGTACCGAACGAAAAGGCAGAAAACGTAAGAGAGATAGACTACGAGAGGCTCCGAAAACTCGGTTACAGTACGATTCTCTTCGATTATGACAACACAATTGCTGTATGGAGAGAACCTTTCGACATGAGGAACAAGCCCGTTATAGATAGCTTGATTTCATCTGGAATGAAGGTTGGAGTCGTTACTAACGGACCACAGTCGAGAGTCAAGAACCTGAAGGATCTCTTCGGAGAAGACCTGAAAGTGTATCACTCGATGAGGAAACCCGGGACAAAGGAGCTGAGGAAAGTTCTCAGCGAGATGAAATCGAGACCCGAAAAGACAGTAATAATTGGCGATCTTTTCTTCACGGATATAATTGCGGGAAATAGAATGGGTATGTACTCAATTCTGGTATCCCCTTTGGTGGATATCAGCCATAAATGGTATAAGAGACTTCTGGGGAAGGTCACAATTGCGGCCTATCTCGTTTTTTTCTTCACTGTTGGTTGGATATTCAGAACCGGAAGACTAGCAACGCCCCACCTTTTCGCAACGACCGTTATGGATATTGATTTTGATTCACTTAAAGATTCTGGTTATAGACTGATAATATTCGATTTTGACAACACCCTCGAAAAGTGGGGAGCTACCAGCGTTTCGAAGGAGAAACGATTGCTGATAAGCAGAGTAGAGCGGCTTGGCCTTGAAGTGGTTTTGATTTCAAACGGGAAATCAAGTAGACTTGGAAAAATCGAAAGAGAACTTGGTAAGACAAAGGTTATTAGTCGGGCAAGAAAACCTTTTACATTCAAAGCAAAACGTGTATTGAAAGATTTCGGTATACCTCCATACAAGACGGTAATTGTTGGTGATCAGCTATTCACAGATATCATCATGGGGAACTTATTGGGTGCTTATACGGTTAAGGTAGAACCGATTTCCGACAGGGAGTTCTTCTGGACGAAGCTTGTGAGAAGAGTAGAGGGTCTCATATTGAGCAAGATGAGGAAGCATCCCGAAGTGGAGGCGTTGGATAGATGAAGTGTGGTGGTTGCGGTGCTGAGCTCCAGCATGATGACCCAGCCGGTTTAGGTTACATATCCAGATCGGTCATGGAATCCAGGCTTCAGTCGGGGAAACAAGTACTGTGTCGTAGATGTTTTTTGATCAAACACTATGGTTCTCTTTCTGAAGACGATAGAGTCGTTCATTCAATCGACAACCTAAAAGAATACCTCGATCTTGCGCAAGATGTTATCTACGTCATTGATATTTCAGATTTCGACGGGACCTGTAGAAGAGATATCTTGAGACTCCTGAAGGAACACACCGTTCACTACATACTGAACAAGATAGATCTTCTGCCTAGGGAGGTTAAAATCGACGAGATAAGAGACTGGGCGGCCAGTATGCTTAAAGTACCTAAGGAAACCGTTAGACCCGTTTCTGTGCTGAAAAATTATGGTCTTAAATCACTCTTCTCTTATTTGAAATCGGCTTCCGAGGAGTTTGTCTCCATAGGAGTGACAAATGTTGGGAAATCCTCTATTCTTAATGGTCTTATACAGTCTGAAGAACTTACAGTGAGCCGATTCCCTGGAACGACTGTGAAGGTAGCTTCTAAGAAAGTCGGCGGCTCCGCATTCACCGTTTATGACACGCCCGGAATCTTCACAAAGGACAGGATAACAGACCTTCTGAGTGTAGAAGATCAAAGCAGATTCCTTCCACGCAAGAAGCTTAGCAGATCGACGATTCAGTTTCACGATGTTCGTACAGTTTTTCTTGGTGGATTTGTTAGGTTAGATGTAAAAAATGAGAGCGATCCGGTCGGGATATTCCATGTCTTTGTTCCTGAAAGTGTAACAGTGCACGAGACCAATTCCGATACGGGAAACGAAGAGTGGGACAGATGGTATGGAGGAATCTTGAAACCTCCTTTTTCGGAGTCGATTCGAAGCAATTACAAATGGAAAAGCAAAAGATTCAGACTTAGAACCGGTCAAGAGCTTCATATATTCGGAATGGGATGGATAAATGTGGCAAAAGGTCCTCTGACGATCGCTGTAACTACCCCAGAGGGTGTTGGCACAAAAGTAAGAAAGGGACTTATTGGCGCGAAAAAATTCAAGAAGCAAAAATAACTGGAGGTGTTTTTGTGAAACTCAAGCAACCGGAAATCAAGACAGGCGTTTCAAACCGTCATCTTCATCTTAGTGCAGCAGATATCGAGAGTCTTTTCGGCAAGGGTCATGAGCTTACTCCAGTCAAGGATCTTGGACAACCTGGCCAGTTTGCATGTGATGAAAAAGTGATTCTCGTGGGTCCCAAAGGTGCGATCACAGGAGTAAGAGTTCTTGGACCTGCCAGAAAGGCAACTCAGATAGAGGTATCTAGAACGGATTCCTTTACTCTTGGCATAAAGCCACCAATTAAGGATTCCGGCGACCATACGGATACGCCCGGTCTCACGATTGTCGGTCCTAAAGGAACGGTAGTACTGAATTCTGGAGTAATGATGGCTAAGAGGCACATACACATGACGCCTGAGGACGCCGAAATCTTTGGTGTTAAGGACAAGGATATCGTTATGGTGTACGCTACAGGTGCCGGAACGAGGAAAGTAGTATTCGACGATGTTCTAGTTAGAGTTCATTCCAGTTACGCTCTGGAGTTTCATGTAGATGTAGACGAAGCAAATGCGGCCATTCTCAACAACGACGATCCGGTATACATTGTTGAGGAGCTTTAAGTGATTTATCTGGGGACGAGCGGATACTCATTCCCCGACTGGGTGGGTACTGCTTATCCAGCGGAGATAAGCTCTTCTCAGATGCTGAGATACTATCACTCTGTTTGGAGATTCAACTCAGTTGAACTAAATTTTACTTATTATAGAATGCCAACATATAAGACAGTTACTGGAATGATTAGAAAGATACCTGGTGAGATGATCTTTGCAGTAAAAGCGCCGGGAAGAGTGACTCATGAGATATGGAAGAACGGTCTCAACGAGCTAGAAGAGATCTCGGATGAGTTCTATAATGCTCTTTTTCCAATGAAAGAAGAGGGAAGATTGGGCCCGTTGCTTTTTCAGTTTCCCTGGTCCTTCAAGAACAACAAAGAGAATATGTCTTACATTAAAGCAGTCGCAAAGACTTTCAGTTCAGATAAGAATTTGCTCGCTTTCGAATTCAGGCACGAAAGCTGGGCAGCTGAAGAGGTCTTCGAAACCATTGACAGATTGGGTGTGGTACCTGTAACCGTTGACGAACCTTCATTTGGTGGATTGTTTCCATATCTTCCGAGATCAGGTTCCAGGGGTGCTTATTTCAGGTTTCACGGGAGAAATCCCGATTGGTTCAACAGCAAGGGCAGTGAGAGGTACAACTACGATTACCCGAAAACTGATTTGAGACGTTTTGCACTCGATGTGCTAGAATTTCATAAGCATGATGTACCGGTCTATGTATTCTTTAATAATTGCTACATGGGAAGAGCAGTTCACAACGCTCTCCTGATGAGAGACATCTTAGGAGGTGCCTGAATAAAGAATGACCTTTTCTGATTACATAAATGTGGTTCTCAGAATGATAGCTGAGGGAAACGAAACTCATGAGATCTATGAACAGCTTCAGAAACTTGGCTTGAGGGAAGTTGAGATCACCGAGGTCTATAATGCCGTTATTAGCATGATTACTTCCGGTTCTGAATCAACGGAAGTCATCTTGGACGGTTATTACGACCCAAGGAAAAGAGTCTTCCTTGATGAAGAGCTGAAAGCGATAATTAGCGTTCCAGGTCTGTATAAATCTCTTTTGTGGGGAGATATTTCCCCCGGTGATTTTGAGAGAACATTAAGCGATTTTTCTTCCTACAGTTGAAAAACCCGCCATTAGGCGGGTTCCCTCTACGTAATCCATTTTGCAACAGGTATGAAGTATCTGTGAGGTAGTCTTTCGGGGTTGGGAATTACTCTAACAGTGTATGCAAGCTGCCCTTCTTCAGCTACGGTGAATTTGCCTCCATAGACATATTCGCCGTGAACATCTTCCTTAACTAACTTCATGGGGTAAAGACTAAACCCGTCCATTTCTCCTTCGTCATTCATCTTTGCCACGAAGATCTCGACCTGAACCTCAGAAGGATCCATAGTACCGAGATATATGTTCGCTGAAACAGAAATCTCCTGTCCTACCTTAACGGACTTTGCAGAAGTCTCACCTATCATATTGGGCTTGATTCTTATGGCATTCCAGCTCGAACTGAATTTGTCTTTCCAGATGGCAACACTCTTCGCGAGTTTGAAATCATCTTTTTCGACTTCTTTGGAAAGATCGGCGACTGGAAAATATAGATCCTCAGCATAGTCTGCGATCATCCTGTGAGTATTGAATTTGCTTCCGATTTCTTTGATAGAGTTTTTCATTCTCTTTGCCCACTCTTTGGCAACTCCCTTTTCGTCTCTAGAGTAGTAAAGGGGAATTATCTCCTTTTCAAGTGAGCTGTAAATGGAAACGGAATCAATTCTATCCTGGAGCTCGTGGTCCTCGTAATCTCTATTGTCGCCGATGGCCCAGCCGTTTACTCCGTTGAAGCCTTCTACCCACCAGCCGTCTAGAACACTGAAATTCAGAACTCCATTCATACCAGCCTTCTCACCACTGGTTCCACTAGCTTCATGAGGTCTTCTTGGCGTATTGAGCCATACATCGACACCGCTCACCAAGTGTCGAGCTATGTTCATGTCGTAATTTTCGACTATAATGATTCGACTTTTAAATTCAGGAGTCCTGGAAATTTCATAAAGCTTTCTTATCAGTTCCTTTCCAGGGTCGTCTGCAGGATGAGCCTTCCCGGCAAAGACAAACTGAACCGGTCTTTCAGAGTTCGTTATTATCGACTTCAGCCTGTTGATATCCTTGAAAATTAACGTCGCCCTCTTATATGTGGCAAATCTCCTTGCGAATCCAATCGTAAGAACATCCTCGGGAAGAGCTTCTTCGACTTCCATAAGATCTTCTATGGTTTCGCCAAGTCTCATTCTTTGCCTCTTGAGCCTACCTTGGAGAAAGTTTCTGGCCCTGGATTTTAGCGACATATGCAATTTCCAGATCTCCTCTTCGGGTATTTTGTCCACTGCCTCCCAGATTTCGGGGTCGTACACTTTTTCGTGCCAACCGACAGGCAAATATCTGTCAAGAAGTTTGACCAGATTTGGGTTCAGCCAGGTCCAGATATGTACTCCGTTTGTAACATGAGATATTGGAACCTCGACAGCCGGCAGGTCGGGGTAGATATGATTCCAAAGGTTTCTGCTTACCCTTCCGTGAAGTTTGCTGACTCCATTAGCTAGAGCGGACAATCTAAGGGCTAGAACGGTCATACTGTATTGCTGGCCTCCGCCCGGAAGTCTTTCAATCCCGAGATTTATGAATTCATCTCTCTCGGCTCTTATTGTGCTCCAGAAATCGCGGAAGTATTTGTCGATTATCTCGAGGCTGAACGTGTCATTTCCGGCGGGCACAGGAGTGTGAGTAGTAAAGACGTTGCCTGATTTGACAATCATTGAAGCTGTGGATAAATCTATCGAATTCTTCTGAACCAGCTCTCTGATTCTCTCGAGAGAAAGGAAGGCCGCATGCCCTTCATTCATGTGCCAAACATTCGGCGAATAATTGAGCATTCTGAGAGCCCTCACTCCGCCGATGCCAAGGAGAATCTCTTGTTTTATCCTAGTTTCCCGGTCACCGCCATAGAGTGTAGCAGTTATGTTTCTGTCTTCCGGCTCGTTTTGGGGAATGTCTGTATCAAGTAGATAGAGAGATGTTCTTCCCACGGCTGTCTTCCAGATTTTCGCCCAGACTTTCCTGCCTGGAAAGTCGATGTTAACAAATATCTCATCTCCCGAGTCATCCTGTGCGGGAACTACGGGGAAGTCTTCAAATTCATAAGAGTGGTATATGTTCTGTTGCCAGCCCGACTCGTCGATTCTCTGTTCGAAATAACCGTTCCTGTATAAAAGACCGACGGCAACGAAGTTCAGTCCCATATCACTGGCAGTCTTCAAGTGATCTCCAGCAAGAATCCCAAGACCCCCGGAGTAGATCGGGAAAGATTCATGAAAGCCATATTCGGCACAGAAATACGCGATACATTGCTCCTTTCTGTCCGGATGTTCTCTATCCATCCAGGTATCTTTCCCACCCATATATTCATCAAACTCTCCTACAACACTTTCATACATCTCAATAAATGGTTTGTCTTCGGAAAGCTCATAAAGTCTGGTTTGACTTATCCTTCGAAGAAGCCTTATGGGACTCCTTCTTTCCTGATACCACATTTCTGGATCCATGTATTTGAACATCTGTTGAGCGCGGTAGTTCCAACTCCACCAAAGGTTCTTTGAAAGTTCTTCAAGTCTTCTTAGCTTCTCCGGTAATCGTGGTACCGCCATCACTCTTTCGAGGAAGTACATAGCAATAACCTCCTAATTCTGGCAATTCTGTCCAATTATACCTTTTTATGCAAGTATGTGCTTTCCTACTATCATTTCGCTCGCCATTTCTACGAATTGCTAGCAGAGCTACAAAAAAGGGAGCCTAGCTCCCTTAATTCTATCTAACTTTCGCTCTTCCATTATGGTCTTTTACGGATACCTCTTTTCTTGTCGAGTCTTCTCTTATAGGCAGAAATCTTCTCGCCGCTATCTCTCATGAACTTGGCTAGTTTCTTCTCGAAATCCTGGCTTGTAGGCGCCTCTTCTGAACCTTTGCCTTTCAAATCCTTTATAGACAGCTCCCACTTTCCGTCTTTCGTAGTTCCGAGAACCTTTGCTTCCACTTTCTGACCAACTTTGAGATAGTCTTCAATGTTCTTCACGTACTCCCTTGCGACTTTTGAAATGTGGATGAATCCCTCTTCTCCGCCTTCAAGATTTACGTACGCTCCAAATTTCTTAACAGAAGTCACACTTCCCTCAACAACGGTACCCACTTTCACACTCACATGACTAACCTCCAATTGACTATATACTTGAGTTTGCGCAAAACGCTTGCTCAGTAATTGTCTCCGTATTTGTTTCTGAACTTCTGTACTCTTCCCTCAGTGTCGAGAATCATAGAAGACGCATCTCCGCGGAAGAAGGGATGGCAGCTCGAGCAAAGGTCGATCTTGATATTTTCCTTTGTTGAATAAAACTTGTGCTCCGCGCCACACGTACACTTTACAGTCACTAGCTTCATCTCAGGGTGCATTTCTTTTTTCATCGGGGCTTCACCTCTTCATGTTGTAATTTGCACAGAATTCATTATATCATAGAGAGGAAAGCGTGTCAAAGACTTAATTATGGCTGAATGCTGTACTGGAACGGTGAGTAATGATGATTGACGATATATTGAACTTTGTGAAAGAGGCCGCTTCTTCCCAAGGATTTTACGCCTTTTATAGTAACAGAAAGGAGCGTGTCGAGAGTTTAAATAGGGCTCTAAAGAGAAGCCCTGTAAGTAGTACAACGATTGCAAAAATCCAAAGGAGCATAAGCGGATTGGCCCATCTCTCTTATGAAGAGGTCGAATTTTCGATCGACATACTCCGCGAAAGAGACAGGGCACCCGAAGAAAGGGTTGAATATGCTTCTACACTGTCCAAAGCATCAGTCTCAGATATGGGGCACCTGCTTTTTTTTGTGGATCCGAGAAACAATCCTCCAGTTACTGGCCCGGTAAAAGAGAGAATTCAATCAATCGATGATTACAAAGAATGGCAATCCCTAACTCGCTCAGTTGGTGAGCATGGGATTCAGGATTTCGTTATGCTCGAAGCGGCTTTGCTTTTCGAAAGGGAGGAGAATGATAGAAGCTCCAATCTCTCTGAAAGACTAATAAGAGCTTTATACACAGATATCTCAGAAATGAAGACCCTTAGAAATGCAGTAACTTCTCTTTCGAAATCCGAAAAAAGGCTGCTTAGCAATCTCAGGTTCACACATCCCTACGTTAAGACGGCCATTATGTCGAATCATTCTAGACCTGTTGTTATTGACGGCAGCAATGTTGTTTTTTCGATGACCGATCATGCCGATCTAAAAAGAATCGATGATCTCTTCCTAAGAATGGCTCTTTGCAGGATTGCTTTGTTCCCTTATAGGATAGTGTTTGATGCAAACATCAGATATACTATCGGCGGCTTTCAGCAGGAGAGTCTCAATAGGCTTCTGTCACTTCCTCAAGTCGAGACATACTCTCCTGCCGATGATCGGCTAATCTTTTTGGCGAGAGAGGGCGGTTCGGCAGTGATAACCTACGACAGGTTCCTGGACCATGCTGCTGAAGATATTACGATTATCAGACCGGAGGAAATCGATGAAAGTCTCAGACTATGATTTTGAGCTTCCGGAAGAACTGATAGCTCAGAAACCAGCCATTCCAAGAGACAGTTCCCGGCTATTGGTTATCGATAGGGAGACATACTCATTCGAGCATAGAGTATTCGCAGAAATCGAGGATTTTCTTCATCCGGGAGATGTTCTTGTCTTAAACAACAGTCGTGTTATTCCGGCAAGACTCCTCGGCAGAAAGGAAACAGGGGCCAAAGTGGAGGCCGTCCTTACGGAAAAGCTTGGCGGGGGCCTCTGGAAAGCCATAGTTAGGCCCGGGTCAAAAATCAAACTTGGAAACGTGCTCTTGTTCAATAAGATTTCCTGCAAAGTAATAGAACACTGCGATGATTCAAGCAGGATACTAGATTTTGGTAGCGTGACAGATGAAGACGTAAAAAAAGCAGGTCTCTTGGCAATTCCACCTTACGTCAAATACTACCCGGACGATCCAGAGTCGTACCAGACGGTCTATTCTCGGCTGGAAGGCTCCGTAGCTGCCCCAACTGCGGGATTGCACTTTACAGATACTCTTTTGGAAAGACTTAGGAAGAAAGACGTTGATGTTCAATTCATTACTCTTCATGTCGGAATTGGCACATTCAGACCCGTCAAATCAGAAACAATAGACGGCCATAAGATGCACAATGAATTCTTCTCCGTTTCTTCGGAGGTTGCAGAGAGATTGGAGCGAGCCAGAAAGGAAAAGAGAAGAATAGTAGCGGTTGGAACTACTACCGTACGAACCTTGGAGAGCATAATTGCTCGCCACGGTTCCATCGTAGGTGATAGCGGTCATACGGATATTTTTATCTATCCTCCTTATACATTCAAAGCGATCGACTCTCTCATAACTAACTTTCACTTACCGAGATCTACCCTTCTTATGCTCGTTTCTGCATTCGCCGGGAGGGAACTGATTCTCTCGGCCTATAGAGAGGCCATTATAAAGAAATACAGGTTCTTCTCGTTCGGTGACGCCTGCCTGATACTATAGAGAAGCGGCTCTGAGATGCTAGAAGTTCCCATGCTGGAGCCTTAAACAAAAAAGGTGTCTTCTTTGCGGAAAAAAAGGTGCCCTACTGCTCTTCTTCGAGCATTGGAGAGAAAAAATGCATCCATGTCATCTTTAGGATTATTGCAAATGGCACGGCAATAATTGCCCCAAAAAGCCCCCAGAGCTGCCCGGCGATAACAATCATCAAGATAATTATCACCGGGTTTATCCTGTTGTATCCCTTCATGAATACCAGGAAGAGTATAAACGCAGATGCATGCACAACTACTAGAATTATCATTAAGACAAGCACAAGAACTAGATCTTGAGTAGACACTGCCAGCAAGAAAAGAGGGAAGAATTCAAGAGGGACTCCAACAATGGGTATTAGATTTGTGAAGGCGGCCCACATACCCATCAAAAGACTGTACTTAAGTCCCATAGAATGCACAACAATGCCAACCACCACCCCAACGATCATGGCGATTACTACCACTGAAATTACATATCGCTCTAGATTCTTGTAAGTATCTTCCAGGAAACTCATAGCTATTCCACGCACTTTCTTGGGGTAGAATCTGGGAATAAAATCCTTCACAGTGATGAAGTAGTAACTCAGGTAAATCGCGCCTACTATGGTAAAGAATAGAACAAGTCCCGTGCTGGTTAAGAAGCTTGGAATCTTTTCAAGTATACCAGGCAGAAATTTCATTAGGCTGCTCTGCACTTGAATGAGGAAGTTTCTCACACTTTCGTAGGTGGCTCTTTGTGTTGATGGGTCGACATTTTTGGGCATGAAGTAATCAACTACGTTGCGCCACAGTTCTTGTGAATGGACTACCATTGCATTATCCAGAACCGAAGCTGAAAGCAGTTCCGCCGCTTCCGGGTTAAGATAATTCGAAATGATTTTGTGTATCTCTTCATATGAAGCGTTTTTTTGCTCACCGCTGCTGATAATTACGACATAATCGCTTCTGTTTTTCAGGGTCTCCTCAAGTAAGGCAAGTTCCTCATTCAGGTCTTCCGAGTTTGCGGTGATCGGGTCCATGATTTCTGAGTAGTAACGTTTGAGATCTTTTGACAGCAGATCCAAGGATTCAACCTCTTCTGGAGAGAGTTTTGAAAGAAACTCCTCTTCGGAAAGAAATCTATCTATGTTTGCATTTACTTCGAAAGAAGTTATTTCGGTCTCTTCAGCGGAGGGAAAGAAGTCTCTCACTATGTTATAGAATTTGGAAGCTTCTTTTGCGACGGGGGTAGTCAGGAAAACGATCAGAAGCGTGAGACCCGAAAAAATCACCGCCAGCCCTATGCCAAGAGAGATCGACCTCTTAATGTGAAAACTTCTTTCTGCAAATCTCGCCCATGGCTCCAATATTATGACAACCGTGAAGGTTGCGAAGAGAATCATTGCCGTTTGCAACGAAACTGAGAATACCATAAAAAAGAGAGCCAGGTAGAACAGGGTGAAAATTGCAGCATTGAAACGAGGTTTTTTTAAAATCTCACGACTCACTTTATGCCCCCTTCAAAGGGAGTTTAAAGAGTCTTTCAATCTCCGGAATCTCCTTTGTAATCCCCATAAGCACTATGAGTTTTATTCTTGCTTTAATCGGGGATAGTTCCTGAGCGAAGATTGCACCAATATCGGCCAGACTCTTTCCTCCACCAACATATCCGTAAACTCCAAGAACACGACCTTTGAAGCACCTTGAAGTAATGATTACCGGAACCCCTTTCTCCTCTATTAGGTGTTTTACTACGTGATAGACTTCTACAGGTACATTTCCCCTTCCAAATGTTTCAAGAACTACCCCTTTGAATCCAAGATCGGGAAGTATCCGCAGGATCGAACCGTCGTCTCCTGTAAAGGTCTTCACAAGGGCTATTCTCGATTCGATCTTTTCTACATTGAACACTGCCCTCAACAAAGGCTTTCTAAAGAAGATCACCGTGTCTTCATCCACGATTCCCAGTGGTCCATGACCGGGAGAGTCAAAAGTAGCAACATTGCTAGTGTATGTCTTTGTGACCTCTCTGGCGGCGTGGATTTCGTCGTTCAGGCACACCATTGTCCCCATTCCAATCGCAAGGGGACTAACTGCAACTCTAACTGAGGACAATACATTTCTCGGACCATCGGTTCCCATTTCGTCGATGTTTCTCATTGCAGCAGTACAGATAATTGGTTTCTCGCTTCTGACTGTCAGATCTAGAAAATACGCAGTTTCCTCTAGCGTGTCAGTGCCGTGCGTGATAACTACTCCACAAACTTCCTCTCTATCGAGAAGCTTCTGAACTACCTTGGAAAGCGCCCACATCGTCTCGGGATTTATGTATGGGCTTGGAATGTTTGAAAACTCGTAGTGCTCGGTACAGGCCACATCTTTAAGTCCGTCGACGTCCGCCACGTGTTTGTTCAATCCCTGAGCCGGTACAGAAGCACCAGTCGCAGGATCCGTAATCATTGCGATCGTACCACCTGTTGTGACTATAACGACCCTCTGTTTCATAGCCACTTTCCTCCTAGTTTTGTCTTTATTAATGACAGTGTCTTGTGAGTCTCTGGACCAACAATCTTGATTAGCTCTTCTCTTGTTCTTGGTCTCTTTATCACAAGGGACTTTGCCCTGTCCCTTCCAATTCCGGGGATGAACCTCATTTCTCTTTCACCTAGGTCGTTGAGTTCTGTTCCAACTGGAAGACCGGTAATGGATCTCATTCCATGGTCTATTACTACAAAATCGGTTCTTTCTTCAAAGCCCACGGGGCTACCGACTAGAATAGGATATGTACCGAGCGGTCTGCCGAAGTAGATCATCCCCTCGCTAAATTCAGGGATTACACCACGGATGATCGCTCCCAGTGGGAAGGTCTTCTTAAGCATTTTAGAGTCTATTTCCTTTCTTATACGGTGTTTGTGTTTCTCGAATAGTCTGTGGTCGATTCTTGGTCTAGTCATATTGAATATTCGGGCGCCAGGAAAGATCATTGTCTGTCTGATGTTGATTCTTCTCAAAAGAAGACCCCTTTCTTGAATGCTGACAAGCTCATCGTAGTCAATGTCGAAACTCTTTCTACTCTGTCCTGGAAGGCCGTAAAGTAAATTGATTCCCGGCAAGAGCTTCGGCACTCCTTCAACTCTTTCTTTGCCGATTTCGTTCACCAACTCGATTGAAAATATTATGTCTTGTACGCTGCCACCAAGATTGTTCAAAGAACGGACTTCGTCGTCGAAGCTCTCAACCCCGAATGATATGGTGTCCCCGGCTGTATTATACCTAACTATGGATTCTATGACCGATCTTGATTCTGACGGATGATGAGCAATAAAGATTGGATTTCCATTATCAATATGAAAGACTTCAGGCTGAATGATACTCCTTGCTGATTTGAAGAGTTCTTCACTCAAGGATGGATCAAGAGTGTCTCGTCTCCGGTCATACCCATATGCAATTACATTTGCACTCCTTCCGAATCTAATTGCCTTAACTCCAACTTCCTTAAGTTTCTCGAATTCAGCGACAATTCCTTTTATACTTCTCCATTCAAAGGAGCCATAGAGAATGGATTCAGTACAAAACGAGCAGAATCCATCCAACCTCTCGCAACCAGAGGAAATATCGATTTCAACCATCAGATCCGGGAAACAAGGATGAAGCCTGATTACATCGGCACCGGCCGGATAAAGTCTGTTAAGTAGAGAGTAACGAGACCCTCCCGAGTCTAGACCCAAAAAGTCCGCAATTTCAAACTCATCCCTCAAGAGATAATCTGCTTCTCGAAAATCAGGAGTGAAGGCCGTGGTCCCACCTCTCAAAGTGTATCCGACAGATACCACCGGGCCGCTGACGATTTTCGTGGGATCGGAATTTGATTTGAGCAGAAGAGATATTTCGGAACTTGAAATCGGAGTTCCTCCAATGTATCTTCCGGAAGTAGTGACACCCCCAAATACGATCAGGAAGTCATAATCGTTGCCTTTCTCCCACAGTCCTTCTTGCCTTACCGAGTCGATAGTGAGATAATCTGTTTCGATACCTTTCAACAAAAAGGCTCCTGCAATAGCGCGAATCCTTGGTGAAATGTACGGTGGCACACCGAAGGCTGCCGGTTCATCGGTGTATCCGTCTATGATAAGAGCATTCATCGGTTACCTCCACGTGCGAGCTATACCATTCCAGTGTATAATAAAAACAGCGATTAATGGGAGGGAAAGTTTTGCCTTTTGAAAGACATTGCTCATTTTGTGGAAGATCTGCTGCACAGGTAAAGAAGCTTATCTCAGGAACAGAAGGGTACATTTGCAATGAATGTGTCGATCTGTTTCATGACATTATTCAGCAGGACCAGAAAGCCAAGAAGGAGCCTGGTAAAAAGCTGCCTACCCCAGCAGATATCAAGAAAGAACTTGATAAGTATGTGATTGGTCAGGAGAACGCAAAGAAAACGATCTCTGTCTCCGTGTACAATCACTACAAGAGAGTTTTCAATGATGTAGATGACGTTGAAATTGAGAAATCCAATATAATGCTAGTTGGGCCTACCGGTTCGGGAAAGACTCTCATTGCTAGAGTGCTGGCCCGTATTCTGGATGTTCCGTTTGCAATCGCAGACGCTACCCCTCTTACGGAAGCCGGATACGTTGGTGAGGATGTAGAGAATATTGTTCTAAGACTTCTTCAGTCTGCGAATTACGATGTTGAGAAAGCTCAGCTAGGAATCATTTATATCGATGAGATAGATAAGATAGCAAGGAAATCTCCGAATCCATCGATCACGAGAGACGTATCGGGAGAAGGGGTTCAGCAAGCCCTTCTAAAGATTGTCGAGGGAACTACTGCAAATGTGCCGCCTCAAGGAGGCAGGAAACATCCCTATCAGGAATTCATAAAGGTAGATACAAGCAACATTTTGTTCATTGTGGGGGGCGCTTTTGATGGCCTTGACAGCGTAATAAAACAGAGAGTTCTTGATTCCTCAATGGGTTTTGGAGCAAAGGTAAAGGGCAAGAATCAGCTTAGGCTTGGAGAAGTCCTTCAGCAAGTAGTACCGGATGATCTGATTCAGTACGGCTTGATTCCGGAGTTTGTTGGCAGATTCCCGGTTTTGGCGGCTCTGAATGATCTCGATGTGGAGGATCTGAAGAGGATTATGAGTGAGCCGAGAAATGCGATTCTCAAGCAATACCAGAGGCTTCTGGGACTAGACGGTGTAGAACTTGAGTTTTCGGATGATGCCATGACCGCGATCGCAGAAAGGGCTATGAAAAGAGGGACAGGCGCAAGAGCGCTGAAAAGCGTAATTGAGCAGGTCATGCTTGACATAATGTTCGATATTCCTACCATGAATAATGTTGAGAAGGTTGTTATCAACGAGGATGTGATAAGTAAAAACTCTTCTCCCGAAATAATCTCTAGAGAATCTGCCTGATGAAAGTTCTGGCTCTAGAGAGCTCGTGTGATGAAACAGCGGTGGCCATCATCGAAGATGGCCGCCTTTTATCTTCACAGATTTCTTCGCAAATAGATATCCACAAGAGATTTGGTGGGGTGGTTCCCGAAATAGCTGCCAGAAAGCATCTAGAAATCATAGATAGAATGGTTTCCCGTTCGCTCGAAGAAGCCGATCTGGATATCAAAGAGATAGATGTATTTGCTTCAACTATGGGTCCCGGACTTGTGGGATCATTGCTGATTGGTCTTTCTTTTGCTAAAGGAATGGCGATCGCGATGAATAAACCATTTGTCGGTGTTAACCACTTATTCGGTCACGTCTATGCAAATTTCCTTAAATACCCGCTTCTCAAACCTCCCTTTATGGTTCTTCTCGTTTCTGGTGGGCATACCGAGATCCTAGTTCTTAAAGATTTGGATAGGATCGAACTTGTGGGGAAGACTCGCGACGACGCCGCAGGAGAAGCATTTGACAAAATTGCAAGGCTGCTTGGACTTGGGTATCCTGGAGGGCCGGCAATTCAAGAGGCCGCTGAGAAAGGACAGGCTAAGTATCCTTTTCCTAGGCCACTTCGTGAAAAGGGGAATTTCGATTTTTCCTTCAGTGGTCTCAAGACTTCGGTGCTGTACTTCATGAAGAAAAATCCTCTGGCTTCAGTTTATGATGTTGCCGCGTCAGCTCAGGAAGCAATTGTCGACTCTCTCGTTACCAAAGTATTCGAAGCAGCTGAAAGTTTACATCTACATGAAATAGCCTTTGCGGGAGGGGTCGCTTCGAACTCACTTCTTCGAGAACGGGCAAGAGTGCAATCTGAAGTTAGCGGGATCAAGGCTTACTTCCCACCGGTAGACCTGTGCACAGACAATGCTGCAATGATTGCATTAGTGGCATATGAAAAAGCTAAGAGGGGGCTATTCTCCCCTCTTTCAACAAATGCTGTACCTTACCTGACTTTGGATTTCTTCTAACTATTCAGACTTGCTGGTAGAAGTTGAAGGTTTGCTACTACTTTTAGAAGCTGATGGCTTCTTCGAATCGGTACTGTAGTAACCCCCGCCTTTAAAAACAACTCCCACATTATTAACCAGTTTCTTGAGATGGCCCCCGCATGCTGGGCAGATCGTAAGGGGTTCATCGGACATCTTCTGGAAGGCTTCGATTTCTTCTCCACAATCCTCGCACTTATACCTGTAAAACGGCACGTGAGTCCCTCCTTAGCATCGAATTTTTCTATTAGCTGTATCTATTCTATTCCTCATCGGCCGAAGATGGAATCACACAGAGAAATTCCAGATCTCCGTTTCCCGTGTTCCTGAACTGGTGCTTTACGCCGGAGGGAACAAAAACATAGCTCCCCTTACCAGCATTAATCACGCCCTGGTCAGTGACAATGGCTGCTTCCCCGGAGATGATAAAGACTTCATGTTCCCATGGATGGCTGTGGTGAGGACTATATCCTCCTTCTCCGACAGTAAACAGTCTCATCACAAAATTCGTAGCGCCCTTCTTTTTTCCAATAAGGACACGCTTAGTAACGCTCTTTACATTTTCGTTGTCGAAAAACTGAGGCTCGACATCAAGCGCTTTGCCTACCAGAATTCGTTCTGACATTTTCATAGCGCCTCCTTTTTGAATCAAACGCTTTATCGCATGAGTATTTTCTGTCTCTGTATTCGACCACAACTTTTCTGTAAGGTTCGAGTCCTACTGAATAGCTTTTCAGATCTTCATACTTGGAAATTACTTCGTGAACGAGCCTTCGCTCAAAGGCGAACATCGGTTCCATTACGATCTTGCTTCTCCTGGATATTGCTGACTTTGCCGTTCTATGTGCTATCTCTTCCACCAGTTTCTTTCTTTCAAGTCTGTAATCACCGATATCAACGGTTACGTTGACTTTGGTAGGCGCCATCCTGTTTGCGTAAATGTTTAATATGTGCTGTAAAGCGGCAACAGTTTTACCATGCTTCCCGATAAGTCTGGCAACCTCTTCACCTTCGATCCTGACTCTATACGTTCTTCCAACAAGCTTTACTTCGGAAAAGGTCTCTTCATCGAAATTCTTCAGTATACCCTTGAGGAAGTCGTGAAGCTTTCTTTCCCAGTGTTTGTCCAACAAGGAAACTTCAATTACCGACTCCCTGGATCCAAATATCCCTAGGAAGCCCTTGGAGCCTTTCTCTTTCACTGTGACTTGCATTTCATCGTCATAAGCACCAAGATCTGCTTGAGCTAGCCTGATGGCTTCTTCAACGGTCTCGGCTCTGTATTCAACTGGATTCATTTTGTTTAACACCTCCTGAGCATGTCTAAATCTACTTCACGGGTTTTTCCTGTAAACCTAGCATCTGTCTTAAAGTCAGCCCCTTTATGCCGTGGCGCTTGTACACTACCCAGCTTATAAAGAACTGAAGGACACTCTGGGTTGTCCAGTAAAGCAGCAATCCAGAAGGGAATGTGGCGAAAAGGATCGGAAAGATTACTTGCATGATTACTCCCGACCTCGCAGATCTTGCGTCCTGAGCTGTGAGCAATGAACTGAAGATTCCTACAACTACCGTGATTATTATGAACGGGATGTTCAGTACGAAGTTACCTACTGAAAGATCCTTCCAAATAAGGAAACCAGGCGTATATGCCATTACTTCGCTGAAGTATCGAATGGCATTGTATAGAAGTATCAGTACTGGCAGCTGAAGGAGTATTGGAAGGCATCCGGAGGCGGGATTGTATCCCTTCTCCTTATACAGAGCCATCATTGCCTCCTGTTGCTTTCTGGGGTCCTTGTACTTTTTCTTGATCTTCTCTACTTCGGGTTGAAGCATCCTCATCATTAGCATTGACTTTGTTTGAATGTGATATAAGGGGTAGAGGATGAATCGGGTAACAATTGTGAAGAGAATCAATGCCCAGCCGAAGTTTCCAGACCACTGATATAGCCAGAACAGGAAGTAAACTATTCCGTGATAGATCCAGGAAAAGAAGGTAACTCCTCCAAAGTCTTGCAAGTCCTTTACAATAGCATCATAATGCTCCGGAAGAGCTTGTCCCACGTGAATCAACCTCATAGGGCCCGCAAAAGATTCAAGAATGCCCCTACCGGTTTCAGATTCGTATCTCTGGAATTTGAATGTTCCTTGCATTGAAGTAATTGCGAAGAGCGTCTTCTGGCCGCTGAACTTATCATATGTCAAATAATATGAGGAGTCGGGTCCTATCGTCTGATTCTGGTAAGAAATAAAAGGCAGAGCGACCTCAATCTTCTGATTGAAATTCAGTTCAACTCTGAAATCATAGTAAGGACTATTCAGGATAATAAACGACTTGCTACCTTGTTCATAGTTGAAGCTAACTATTACATTGCCTTCTTCATCTTTGTCGTATGAAAAGGAGGTAGGCAGAAGCTCGGTACCCGCTACGTCAAAAACGTTGAATCCATCTTTTCCAAGGCTTTCGTTGTACACGTAAAACTCAACAGTCTTATTATCGGCGTAACTTGTTACTCCTAATACCAAACCATTTTCGGTGTCCAGAGTTACCTTTAGAGTTTTACCGGAAACTATGAGCGTATTGGTACCTTCCTGAGTGGTAAGTTCCTTGCCCGATACCGAGAGCGTGAATAATGTCACGAAGATCAAAGTCAGAATTATCGCTCTTTTCATTTTTCGTGCCTCCTCAATAGCGTGAAATGATCTGGTACTTCGTCGAACCCCCCTGGATTGAAGGGATTGCATCTGATTATTCTCCAGATGCCTAGAATTAGCCCTTTCAGAGCTCCAAATCTCTCTATTGCCTCATATGTGTATGTTGAACAAGTGGGAGAAAACCTGCATCTTGGGCGGGTTCTAGGGGAGATCTTTTTTCTGTAGAAATCTATCAGAAACAGTAGTATCTTTTTCATCGGACGTTTCTCCAATTTTCTCAGCGATTCGTTTAGTAATCTGTACAATATCATAATATCCAACTTTTCTCTTCTTAAACAGGTCGGATAGATCCTTTCTTGCAATGAAAAGTATATCATACCCTTCGGGAAAGACTTGTTTATTAGTTCGGTAAACCTCTTTAACCAATCTTCTGAGGCGGTTTCTCAGGTGAGCCTTCCCGAATTTCCGTTTTATGGATACTCCTATACGAGAAAAAGGCAGACCATTCTTAACATACAATACAACAAAAAAAGGGTCAACAATTGATTTTCCCTTTTTGAAGACTCTGTCGAAGTCTGCCTTTCGTCTTAGCCTTTCCGTTTTACTAAGGGACTGATCTCTGAGGTTCACACAGAAAGTCTCTTTCTTCCCTTTCTTCTTCTACTTGCCAGCACTCTTCGGCCTCCGACTGTGCGGGATCGCACAAGAAAGCCGTGTGTTCTGTTTCTTTTGACTCTTGATGGTTGGTATGTTCTTTTCATGATTAATAACCTCCAATAAATGCATCACAGTGAACATTATACGGAGTGCAACCTTCACTGTCAAGGACACAGAAAGATGCGGAGTTAAGTCCAAGAGTCCACGAAAGAATTTCTTATGCAGCTGCTGATGAATAGTATAATTGATTGAGAGACTGGATAGATGAAAGCTACCTTTTTGCTGTTGATGGAGGGAGATATGCTGCTTTCGCTGGCGGGGAAAGACTTTCTGACTTTTAAGGATTTCTATGTTGAGTTTTCAGGCGGTATGAATGCCATAACCGGTGAATCGGGGGCTGGAAAGACTGTCTTCCTTAAGGCTCTATGGGCGGTGCTGGGCTTCCCCCCGCTATGGGATAATGACGGCTCGGGCAGTGTTGAAGGTAACTTTGCGGTTGATGATTCGTTGCTTTCTAAACTGGGAGACATGGGTGTAGACATCAATGGTGATCAGCTTCTTGTAAGTGTAAGCTTCACAGGACAGCGAACCATATACAGGATAAATGGAAAAATGGTACCCAAACAAATTGTTCAGTCAGCTTTTCGTGACAGAGTCGAGATTCATTCTCAGCATAGTAGTATAAGCCTGCTGGACGAATCCAAACACCATATAATTCTGGATCACGCGCTTGGAGGAGACACAAGCCTTACCCGTTATTCAGAGCTGTATGCAGAGTACATCAAAGTAAGACGCGAACTGGATTCCTTTATTGTAGATCCTTCTCAGATTGAAAGGGAAAAGGACTTTCTGGAGTTCCAGATCAGGGAGATTGAACAGGCAGATCTTCAACCTCATGAAGACGAAGTCATTGAAATGAAATATACGAGATACAGAAACGCCCAGATGCTACTTGAGACATTTCAAGAACTCACTGATCTTCTTAAGGATGGCGAACTATCTATCTATAATTCTCTCAATGACGCGCGAGCAACTGTCGAAAAAATAAGGAACTTTGGTTACAAGGACTGGCTGGATAACCTTCAGATTGCTCTAGAAGAACTCGATTCCCTTTACACTAAGATTGAGGAAGAGAGAAGCACTCTTGAGATCGATGATGAGGAATTCAGTGCAATTGAAAGTCGTATTACCATTATCCAGGGTCTGAAGAGGAAATACGGAGACTCTGTTGAAAAGATACTTGTGAGACTAGAGGAGTTCAAGAAAGAGCTTGGAACTCTTAAGGAGCTGGAAGGTAGAAAGGAACGCTTGAAGAAAAACGAAGAAGAGCTTCTCTCGTCTTTGAAGGAAACGGGAAGAATCGTTGATCAGAAAAGGTTGGTTAGAGCAAAAGAGATCGAGGAGCAGATCAGGGTACACCTTGAGGATCTCAGAATGAAGGGAGCGGAGTTGAGATTTCATCTAAAGCCTGAATTAATGCCCAGAAGCTACGGGACATCCAAAGTCACGATGGTTGTTAAGACAAATCCCGGTATGGATTTAATGGAGATTGGTAGTGTTGCGTCGGGAGGTGAGCTTTCCAGGTTTTTATTGGCTCTTGAATCCGCCTTGAAGAATCAGCTCGATCTCAAAACAATAGTCTTTGATGAAGTAGACTCTGGAGTTGGTCAACGACTTGGAACAGTAGTGTCAGGGAAACTGGAGGAAATCTCAAGGGAGATTCAGACTATTGTAATAACTCATCTTCCGCAAATCGCAATGAGTTCAGATCGGCATTTTGTTGTTAGAAAACAGCAGGTTCATAACGAAACGATTTCCATTATCGAGGAGCTTCATGGTAGTTCCAAGGAACGGGAAATCGAAGAAATGAGTGGTCAAATTCCAGATTAGGAGTATGAGTAATGGAAAGAGAAGAATTGATAAACAGGATTGTCGAAGAAAAAGGAGTGGAGGCCGCTCCAGTGCTTCTCAGTCTGCTGGTTAGCGAAGACAGTGAGACAGCGCAAATATGTTTTGATGCTTTAATTCAAATGGGTAAGGACGTGGTTCCTTTTCTTATCGAAAAGATGAGATCAGAGGATATCGACCCCGTATCAAGGCTTTATCTAGCAGATTTGGCAGGGGAGATCGGTGATATAAGAGCCGTGACACATCTTTACGAGCTTCTGAGCAAGTACAGTGATGAAAGATCACAGATAGTAATCTACGAAGCTCTTGCTCGATTGGGGGAAGGCGAAAAAGTGGTAGATGTTTTGGCCCTGATGCTTGAGGAAAACTATGACGCTGAACTGCAAGATCAACTAATCATGGCACTGAGCAACACCGATTCTTCGGTTGCCGTTAAGGCTCTTGCAGGATTTTATGGAAACAAGTTGGCCGATAAATCTACAAAAGCCTTTGCGCTGGAGGGAATCCATTCGATACTTGCCAGAAGACATGAGCTGAAAAACTATCTCCTGAGCCTTCATAATGGTAAGGAAATTGCTGAAAGGCTTTATCAATGGCAGAAAGAAATCTAACTGATTACTTTAATTCAATCTATTTGGCTGGAGCGGATGTAAGGCTCGAAGAGCCGCTTGAATGGCACACGACAATAAGGATTGGTGGTCCAGCCAGAGTATTCGTTTCACCGTATTCTGTAGAGTCTCTGAGCGAGATCCTATCCTTGTTGAAGTCGGAAAAACTTCCGTACAAAATCATCGGAGGCGGTTCAAATGTGATCTGCCCTGATAAATATGAGGGTGTTGTTGTTTCGACTAGGAATCTGAACTTACTCAGAAGCGATGGGGTCAAGGTTTTTGCTCAGGCGGGAACGAGTATCAACTCTGTCATCTGGCATTGTTTGGCAGAAGGGTTAACGGGCATTGAGTTCTTGACGGGACTCCCAGGTTCAGTTGGTGGTGCCGTATTGATGAACGCAGGAGCCTTTGGGGGGGAAATCGGCGATCGGGTGACTAGAGTCTCTTATCTTGACGGGAGGGGTAAAGTAATAGACGTTGACTCAAAGAGCGCCGGGTTTTCGTATAGAAACAGCATATTCAAAGCAGCAGATGGAATCGTTGTCGGCGCTGAATTCTTGCTGAAGAGGGGTGAAAGATCCGAGATCGAAACTAAGATGAAAGAAATCCTTGCAAAGAGAATTCAGAAGCAACCACTGGAACATCCTAGTGCCGGCAGTGTCTTCGTGAGACCTAAACCGGATTTCTACGTTGGTTCAACTATAGAACGCTTGGGATTGAAGTCCTTAAGAGTGGGAGGAGCTGAAGTTTCGGAAAAACATGCAGGATTCATTGTGAATAGAGGAGGCGCCTGTCAGAGCGACGTCGTGACTCTAGTAGAAATAGTGAAGAAGAGAGTTAGGGAGTCTACTGGCGTAGATCTAAGAACCGAGATAGAAATCTGGAAGGAGGTTGAATAATGGTTGATGTAAGAATCGAAGAACCTGATAGTAATTTTACCGGGAACGGAGGACCAAAGAAAAGCTTTTTCTGGTCCGGCCTATTTGTGCTGCTTGTAGTCGCCGCAATCGTAGTAGTCTACTTTTTGAGCGGTTTCTTTCTTGTGGGTCCCGATCAAGTGGGGTTGATAAAGCGGTTCGGCAAGTTTACTAAGAGCGTAGGACCCGGACTTGGGTATCACCTGCCCTTTCCCATTGAAAGTGTAGTCGTTATCGACACTTCGAATTTGAGAAAAGAGGAGATCGGGTTCAGGACTATCAGAACTGGGACCTATCAGACCTATGCAAACGAGTCCCTAATGCTTACCGGAGATGGAAATATCGTCTCGGTCGAGCTGGTTGTACAGTACTATGTGGGTGATCCTGCGAAGTTGGCTTTCACTATTGTTGACGACGGAGATATCGTAAGATTCACGACCGAATCGGTTCTCAGGGAGGAAGTTGCTTCGAGCACCATTGACTCGATATTGACAACAGAGAGGGACACTATTTCTATAAGGACTGCAGAGAGGGTTCAGGAAGAACTTGATAGACTTGATACAGGAATTATTGTGAAAAATGTTTTCCTTCAGGAGGTCGCTCCGCCACAGCAGGTTATCACAGCCTTCGACGATGTGAATAGTGCCAAGCAGGACAAGGAAAAGCTAATCTACGAGGCTGAGAAATACACTAACGACATTATTCCAAAGGCCGAAGGAGAAGCTGCCCAGATAATTAAGGACGCCGAAGGCTATGCTCAGGAGAGAATACTAAATGCCGAAGGAGAGGCCGAAAGATTCCTCGAAATTCTCGAGGAATATGAAAAGGCTCCAGACGTAACAAGAACGAGAATGTATCTTGAGACCCTTAACAAGGTTCTTTCGGAAGCAAGCAAAACAGTTGTGCTCGATCAGAGCAGTGTTCTGAAACTCCTTGATCTTGAAGGGAGCGTGAGGTGATGAAATACAAAGTCATAATTTCCGTTGCGATCATCGTGGTAATTGCGATCATACTTCTGCCGAGTTTCTTCTTCATCATCGATGAAACTGAACAGGCCGTTGTTTTGAGATTTGGCGAGATTCAGAAATCCATCACCGAGGCCGGCCTTTATACTAAGACTCCTTTCATCGACAACGTGAGAAAATTTGACAAACGTATACAAATATACGACGTAGATGCCGAAAGGATATATTCGAAAGACAAGAAGACGATTCTGGCCGATACTTTTGCTTTGTGGAGAATAGTAGATCCGAGGAAATTCATAGAGACAATGAAATCAGAACTGACTGCTCTTACACGAATTGATGATGTAGTGTACTCTCACGTGCGAAACACATTTGGAAAACTCGATTACGACGAGATCATTTCCGGAAAGAGAACGGATGTCCTTGATGAAATTACCGCTCTCGCTGCAAATGATATGAAGGACTTCGGGATTCAAATAATATCCGTTCGCGTTAAGAGAGCCGATTTGCCTGACGAAAATAGGAACGCCGTCTTCGAGAGAATGAAGTCGGAGAGAATACAGGAGGCTTCACTGATAAGGGCCGAAGGGAATAGAGAGGCACAGAAGTTGAGAGCCGAGGCGGATAAAGAGGCGCAGATTACGATCGCCACAGCCCAGAAGGAAGCAGACATAATAATCGGAACAGGAGATGCTCGAGCGCTTTCAATCTATGCCGAGGCCTTCAACAGAGACCCCGATTTCTATGAATTCATGAAGAGACTCGAAGTCTACGAGAGCACTCTAGAGGATGCGAACTACATTTTGGGTCCTGCCATGGATTTCATTGACAAACTGTCCAAAGGAGAATAATGAGCTGTAAGAAGTCTCTTCTTGAACCTGGACACTTTGAGATCAATGTCAGAAGATCCAGGTTCATAGGTGACAGCGCAAGATGCGAATGTGAAGAAGAAGCAAAGTCCTTTATCAAGTCGCTCTCTCAAAGGTATGCGAGTGCGGACCATTGTTGCTGGGCATACCGGATTTCCCTTCAGGGGAGGGAAATCGCTAATTACTCGGATGCGGGAGAACCTCATGGATCTGCCGGTAAGCCTATTCTCGGAGCTATCGAAAGTCTTGAGCTTACGGATGTTGTCGTGGTAGTTACCAGGTATTTTGGCGGAACAAAACTAGGAGTGAGAGGTTTGATCGATGCCTACGGAGAGACTGCTGCAGGAGCGCTCAGGGCCGGGAAATTGGCCCTGTATTGCCCTGGGCTAGAGTTGGTTGTGGAAATGACTTATAGTCAATGGAACGATTTTATCAGGCTCTTTGGTGAAGATAAAGACTTTTCGGTCCGAAAAGTCGACTATTCAGAAAGGGTTTTTGCATCACTTGCTGTTCAGGAAAAGAACATAGAAAGAATTACGGGGTTTCTTGAAGACAGAAGAATCTTTCACAAATCGGGGGAAGAACTAAGCTTTGTCAGCCCGCTCGAGTGATTCTGATTAATGTACTCCTGCAAGTAATAGTCCATTATCTTCCTGGATATCTGTGATGCCAGTCCGGACCCATAGCCTCCTTCATGAACGAAGACTGTTACCACTATTTCGGGCTCCTCAAGTGGCATGAAGCCGGTAAACCAGGAATGGGTAGGTTTTGAGCCTCCCTGTTCCGCTGTACCAGTTTTGCCGGCTGCCGTTCCTTCGAAATTTCTGAAGGCCGAATATGCGGTTCCTGCCTCGGCAGCTCCACCTCCCTTGCTTATGACATTTCTCAAAGCCTCTGTAAGCAAGCTCCAGTCACTTTCACGAAGCTCAATTACTGTCCTGCCACTCACTCTCTCTGCGCCAATATAGGGAAGTATTTCGCGGCCTTTGGTAGCAATTTCACCGGTCATCTTTGCCAGCTGTAAGGGAGTGATGCTTAGATAACCCTGGCCTATTGAAATCTGAATAGTATCCCCGGGAAACCAGTTTTCTTCCAGTTTTTCTTGTTTCCATGAGGGACAAGGCATTAGACCTGTTGATTCTTCAGGTAGATCTATGTTAGTTGGCTCGAAAACCTCCCAAATCTTGGCATAATTGCTGATCGTGTCAATTCCCAACTCAAGCCCCAGCTGATAGAAGTATACGTTACATGAGACGGTTATGGCCTTAGACAGATCAGTAATGCCATGGCCGTAAAGATTCCAGTCTCTGTAAACCCCTTGAACTATGCCCTGACTGTCTTTGTACTGGAAACTTCCTCGACAATCGATTTGTTCAGTTGCATCCTTTCCTTCTGCCAAAGCTGCCATTGCAATGAACGGCTTAATCACAGATCCTGGCGTAAAAGGAGTTAGCGCTCTATTGACAAGCGGTCTGGAGGGATCGAGATTCAATCTTTCCCAATCTCTGTTGGAGATTCCCCTTGTGAAAGACATGTTTTCGAAGCCGGGGACCGATACCAGGGCAAGGATTTCTCCGCTTGTTGTCATCACTACTGCTGCACCGCTCTTACCTGTTTCGCTGATTAATTCATAAATGTATTTTGACATTTGAGAGTCTATGGTTATAGTAAGGTCTTTTCCCCCTACAGGCGGCCTTTCACCTTCAAGACTTATCTGACGTCCTAACGCATCGACTCTTATTAACTGCTCTCCTGGAGTTCCTCTCAACAAGTCATTGTACTGCTTTTCTATTCCCATTACCGGTTCTCCGTCAGCTTTTATGTATCCCACAACGTGCGCAACACCGGGATTGTTTTGATAGTATCTGATAACTCTTTCAGAAACCTCCAGTTCCGGGAAGTCGTTAAGCCTTTCTGCGAGAGCCGCTGGAAGACTCGTTTCGACACTTCCAAACATCTCAAGGTTTCTCACAAGCGTTTCTGCTTTCTGTTTGTCGTCGAAGGCATCAATTATCATTCTCTTCAGGTCATCAGGGAGAAACACCACCCTTTTTTCAATATTGTAGTAGGGTGCATCCCACGCAAGCGGAATTCCATTTCGATCCAAAATCATACCTCTTTGAGGAAGCAAAGAGATCGATCGATGGCTAATGCTTTCTACTTGTGCCGCGTATTTATCAGAGCTCACAATTTGGTAATCGTACAATTTATAAATGAAGAGTCCCACTGTTAGAATGAAAAGTACGAAGAAGAGGTCGAATCTCTTAATCTTCAACGCTCAACCTCCTCAATATGAGAAATGTTGCGAAGAACGGGAAGAGTACACCGAAGCCGGTACCGGCAAAACAGACTCCTGTGATTCCTATTGCCGCCGCAACGAGAGCACCAAAACTTGGTGTTCGATAACGGTCCTGAAAAGCAACTGCAGAAATAACAAGTATTATTGCAAGGGCGATTACCATACCGATTCCGGAAAGTGCAATTCCAACTATCCATGAAAGCAGTAATGCAAGTGAAAGCGCAAATGCGACGTTTCTCGTCGGTAGAAATACCAGGAGCGTTAGATATATGGGATATAAAGGGATCAAGTCTCCGAATCCGAGATCAAAGAATAGAGCCGGTACTATCAGAAGCAGCCAAATCATTCCTGCAACTCCAGAAAGAGAAAGTAGTCACCAAATACGTTCGGATTCTTTACCAGGTAATCGCTTCCATGGCGACCTGCGATTTCGCCTATTAGATCGAGCTTCATTGCTTTGTAGTATCCGTACCCTGGAACCGTCGAAGCAATTCTGACTGAATCACCCGCCTCTAGATAATACGGATCAAATGTTGAGAAATACAGTTTTCCCGCGTCTGAATAGATTACGCCTTCGATAACTGTCTCCTCTCTGTGAACAGCGGCCGAAATTCTAGTTCCCGGAGATGTGAGCGGAGCAACAAGTAAGTAGCGTTCATTTGAGTTCTTAACCACACCATAGATGGTCGATGAAAAGAACGAAGCAACGGGAGTTCCTGGCAAAGCCGGTCTGTTAGTGGTCATAACGGCTGTATTGTTTCTTTCAAAACTGAAAAACGCAACTCTCATCGGAATTGGAAACTCAAACTTGTCACTGAATGAATCGGCATATCTATTCAGATCTCTTATTACACGATCTATGCTTCTTGTTTGAAAGAGCGCCCTGAAAAAGTTCTCGATATCCACTCTCAGATTTATAAGGGGTAATGCCATTCCATCAAAAAACTCACTCGCTCTTCTGTTGGTACCCGTCACTTCTAGAATCGATGACAGGACAAGAAAGATCATTAAGATTACAACCGCCACTTCAGCAAACTTCACTAGAGAAGTCTCCTCTATCTCAAGTTGCCTTTTTCAATTCTTTCAAGTATGGAGACTCTCTCCAGAACCTGACCAGCTCCTCTCGCCACACAAGTCAAGGGATCATCGGCTATGACAACCATGATTCCAGTTTCTCTTTGAATCAGTTCCTGCATTCCGTTTAAGAGGGAACCTCCGCCCGCAATAACAATACCGCTCTGCACGATATCGGAAATGAGCTCAGGAGGTGTGTTTTCCACAGTGAGTTTGACTGCCTCAACAATTCTAGAAACCGGTTCTGCAATCGCCTCTCGAATCTCTGAACCGGAGATGGAAATCTTACGCGGGAGACCTGAATTCAAGTCTAGACCAACAATTTCCGCATAGGAACCGTCGGCTTCTTCTGTTTCGACCACATTTCCAATTTCCATTTTGACACGTTCCGCTGTTTTCTCGCCAATCATCAGTCTGTACTTTTCTTTGATGTACTGAACGATATAATCGTCCATTTCGTCTCCGCCAACTCTTATAGATTGGCTCAAGACAATGCTGCCGAGGGAAATCACCGCAATTTCAGTTGTTCCTCCGCCGATATCAACTATCATATTCCCCGTAGGTTCTTCCACATTCAGGCCGGCGCCGATTGAACTAGCCATTGGTTCTTCAATTAGGAAGACCTTCTTTGCTCCAGCTTCTATTGCGGCATCCACAATTGCCTTTCTCTCCACTTCGGTCGCCCCGGAAGGAACGCCAATCACAATTCTTGGTTTAACAAAAGTTCGTCTGCCAATAGCTCTTCCCATAAAATACTTCAGCATCGCGAGGGCAATGTCGTAATCTGCAATTACGCCATCTTTCAAGGGGCGAGTAGCAACTATACTGGCAGGCGTTTTACCCACCATTCTTTTTGCTTCCAGGCCAACTTGAAGGATCTTTCCTGAATTTACATCGATTGCAACAACCGAGGGTTCATTAGTTACTACTCCTTGGCCTTTTACATAGACCAGAGTGTTGGCAGTTCCCAAATCTATACCCATGTCTTGCCTTAAGAACATTCGAAGGCCTCCTGTCGGGAAAGTCTTTATTCTCAATTCTACCATCAGGATGAGGCCGAATGACGAAGCGTGTGAAATTCCACGTCATTGTTCAATAACCTTCTGGAGAAGGTATTATACAAGTTTGACTATGCCTTAATCAAAGTGATAGAATCCATGTGGCCTCGCCAATGACAAAGTAAGGGCCAATTATTCACTATTCTAGAGCTAGATGAACTATTTTTTTGATGAAGTTCGATGAGATGATTGTGATGAAAACACGGAGGTGAAGACATGGAAGATAGAGAGTTAAGAACGTTGAACCATCTCATGTACATGGAATACTACACAGGAGGAAATGCAGGACTCTTCATGAAGATGAAGCAGCTCGTGTATTCATTCCAGAGTCCTTTTCAGAGAATAGATATTTTCGAACACCCTGAGTTTGGAATGGTTCTTGTGCTAGATGGGATAACAATGTTTACTGAAGCCGATGAATTTATGTATCATGAAATGTTAGTCCATGTTCCGCTTTTTACACATCCGAACCCAAAACGGGTCTTGATAATTGGTGGTGGCGACGGTGGTAGCTTGAGAGAGGTCCTCAAACACCCCTCTGTCGAGGAAGCGATTCTATGTGAAGTAGATCCATATGTAATCGATGCGGCTAAGCTCCATCTGAAGGAAATGTCGGTGGAACTAGACAATCCTAAGGCATCTATCTTTAATGAAAATGGAGCGGACTTTGTGAGAAAGAACAAGGACTATTTTGATGTAATAATTGTGGACTCTACTGACCCAACGGCAGGCGAAGGAGGGCATCTCTTTACCAAGGAGTTCTATTCAAATTGCTACAAAGCTCTAAGAAAGGACGGAATATTCTGTGCGGAAACTGAAGACCCTTTCTATGATAAGGGGTGGGTTGCGATTGCTTATAACAGGATTTCCTCTGTATTTCCCATTTCAAAGATGTACACCGGTTTCATGACGACTTATCCCTCTGGTATGTGGACTTATACAATTGGATCTAAAGAACTGGATCCACTCGAGGATTACGATGAAGAAAGGGTTCTTGATTTTGGAGCGCCCCTTAGATACTATAATACTGAAATACACAGGGCCTCGTTTGCTCTTCCTACGTTCCTTAAAGAGCTGACCGGTCAGTTTTGATATACGGCAGCGAAGCTTTACATTTGATGTATTGTGAATAGGATTTTTATAGTTGAGAGAATGACCTCCAGTATTTTGCTGGAGTTGTTCTCCCTTCTTTTGTTGAATTTAACCTGGTTTACCCGTGCCGTGATAGAATCATCCTTGATCGGCAGGAGGGAGTATTAATGTATAAGAGAGATCGTATTAGGAACATATCTATAATTGCTCACATTGATCACGGGAAGACGACTCTCGTCGACAGATTCTTGGATATCACTGATACTGTGGACAGACGAAACAAAAAGGATCAGTTCATGGATTCCATGGATATTGAGAGAGAAAGGGGAATTACCATAAAGTCTAAGCCCGTGAAGCTGAATTACCTTGCTGATGATGGGATTACATACGAGATCAACATTATTGATACGCCTGGTCATGTTGACTTCAACTATGAGGTTTCCAGGAGCTTGGCTGCCTGTGAGGGAGCGATTTTGCTTGTTGACGCTTCTCAGGGTGTTGAAGCTCAAACGGTTGGCAACACATATCTAGCAATCGAGAATGATCTTGAGTTGATACCTGTACTGAACAAGATAGATATTCCAAATGCAAATATCGAGGAAACACTTGCGGAAATTGTCGATCTTATAGGCTATTCTCCTGAAGACTGCCTTCAGGCGAGTGCAAAGACTGGTCAGGGGGTTAAGGAGATTCTGGAAGCAGTTGTCAAGAGAGTCTCACCCCCGTCGGGAATGCTAGAAGCACCATTAAAGGCATTGATTTTCGATGCGATTTACGATAAGTATAGAGGCGTAGTTATTCACGTAAGAATCTTTGAAGGTAGTGTCAAAGCGGGGGACAGAATTCAGATGATGGCTTCCGGTGAAATCTTTGAAGTAGTCGAAGTAGGATACTTCCTTCCTCAGATGGAAATCACCGATTCTCTGGATGCAGGTGAGGTTGGTTATATCATTGCCGTAATAAAAGACGTATCGAGTGCCAAGATAGGAGATACCGTTACTTCTGCCAATAATCCTACTGATACTGCCCTTCCCGGTTACAAAGAGGCGAAACCTATGGTCTACGCCGGGATGTTTCCTGGAATGCCCGAATACTACGACGAACTGAGAAAGGCGCTGGATAAGTTCAAACTTAACGATGCCTCGCTCGTTTTTGAACCGGAGAACTCTCCCGCTTTGGGTTTTGGCTTCAGGGTGGGGTTCCTTGGCCTACTTCATATGGATGTTGTTAGAGAGAGGCTCGAAAGAGAATTCGAAATAGCCTGTATTCTTACCGCCCCTAATGTTGTTTATCGGGTCACTTTACAGAATGGTGAAGTTGCAGAAATAACTAATCCCGCTAGCTTTCCAGAGCCTGGTGAGTTCCTGAGAGTTGAAGAACCGTTTGTCGACCTATCTATAATCACGCCTTCGGAATATATGGGCAACCTAATAGGGTTCATAACTTCCGAAAAGAGAGGCGACTTCAAAGCGGTGGAAAACGCTGGAAAGAATCGGGTTGTTCTGCGTTTTGAGGCTCCGTTGTCGGAGATAATGTTTGACTTCTTCGATAGGATGAAGGCAATTTCGAGAGGTTACGCATCAATGGATTATGAAATTCTTGGCTATCGTGAGTCGGATTTGGTGAAAGTGACAATCCTCGTCAATAAGGAGACTGTAGATTCGCTTTCATTCATAGTTCATGTAGACAAGGAATATTCTGTAGCAAAAAAGGTAGTCGACAAGTTGAGCGAGCTAATACCGCAGCATCAATTTCAGATTCCGATACAGGCGAAATCAAGAGGTAGAATAATTGCTAGAAGCGATATAAAGGCATTACGAAAAGATGTTTTGGCCAAATGCTATGGAGGAGATGTCACAAGGAAGATGAAGCTCCTTGAGAAGCAGAAAGAAGGAAAGAAGAGAATGAGAGAAATCGGTCAGGTAACCATTCCACAGAATGCCTTCCTGGCGATTCTGAGAATCGGTGAAGAAGAATGACGAGGTGAGAATGTTGATAAGACTTGGGGCACATATGTCCATTTCTAAAGGGTTCGATAAAGTTCCCGGGGACACTGTAGGAATCGGCGGAAACACTTTTCAGATCTTTCCTCACAGTCCAAGGATGTGGAAAGCCTCTCTTCCTAAGAGTGAAATGTCAGCAAGTTTCATATCTGAAATGAAAGACAAATCTCTAGATCCTTTCGATTGTATGGTTCATTCAGGTTATCTCGTGAACATTGCTTCTCCTAATGACGAGGTATGGGAGAAGTCTGTGAACCTTCTCTCTCTCGAGATGAAAATCACAGCTACTTTGGGTTTGAAGTATTTGAATTTCCATCCCGGAAGTCACCTGGGCGAAGGTCTTAGTGAAGGACTAGAAAGGATTCTTAAAGGAGTGGAAATCGTTCTAGGTGAGAATCGGGACAACGATGTGATGCTTCTTCTGGAAAACGTTTCTGCAAAAGGCAATCACATTGGCAGCAGTTTTGAGGAGCTTGCAGCGATAATTGATGGTTCTATTCACCCTGAAAGGATTGGGATAACATATGATACCTGTCACGGGTTTGACTCGGGGTTCGACATAAGGGACTTAGAGGGAACCTTGAAGCTTATTGACAAAATCGATTCGACGGTGGGCTACGAAAAGCTGAAGATGATACATCTCAACGACAGCAAATATCCGCTCGGAGCTGGCAAGGATCGTCATGAAATGATTGGGAAGGGTTACATAGGTATGAATGGCGGATTCAAGGAGTTTCTTTCAAACGAAAAGATACAGGAAATCCCGTGGCTTCTTGAGACGCCTGGAGACGATGCAGATCATGCTTTAGAAATTAAGTATGTGAGGGAGCTTATTGGATAGCGGAGGAAAGCAATCGATGAAAAAGTATGTTGTGGTAACAGGAGGCGTAATCAGTGGCATCGGTAAGGGGATCCTTTCCGCCTCAATTGCTAGAGTTATGAAGGAGTGCGGAGTAGAGGTGAATACTCTGAAGATAGACCCGTATTTGAACCTCGATGCAGGTACGATGAATCCAAACCAGCATGGTGAGGTTTTCGTTACCGAAGACGGTTATGAAGCGGATCTTGATCTCGGCCACTATGAGAGATTTCTTGGCAAGAACATGAGAAGAGAGAATAACATGACGGCGGGGCAGGTCTTCAAATCAATAATCGACAAAGAGAGGAAAGGTGACTTTTTAGGAGCCACCGTTCAGATGGTTCCACATGTAACTGATGAGATCAAGTCTAGAATCAGAAAAGTGCCGGGTGATCTCATAATGATAGAAATTGGAGGTACTGTTGGCGACATTGAAGGAGAGATATTCCTTGAAGCGGTACGAGAACTGTGGGTCGAGGAGGGGCCGGAGAACTTCCTCTTCATACATGTAACCTATGTTCCCTATCTGCGTGTCACGAACGAGTTTAAGACTAAACCAACACAGCAGTCAGTTCAACTCCTAAGAAGAATTGGAATTCAGCCTCAAATGATTGTTGTTAGATCAGAGCTTCCAATTGAAGAAAACGAACTCGGAAAGATTGCCCTTTTTGGCGGAGTAGAAAGGCAGATGGTTTACAACCTACCCGATTCAGAAAACGTGTATGATGTTCCCAGAATTGTTTACTCCCATGGGATTCACAGAAAGATCGCATCCTGGTTAAACATTGAAATCGAAGAACGGTTCGAATGGAACTATCCCAAGTCGTTTGCTCCAACCAGGGTAGCAATAGTGGGCAAGTACCTTGGGACAGACGATGCTTACAAGAGCATTTCTGAAAGCATTACTCTCTGCGGAGCAAGCAAGCCGGAAGTCATTGATTCACAGTGCTTTGAGGATATGACGGATGCACAGATAAAGGCCGAGCTTCGCAAATACGACGGAATAATCATACCCGGCGGTTTTGGCAAACGAGGTATTGAAGGAAAGATTGCCGTGATAAAGGCGGCCAGAGAAGAGGACATCCCGATTCTCGGTATTTGTTTGGGAATGCAGCTTATGGTTATCGAGTTCGCAAGGAACGTTTGCAAGTTAGAGAATGCAAACTCGACGGAGTTCGATCCTTCTACTCCATATCCAGTCATCGATCTAATGGAAGAGCAGAAAGCAATATTGAAACTTGGCGGTACGATGAGACTTGGCGCTCAGGAGACTCCAATAGAAGAAGGTACAACTCTTTACGAGGCGTATAACGAGCGTCTCGTCTATGAAAGACACAGGCACAGATATGAGGTCAACCTCGAGCGTTTTCCCGATCTTTTTAGGACGCCAGAAGAAACGGATGAAAGTAAACTGAGAATATCCTCTAGAGCGACATTCGTCGAGGCGATAGAACTTCCTGAAAAGAGATTCTTCGTCGGTATTCAATATCATCCTGAATTCAGGTCGAAGGTGGGTAGGCCCAATCCGATATTTGAACTCTTCCTGACGAGAGTAAGAGAGAAGAGAAGGATTCAACAGTGACATTCGAAAACGGGAGAGTGCTAGATCTTTCGGAACCGCGAATAATGGGAATACTCAACATTACCCCCGACTCCTTTTTTCCGGGAAGCAGATTCCTTGACATACCGGTTGCTCTGGATAAAGCTCTCGAAATGCTCGAAAATGGTGCAGCAATAATAGACATAGGTGGAGAATCCTCAAGACCGGGAGCAGAAAAGGTAGAGTCAAAAGAGGAAATCGCAAGGGTTCTACCTTTAATAAAGCAACTGCGAAGCAAAAGACCTGATGCAGTGATCTCAGTAGACACTTATAACAGTGAGACTGCGAGTGCTGCACTTTCTGAAGGGGCTGACATGATCAACGATATCACCGGGCTCAGGTCGATGAAGATGATAGAGGCAGTCTCTGAAAACCATGCAGCTGTTGTTATTATGCACATGAGAGGCGATCCTTCTACCATGAGTCGAATGACAGATTACCGAGACGTAGTTGGAGAAGTTTCATCCTGGTTACTTGAAAGGGCCAGGCGGGCAATCGATTTCGGAGTAGATCCTGACAGGATAATACTTGATCCCGGGATAGGTTTCGCCAAGTCCGCTGAACAAAGTATTGAGATTCTGAAAAACATAGAGAAGTTTAAGAAGATGGGTTTCCCTGTTCTTGTAGGGCATTCCAGAAAAAGCTTCATATCGAAGATTACTGGAACACCGGTTGAAGAGAGATTGGAAGAAACTATTAGCATTTCAACATACTTATACCTTAAAAAGGTAAACATAATTCGCGTTCATGATGTACAGGAGCACGGTCGAATCTTTGGTATACTTAAGACATTGAACCCATGCGGAGAGTATTGGGGGGAGTGATTTGCCTTATAGTAGACGCTCAAAGAAATACTGGAAGGAAACCTGGAAGGCGTATCTTTTTCTGCTGCCTTCGATCATAATTCTGGGAGTGTTTGTCTTCTGGCCAATCGGTTTCTCGCTTGTTCTCAGTTTCTTTAAATGGGACTACACATCGACCACTCGTTATTTCATAGGTTTTGATAATTACAAAGAGCTCTTCAGGCTAACCTATCCCGTTTCCCTAAGTTTTGTGAACTCGCTAATGAACACTGTCGTTTATGTTGTTATCGTCCTTGTAGTAGTTCAACTAATCTACTATCTTCTTGGACTTATGAGTAAGTATGATAAGACAGACAAGAGTCATTCGTTTTTATATGTTATTTTCATTGCTTTGCTTTCCGGATATGTTCTTTTGCGTAATACCAGTATCGGTCTCACAACTATCGGGCTGTTTGCAGGGTTGGGCTTGATGGGTTTTGGACTCTATGTACTTCTTCGCAGGAAGAGTAGCATTCAGAGCAGAAGGATGAAATCAAGCCAGTGGTCAACCCTTATCCTGTTTATTGTCGTCTATTACGTTTTTGCTTACCAGATCCTCACTCAGAGCGCTGACTTTGTTCAGTATTTCACTCTGGCAAAAGAAAGCTCGGACTTTCTTAAGTCTATCTACAATACGGTCTATTATGTTCTGCTGTCAGTTCCAACTCAGATAGCCCTGGCTCTGATTATTGCTATGCTTTTAAACAAGAACATTAAGCTGAGATCCCTTTTCAGGACTGCTTATTTCATCCCTTTTGTTACATCTGTTGTTGCCGTTTCACTTGTGTGGCAGTGGATGTTCAACGACCAGTTTGGATTGCTCAACTACATTCTTTCAATCTTCAACCTGCCGAGAATTGCCTGGCTAAAAGATGAAGTTTGGACAATTCCAACGATAGCTATAGTCTCTGTATGGCAGCATGTTGGATACACTACCGTGATCTTTCTTGCCGGTCTTCAAAACATCGATAAGTCCTATTACGAGGCCGCCGATGTTGATGGCGCAAGCGGGTGGCAGAAATTCAAGTTCATTACCTGGCCGCTCCTCTCGGGCACCACTTTCTTCATAATGATAATCACGATGATAGGTTCGTTCAAGGTATTCTCTCAGATCTTTATTCTTTACCAGGGGCTACCTGGGCCGGTCAATAAAAGCGGATTGACCCTTGTATACTACGTATTTGATGCATTCTACAATCAGCAGAGAATGGGAGTAGCGAGCGCGGCAGCATATGTGCTCTTTATGATTATTCTGGTCTTGACAATGGTGCAGCTAAATGTGGGTAAGAAGCGCGTTCACTACGAAGGTTGAGGTGTTCAGATGACTACATCGTCGACTAAGATTATCTCGAAAATTCTACTCTACGTAGTAATTGTCGGTGGAGCCTTTCTGATGCTGATTCCATTTGCCTGGATGGTTGCGACCTCCTTCAAGGCGCCCAGTGAAGTTTCGACTTGGCCCCCAGTATGGACGACAAAGAATGCAGCAAGTTCCTTCACGTTCAAGACACAAATCAAGCAGAAGAGCGCAAGTGCTTCAGTAGATCTCTCGGCTTTGAGTCTCAGCGAATTCAGAAACTTCGCCGCCCTTATGGAGGAGTCTGCAAGTTTTGATACAGTGACCGTTAATCTTGATGATGACCCCATTAGGAGAGGCGAAATCGAGATCCAGCTCTTGGAGACAAACGGTTCTCCTGCCGACTATTCGACGGAGGTTGATCGGCAGAGATTTGAATCTCTAATTGAACGGTATCATACACTTGCTACCAATTTCCCGGACTCAGTTTCGAGAGATTTGAAAGATCTTCCTGTAGATGATGTTGGCCGCTTTCTGGACAGCTTCTTTAACGTGGCTGTGTATGGAGACAATGGTTTTGTTAGGCGAGTTATTCTCGTAACGTCGCTCAAAACGGAGTATTCGAAAGCAATCGAAAGACTGGCGCAAAGCGTTGAAACTTCAATGAAAGAGTTGCCAATAGATACTGATGAAAGCAAAGCGATCAAAAAGAGAATCCGGGAAGAGTCGGCCAGACTTTTCGAGAACCCGGTAGCTGAGCTTACGCGTTCAATAGAGAATCTCGAGCCTTATAGAACTGGGAGTACTGGGGTCACCGATTTGACCGAACTGGAGAAAGTGGTTGAAGGTTTGAGAGACAGCATAAATACTATCAGGAATGTTGCTTCTGAAGTGATCTCGCTTTCTCAAGAAATCTCTGCTGGAGATTCCAGAGTCTCTCTTTCGGTGAGGCAGCTCGAAAGATCTCTTGAAGCCGTACCTTCTGGACTGATTCAGTGGATGGACTTGTTGAATCTGTATTCTGACTTGAGAATTTTCTACGACGAATCACAGAATGAGAGTCTTTCAAGCGCTTCAATAGTGGGAAAGATACGGACCGATTCTGAAGTGCACTCTTTGCTGTCCGACTTTGTGAATCGGTGGGATATTGATGAAGAAATGAGAACCCACTTGCTTACCAAGGTTAATCCGTCTAATGTACGGAACGCAGTTGCAATCCTCTTGAACTATCTTGACAGCAATTTTAAGGAGAGTCTTTCAAAATACTTCTCGGATGTGCAGACACCACTCGAAGCAATCAATGATGCCATGAATTTCCTGAGAACTTCGCTTCTGGTTGCTTCTGATCCAGTCCTCGATGAGAAAGTCAATAGCGCGATGGATGAAGAGACACCTTATTCGAGTCTCATTACACTGATTAAGGAAGTGGCGTCAGCGGCAGGTCAAACGATTGGAGTCGGGGGCGTTGTAGCGAGCCTGGATAGGCAGGCAAACATCAGTGGCCACGAACCGTTTGCAGAATTGATAAGACGAAGATGGAGAGAGACCGACTTAATAGGTACTTTCTCCAGAGTCCATTCCGATATATTCAGCGAACTTGATCTCTCAAGTAAACCCGATGAAGTTGAAAGAGTTTACTACAGGGGTATCATTTCCCCGTCCGGTGCGAAATCTTTCGACATAAAGCTGAAAGGAATTCCTGCGGTCTGGCTCAAAGACGACGTATCCGCCGGCAAGGCGAATTTCACTCTGGGAGAGACTATTAGCAACTTCTTTCAAAATTATGTCACAGCATGGAACGCTGCCCCTTTCGGCAGGTATTACTTCAACACTGTATTCGTGGCTACCGTGACAACATTTGTTGAGATAATCTTTGCAGCAATGGCGGCCTTTGCATTTGCAAAGATGGAGTTCTTCGGGAAAAATCTCTTGTTCACTCTCTTCCTGGCGACAATGATGGTCCCCGGAGAGGTGCTCCTTGTGCCCAACTACATCACGCTTACTGCTCTTGGTTGGATTGACTCGTATTACGCCTTAATTGTTCCGTGGGTAGTTTCCGTTTTTGCCATATTCTTGTTGAGACAGCATTTCATGACTATCCCGAACGAACTATACGATGCGGCTATGATTGACGGTCTTTCTAAGTGGCGCTTTCTATGGACAATTCTGGTTCCGCTTTCTAAACCCGCTGTCATAACCGCTGCGCTTCTGAAATTCGTCGGTAGTTGGAATTCCTTCCTTTGGGTCCTTATAGTTACGAAGAGTCCCGAGATCAGGACTTTACCGGTTGGACTTCAGAATTTCAGTTCTGCAACGGGAAGTGATTACCATTTACTGATGGCGGCCGCTACATTTTCCATAATTCCGGTCGTAATTCTCTTCCTGATTACCCAGAAGTATTTCATTGCCGGAATTGCCAGGAGTGGTCTCAAATAAAAAGCAAGAAGAATAGGGCGAGATTTCCGCTTGGATTGTTCATCTTTCTGGCGCTGCTTTTTTCGCTCCTGTTAATCACCAACTATAACGCAATAGCACGTTACAAGCAGGCTCAGAGAAAACTCGAGAACCTCCAGAGGGAGTATGATGCTCTCGAGAAAGAAATCGAAATCAAGGAATCTGAACTGGAGCTCTTAAGGCAACTGGCTCCGGGAATGCCGCAAAATGACACTGGAGGAAATAGATGAGATTCGTAGTAACAACCTCTCACAAGCCTACTAGAGAAGAAGTCGTGAATGCCAGAACTCTGGCGGAGGAACTGGGAGTGAAGTATGTTTCGAGAGGCCGACTTAGGGAATTTGAGAAAGAGAGTCCCGTTGATTTCTATTACGTGTTTGATAAGAACGGTCAACTTTCCATAAAGGCCGGAGAATCTGTTTTCTTCTTTCACCCAGGAATGTCAAAGGTCAGATACAAGAACATCAAGCTTCAAAATTCTGACTACCTGATAAACAGCATGGAGCTTCATGGTGAAGAGATAGTCCTTGACACAACTTTTGGACTGGGAAACGAGGCGCTTCTCATTGCACACTTCTTGCCTCGGGGCAAAGTCGTTGGCCTTGAAGCGTCCGAACACATATTCAGAGTAGTGTCGCACGGCCTTCGAAACTACCCTTACACTGATGAATGGATAAGAGAGGCATCAACAAGAATCGAACTTCACAATATTGATCTGCGGGAGTTCGTAAAGTCTTGTGCAGACAACTCTTACGATATTGTTTACTGTGACCCTATGTTTGACAGACCCCAGTTGAGTTCCCATTCAATCAATCCGCTAAGACCCTTTGCCGTATATGAGAGAATAATAAGGTCTGATGTGGATGAAATGATACGGGTTGCTTCGAAGAGATTCATAATTAAGAGCAGAACGAGAGACACGCTTTTCGAGGAGCTTGGTCTTCACTTCGATAGACTCTGGGGAAGTAAGAAAAGTGGAGTATTATATGGGGTGATTGAAAAGAAATGATCCCTTTAGTACTAGGTCCAACTGCCGTCGGAAAGACTTCACTTCTGCTGGAAATCGCTGGAAGACTTCCGATAGAAGTGATTTCCGTGGATTCTCGTCAGATTTATCGCTTCATGGATATTGGTACTGCAAAACCAACACGTACAGAACTATCTCTGCTTAAGCATTGGCTGATAGACATTCGAGATCCCGATGAGAGTTTCGACGTGATGGAATTCAGGAAGCTCTCTCTCAAATCTATCGCAGAGATTAAATCAAGGGGTAAAATCCCTGTTTTGGCCGGTGGGACGGGCCTGTATGCTGACGCCCTGATCAGAGGATTGGCGGATGTTCCGGCTAGAGATGAAACTATTCGTGAAGCCCTGCTACAAATCGAATCACAAAAAAAGGGGTTCTTAAGAGAGCTGCTCCGGAAAGTCGATCCCAAAGCCTTTGAAACGATACACGAAAATGATTTGAAACGTACTGTCAGATATCTTGAGGTTTTTCTCAGAACAGGGAAACCGTTAACTGAATTCCATAAAGAGAGCGAGATGTCGGGAGAGTTTGGTATAGTGATTTTACAGAGAGAAAGGGACGAGCTGCACAGAAGAATCGAGGCACGTGTCCGCAGGATGATTGACTCTGGTCTTGCAGAAGAGACGGAAAGGCTTCTCGAGATGGGTTATGCTCCGGAACTCAACGCACTGAAGACAATAGGTTACGCTGAGATGGTACAATATATAAAGTGTGGAGTATCCCTTACGGATACCAGTGAGCGGATCATCGTAAACTCTAGAAGATACGCTCGTCGTCAGATTATTTGGTTCAGAAGATACAGAGAAGCTTTGAGAATTGACCTGTCCACTCTCGGAAATGAGGCGGCTCAGGTTCTTGAAAATACGATTCTCTCAGTTTGGGGGGGTAAGAATGGCTGAAAAGTTCAATTTGCAGGATCGTTTCTTGAATCTTTTAAGGGTTAACCGGATCGAAGTCAAGATCTATCTCGAAGGTGGGTTCCAGACGAAGGGGATGGTCAAGTCTTTCGACAATTTCACTGTGCTGCTTGAAGATGGTCAGGAACAGACTCTTGTTTACAAGCATGCTATCAAGATGATGGTTCCTCAGAAGTATGTGAAGTTGACGAATACTTCGGGCAAGAAGGAGGACTGAAGAGAGTATAGACACTTTACTTGTCGCTGTTTTTTCGTCTGAAGAACAGAATATGAAAACAGAAATACTGGGCGAGCTTCAAGAGCTCGCCCGAACTGCTGGTTATTATGTAACGGAAAACGTCGTTCAGAATCTTGATTATCCCGATCCAAGACACTACCTTGGAAAAGGAAAGGTTGACTTCGCGAAGAGAATGATTGAAGCCTTTGGTGTATCTCTTGCGATAACACGACATGAGTTATCACCGTCTCAGGCGATGAATCTTGAAAGACTGCTGGGGATACCTGTCATAGACAGAACGCAGTTGATTCTTGAAATCTTCGCTGAACATGCAACGACGAAAGAGGGAAAACTTGAAGTAGAGCTCGCCAGCCTTAAGTATCAACTTCCGAGACTGAAGGGATTTGGCAGGATGCTTTCACAAACCGGAGCAGGCATAGGCACAAGAGGACCGGGCGAGAAGAAGCTTGAGATAGATAGACGACAGGCTCAGGACAGGATTTCCCGCCTCAGAAAAGAGATCGAAGAACTGGCGAAACGGAGAGAGATATCACGCAAGAAGAGACAGTCATCTTCCGTACCTCTTGTTTCTTTTGTTGGCTATACAAATGTTGGGAAATCATCGTTAGTCTCCGAGATTAGCAGCGAGGATCTAGTCATAGAGGATAAGCTTTTCGCAACGCTCGATACCCGAGTCAGGAAAGCGAAGTTGCCGGCTGGAATGCAGTTACTGGTTTCCGACACAGTTGGGTTCATAAGAGAACTGCCACACGAGTTGATGGAGAGCTTCAAATCCACGTTGGACGAAGTGAAGTACTCCGATATCCTCGTGGTAGTTTCCGATGCATCTGACATGGCAATTAAAGACAAGTACTCTGTAGTAGACCGTACTCTACGTGAAATAGGTGCGGGAGAGATCAGAAGAATTCACGTTCTGAACAAGATCGATCTCTGTACGAATGAAAGACTGGCCGAACTGGAAGGATTCTTTCCAGATTCAGTAATGGTAAGTGCATTGAGAAGCTACAACATTGAGGGCATACTTAACGAAATCACAAGGAAACTCTTTGGTGAAAAGTCGAGAAGAACGTTGAGATTAACTCCTGCCGAGTTTTCGAATTTCATGAGATTTAGAAACTCCGTGGAGGTGCTTTCTGAGAGCTTTGACAGAGAGCTCATCGAGATCGAATATTTGTCCTCCGATGAGATAAATGAAAGGCTCATTTCTTCTATATGTGAGGAGGGAAGAAAATGAAGAGGTTATTATCGGTCATACTGGTAATTCTGACTACTGGAATGTTGTTTTCGGTGACACTTCTTTTTCCTTTGAAGAGGGCACCGGAGATAACGGGCTATTTTGGCGAGTTTAGGGGGAATTCCAAAAATATCAACTATCCCGAGCATTTCCACATGGGAATGGATTACTCAACTGGAAGCATTGTGGGACTTGATCTTCGTTCTCCAGACGATTCGTATGTGCACCAGATCTATATAAACCATCCTATATATGGCATTGGGATAGCCCTTACGCTTCCCGAAGTCACGAATATTCTTACTAATGAGGAAGGTATCAATGTGATCTTCGCACACGTGAACGAAGTCGGGGACACTTCTACGTTAACGGGAAGAAAACTAAATGATCTTTATCACCAGCTAATTTCTGAGTTTGGAGATCAGTATGTCGAAGTAACCTTTGACCCTAGAGAGCTTCCGTTCAGAAAGAGCGATGTTGTCGCAAAGTCAGGAAACAGCGGTAATGTTCCTCCTCATCTTCATCTGGAGGTTAGGGATTCAACAATGCAGACGATAATCAATCCGGGATTCTTTTTCGATACAGGTTCTCCAACTCCAGCAATTGAAATACTTGACATAAGAGCGGGCGGAAAAACGTACTCATTTTCGGAAGGTAAACCAACGATAGAAATGACTCCAAACACTCCACTGGATCTTCACGCAAAGGTGCAGCTGAGGCATCCGATAAGTCCCAAGACTATTGAGCTGTACGTAGAGAACAGTTTGATCTACCAGATAGATTTCGTATCATTTGAATTGGACGAAGTCGATAAGGTTCGCGAAATATATTCATCGCCATCAACGGAATCGGATTATTGGTTCAACTTAAACTCGAGGATTTCGCTCAGTGTCCTGCCAATAAACATCTGGGATGACATCGACTGGACAAATCCTAGAGATGCAAGGGTGGTAGTTCGAGATCACTGGGGGAACGAGGCTTCGAAAGACTTCAGAATTGAAATGAGGAGGTAATTCAGATGTTTTTCAAGAAGAAGCCGCGCGATATTGGCAGGAATCCCTTTTACGACAACGGGAACACTGTGGTTGTGCACTTTCAGTGCAACAAGTGCGGAGAGAAATTCAGAAGCCATCTTAGAAAGTATTACGATGTCAGTGTAAACTATGGAAAAGGTAAGGGTGCTTACAGGCTCGACAAAGAGTTCATTGGCAGCAACTGTCAGAACAGGATTCAGATCACTGCTGAATTCAATAGAGCTTTCAAACCTTTGTCTTTCGAAATTGTTGGCGGTAGATTCATTTCCAAAGAAGAATATGAAGAATAGATTCATTTTATAGGAGGCAGTTATGAAGACTTGGTTGTTCACCAGTGAAAGTGTTACGGAAGGCCATCCCGATAAGATGGCCGATCAGATTTCCGATGCGATTTTGGATGCAATGTTAACACAAGATGAGAACTCGAGGGTCGCAGTTGAGACTCTTCTTGCTACAGGGGTTGCGGTAGTTGCCGGAGAGGTAAGTACAAAAGCCTATGTCGATATTCCGAGAGTTGTCAGAGATACAATTCTCGATATTGGATACAACAGGGCTAAGTTTGGTTTCGATGGGGAAACCTGTGCAGTTCTCACAAGTATAGACGAACAGTCACCGGATATAGCTCTTGGAGTTGACAGGTCGTATGAGGCAAAGAAGAATGATGTAGATAGATACGCACTTATTGGGGCCGGTGATCAGGGTATGATGTTTGGTTACGCAACGAACGAGACGCCGGAAATGATGCCTTTGCCTATCGTTCTCGCCCATAGACTTGCCAGAAGACTCAGTCAGGTTAGAAGGGATGGAACCGTCCAAGGCTTCAGGCCTGATGGAAAGACCCAAGTTACCGTTAAGTATCAAGACGGAAAACCGGTTGGTGTGACTGCTATTGTAGTTTCAACCCAGCATGATCCCGATCTGACCAGCCACGAAATCGAAAGACTTGTCGTTGACAATGTGGTAGCCCCGGTTATCGAGCATGAACTATTGCTTGAGGGCGTCGAAATCTTCGTGAATCCAACCGGACGTTTTGTCAAGGGTGGACCTTCGGCCGATACTGGTTTGACCGGGAGAAAGATTATTGTCGATACCTATGGAGGCTGGATACCTCATGGCGGAGGCGCCTTTAGCGGTAAGGATCCGACGAAAGTCGATAGATCGGCTCATTACATGGCCAGATACACTGCGAAGAACATTGTAGCTGCCGGATTGGCGGAACGAGTAACACTTCAGTTGGCTTATGCAATTGGAGTTGCAAAACCCGTGTCGTTCATGATAGATGCTCACGATACGGAGAAGGTGGATCTCGAGAAATTAAGAAAGGCCGTTCTAAAGGTTTTTGACTTCAGGCCCGCCGCCATTATAGACCGTCTCAATCTCAGGCGACCAATCTACAGACAGACAGCGGCATTTGGTCATTTTGGCAGGATTGATGTTGATCTTCCCTGGGAAGAAACCGATGCGGTAGACCAATTGAAGAAAGCACTGGATTGATGATACAATTAACAGGTAAATCTCGAAAGGAGGAGAAGTGATAAGTGCCAAACAATGCATCAGCAAAAAAGAGAGTACGACAGACCGCCAAGAAAACAATGATGAACAAGGCTGTCAGGACGAAATTTAGAAATGCTTCAAAGAAGCTGTATAAAGCTATAGAAGAGGGTGAAGATCCAAAGCTCGTTTCGTCCATGCTCAGTGAAGTATATTCTACTCTCGATAAGGCGGCTAAGTCCGGGACGATACACAAGAATACGGCTTCCCGTAAAAAGGCTAGATTGACCTCAAAAGTGAAAACATACGTCGAGACGAGAGGATAATACAATCAAAAATGAAAAAAGGTGGCTTTAGCCACCTTTTTTTGCTGTCAACAGCAGCAATCAAAGATTCTCTGGAGCTGCGTCCTGATGTGTCCCTGCGAGGACGTTCTCTTCAGTCTCAGGATCGAACAAATGCATCATCGACATATCGAAAACAAGATCCATCTTGTTGCCGGCAGCCGCTCTGCTCTTCGGGTCTACTTTCGCCACAATGTCATCTCCGTGAATGTTTGCATGGATAAGCGTTTCGCTACCTAGAGGTTCAACAACGTCTACACTGCCCTTGACTGTATACTCATCCTTTGGCGCGACGGCGTACATCTTGTCGTATATATCCTCCGGTCTTATGCCGAATGTTATGTCCTTACCGACCAAACCTTTAACTTTGTCAACCTTGTCATCAGGAACCAGAAGTTTCATGTCTTCTTTGACGACCCAAACACTACCGTTTTCGGATACAAGCTTTGCGCTTATGAAGTTCATTGCTGGAGTTCCTATAAACCCCGCGACAAACTTATTTCTCGGTTCAAAGTAGACCGAATAAGGATCACCTATCTGCTGAATAATGCCATCTTTCATTATGACAATCTTGTCTGCCATTGTCATTGCTTCAACCTGGTCGTGAGTGACGTAGATGATCGTTGCCTGTAGATTCTGGTGGAGCCTCTTCAGTTCCGCCCTCATCTGCACCCTCAGCTTCGCGTCCAGGTTGGATAGAGGTTCGTCAAAGAGGAAGACTTTTGGCTTTCTAACTATCGCTCTTCCAACGGCAACCCTCTGTCTCTGACCACCGGAAAGCTGCTTTGGCTTTCGATCAAGTAGCTGCTCTATTCCAAGGATTCTGGCAGCTTCCTTGACTCTTTCCTCAATCTCGGGCTTGGGAGTCTTCCTAAGCTTCAGTCCGAATGCCATATTCTCATAAACAGACATGTGCGGGTAAAGAGCATAATTCTGGAAAACCATAGCGATGTCTCTATCCTTAGGTTCGACATCGTTAACGACTTTACCACCGATTTTTATTGTTCCCTCGGTGATTTCTTCCAATCCGGCTATCATTCTCAATGTCGTTGTCTTTCCACAGCCGGAAGGGCCCAATAAAACAAGGAACTCTTTGTCTTTTACTTCCAGATTTGCATCCAAAACAGCTTTGACTCCATTTGGATAAGTCTTACCTACCTTCTCGAGGATAACTTCTGCCATCTTACACCTCCGTCAATCATCATCGACTTGAACAATAAGATCCTTTATTTCAACATCCATCGCTTCATCGCCAGCGTCCATTAAATAGAGATCATAAACCCTCTCAAGAAACCTGTTGAAGAGCACGTACTTGCGATAGTCCATCACTACAGCCTTGGGAAGACCATTTTTTGTTATAATTATATCGGCCTTCTCACAATCGTCAACGACCTTTGAAAAGTGCGTTTTTGCTTCGGCCAGAGAAAAAAAAGAGAGCTCATGTAATCTTGACAAAGGAACCACCTCGGGACCATTATACAGCATGACCATAATTATAGTCAAGCTTTGGAGGTGCCAGAGATGGCGAAGAAGTTCTTCTTGAAACAACCAATGATGAGAAAGGTAATCTACGCTCTCCTTCCAATTCTGATCTTCGCTGTTGGTAATTTCGGCTGGGTCGTGTTTTCCAAGGTGTTTCTGTCCATTCTCATCTCGGTTTTTGTCGAATGGTTATTCGAAAAGAAAAAGGGAAAACCCGTCAGCGAGGCCGCAATAGTCACCGGCTTTCTGATTGGCCTGATTCTTCCACCGGCAGTGCCCTTCTGGATTGTAATTGTTGCCTCTTCATTTGCGATAATCTTTGCGAAAATGGCCTTCGGGGGTTTCGCGAAGAATCTCTACAATCCGGCCTTGGTCGGAAGGGCCTTTGTCTATATTAGCTTTCCCGCAGCCGTTCAACAGAGCTGGACGCCGGCGGTTCAAAGCTGGGGACAGGGATTCGTTCGCTGGATTAGCTCCGATATCATTACTATGGCCACTCCAGCGAATGTCATCCGAAATGGAGGAAGTGTAAGTGCGTGGAGAATGATATTTGGCAATATCTCCGGCTCATCAGGTGAAACAGCAAAGTGGTTGATAGCAGCTGCAGCTGTGTACCTTATTATCACCAAAGTTGCTTCGTGGAAGATAATTGTCTCGACGCTTTTGTCAGCATTTGTCATGTCAGGGATTGTCTATATATTCGACCCTTCTAAAATGAGCCCGTTTTACTGGATTATTGGAGGTAGTATATTGTTTGGGGCAGTATTCATGGCCACCGATCCTGTAAGCGCTCCGAAGAAAGAAAAGTCGAAATGGATATATGGAGCTATGATCGGTTCACTAGCGGTGATAATAGGGTCTTTCTCTCTTTTCGGTGCGGGTCTTATGTTCGCTGTTCTCATTGCAAACACATTTGCGTCTCTTCTGGATTACCTTAACACCCCGAAGAAGGTGAGGGCATGAGTGACAGATTGTTCTCAGTAGTTTTTACCTTTGTTCTCACAACGGTCTTCGTTTTATGTCTTGCTGGCATTAACGCTTTGGCTTCCGGCACGATCGAGAAGAATGAGCAACTGGAATTCCAAAGATCTCTCGTTTACGTGTTTAATCTCGCAGAAGACATCGACTCAGTCTCAGATGAGGAAATTCTAAGGCTTTATGGCAACAGGATTGAAGAGATCACCGGGGATCAGACAGTTTACATTGTCAACAAAGATGGCTCAAAGGAGTTAGCCTTTACAGTACAGAGTCCGGGCTTGTGGGGGACAATTACGGCACTCATTGCATTCAATGAGGAGGGAACGAGGATTACCGGAATAGATTTCGTCAGCCACTCGGAGACGCCCGGTCTTGGAGGTAGAATTGACGAAAGTCAGTTCAAGGAGCAGTTCAGAGGAGAGAAGATCTCTTCAGATCCCTCTGCAAGAGTGGCTGTGGTTACGGGACAGGTTACTGTCTCTAAAGAAGATGCTCGAGTTGACGCAATTACGGGAGCCACCAGAACATCTGAATCAATACAGATCCTCTTGAACAAGGCGATTAATTCTGTATTACCCGTCGTTCGCGAGGTGGTGAAATAAAATGGCTGATTCCAAGAAGACGGTCTTTCTTGCAAACATCTGGAAGAATAATCCGGTAATAGTGCAGATTCTGGGGATCTGTTCTGCTCTAGCAGTCACAAACAATCTGACAAACACTCTGATTATGGGAGTAGGTCTAATCTTTGTTACCGCTTTCTCTTCACTGACCATCTCCGCTCTCAGAAAACTGATTCCAAGAAACGTGCGTATGATGATTCAGGTTCTTATTATTGCAACTTACGTGATAATTCTCGATATTGTCCTCAAAGCATATCTACCCTCTATCAGCAAGGCTCTTGGTCCTTATGTTGGGCTGATAATAACGAACTGTATCATTATGGGACGAGCAGAAGCCTTTGCCCAGTCTCACGGTCCGATTCTTTCCTTTCTCGACGGCGTGTCCGCGGGAATTGGCTATTCGCTGATTCTTCTTGCCGTAGCCTTTATAAGAGAGCTTTTGGGTTTTGGCACGATTTTTGGAGTGAGAGTTATGCCGGAAAGTTTCACTCCTTGGGTGATAATGATAATGGCTCCCAGCGCCTTCTTTATTTTAGGTGCGATAATCTGGATCGCGAGAACGCCGATCGTCAAGAAGAAGTAAGGAGGGGTTTAGATGGGAGTTCCACTTAATCCATTTGTAATAATGATAGCGGCGGCATTGACAAGTAATATGGTGCTGAGCAATTTTCTGGGGATGTGCTCTTTCATATCGGTTTCTAAAGACATAAAAACTGCCAATGGGCTTGGTATGGCAGTGACATTCGTTCTTACGCTTACTTCTGTTCTCAACTACATAGTCTACTATTACATATTAGTTCCTCTGAATCTCGATTATCTAAGGTACATAGTATTCATTGTTGTAATCGCTGCTTTTGTGCAGTTCCTGGAAATGATCATTGAAAGATTCTCTCCGGCTCTCTACATCAACTTGGGAATCTTCTTACCCCTCATCACAGTCAATTGCGCAATTCTCGGTGGAGTTCTCTTCATGATAATCAGAGAGTACAACCTCATCCAGTCTCTGTTCTTTGGGTTCGGTTCCGGTGCTGGCTGGTGGCTTGCGATAGTCGCACTGTCTGCAATGCGCATGAGAATGAGAGAGAATGATCTACCTCCTCAGTTGGTTGGCCCAGGCATTACAGTGATAATTATCGGAATAATGGCACTTGCCTTCATGGGTTTTTCGGGCATGTTGCCCGTTCAATAAGGTGGTGTTTTGATTGCAAATAGTCATATCAGCTCTTGTGATCGGAGGAATTTCGGCGCTGCTCGCTGCAATTCTCACTGTTGCGGATGCCCTTGTGAACAACTATGGAGAAGTTAGTATAAGAGTAAATGATTCGAAAGACTTGAAAGTGAAAGGCGGAGCGACTCTTCTGTCTACGCTTGCAAGTGAGAAGATCTTCATTCCCTCTGCATGCGGGGGTAAAGGCAGCTGCGGACTTTGCAAGGTAAGGGTTTTGACAGACATCGGGCCCATTCTCCCGACAGAACTACCATATCTTTCCGAGAAAGAGAAGAAAAACAACATTAGGCTTTCGTGCCAGATTAAGGTTAAGAGTGATATATCAATCGAGATCCCGGAAGAATTGTTCAATATAAGGGAATACATCGCCAGTGTTTCATCGATAAAGGATGTGACACATGACATTAAGGAAGTCTTCTTTGATTTGGAAGATGAGATCGAATTCAAGGCAGGTCAGTATGTGCAGCTGATAGTTCCAGCTTATGGAGATATCAAGGGTGAAACAATGAGGGCATATTCGATGTCCTCGCAACCCTCGGTTAAGAGCGGTGTTGAATTGCTGATAAGACTTGTCCCGAACGGGATTGTCACAACTTACGTTCACAAAATACTGAAAGTTGGAGACAGAATTAGGATTCTTGGACCTTTCGGTGATTTTTACTTGAGAGACACCGATTCAGATATAATATTCATTGCGGGTGGCTCTGGAATGGCTCCCATCAAATCAATAATTTATGACATGATGGAGAGAGAAGTGAAAAGAAATGCCTATTATTTCTTTGGAGCAAGAAGCAAGAGAGATCTCTTCTACCTTGAGGAGATGAAAGAGGTTGAAAGAAAGATGCCCAATTTTCATTTCATTCCAGCACTTTCTGATCCAGTGCCAGAAGATAATTGGGAAGGGGAAACTGGATTGATAACAGATGTTGTGGACAGGTATCTCTCCGAGCAAGGAGACGAGATTGACAGAGAAGCGTATCTCTGTGGCAGTCCGGGAATGATAAATGCCTGCATACGTGTCTTGATTAGGCACAAAGTACTCGAAGAAAAAATATTCTACGACAAATTCGGTTAGTGTGGAGGTGAGAAAATGAAACAAACTCCGGATTTCGACAGAATTCAAGAAAATATGAGAGCGGGAAATATCACCGGTCCTGGTTTTTTGGGTGATGATGACAGGAATCTTGTTGATATAATCAGTGAAGACCAGATAACCGTCAAAGAACTTGGCCTTACAAACGAGATTATCGCAGATAAACTGGAAATGCTTATGAAGGAGGGTGAAAGAGGATTCGGTTCCCCTGTGAAGGTCGACGATCGTTTTGTAGTGATTGTGGAGGAAAGCAGAGGTTACATTCCATGTCCATTTCGCCATGGTCATCTTTCAAAGAAGGTAAACGTCAATGTGAGAAATATCGCTCTGAAGGAAGAGATCGATTATTCGCCGATCTCCATTCACTTAATACGAGAACATGGATTTTTTCAGGGCAAAGGTTCACCTTATAGACTTGACCCCGCAAGAGTTGCAAAGATTCTAGAGTTGGTTTGACTGCAGATGGGAATTTTGAATTCAGGCAAGAACGGTAAGAAATATTCCTCGAGAAACAGAGCCCTGTTTACGGTCTTCTTTGTGGTATTGCTTATTGCCTTTGTATCGTATTATGCCTTTGGATACAAGATGGAAGTTGTAGTTCCTTCTGAGGATGTGAACCTTTCCGATTTGACCTTCAATGACGATGTTTTCTCTCTTCTTGGAGAAGCGCCGTTTCCACCAGACCAGGGTCTCGCAAACGGAGTCTCTGTGGACCGAGAAGACGGGGAGAGCATACGCGTATTTTATCCACCTGAGGATAATTCGGTTGTCTGCCTTCAGTTTGAGGTGAATTCCAGAAATATCAATGTGTATATTTGGAAGACATTTTCAGTTGATTCCGCAAGAAGCGTTTGGGACACGTTGTTTCTCGTGGAAGCGTCTGTGCTAACCAGGGATCTAGGAAGAATAAAAAAACCTGATTACTATTACGCAAAAATCGTCAGATTTGGAGGACGGGATCAAACTCTCATCTGGCAGAAAGGGAAATGGGTCGTGTTGGTGAAGAGTCCAGGATTTACGCTTGAAGAAGATGAAGAGCGGCTAATTCTAACGGAGCTTTTCGATTCTAGTATAAGAAGTTAGTCTCATCTTCAGAGTAGACTTCGATACCGTTCTTTAGAAGAAGTTCCGCAGTGATTCCCATACCGTCAACCATTACTCCACTAAAGGTTCCGTCATAAATGCCCCTGCATCCACAAGAGGGGCTTCTTGATTTCAGTATAGCTATACTAACTCCAGATAGTTTGGCGATTTTAAGCACCTCTTCCGCACCCCGTAAATAGTTTTGAGTGACATCATTTCCAAACTGATCTAGCACCAACTTCGCTGCCCTCCAATCACTGGAGGTTGTGACTTCCGCTCTTGGACGAGGTGTCGGAAGTCCTCCAAGCTGTTCCGGGCATACCGGTAAAAAAACAAACCTGTCAACAAGCTCTAAAAGCTTTAAGGACAGGTTATTATCTCCACGGTAAGTGCAGTTCACACCAATCAGACAAGCACTAACAAGTATCTTTGTCATTTACCACCGGCGGCAGTTCCATCGTCCTCTCTTCTAATTACGTACATCAGATCACGTGTGGGAAGCATTGATAATGGATTCATTGTGTTGGCTCTTGGATCTCTTACTTCGAAGTGAACGTGAGGCCCCGTAGAGACCCCAGTGCTCCCTACCCGACCGATCAGTGATCCCGCATCAACCCTCTGACCAACATAAACGCTGATTTTGCTCATATGACCGTAACGTGTCAAGTAACCGTTATCGTGTTGAATCTCAACCATGTTTCCGTAGCCGCCATTTACACCAGCAAAAACAACCGTACCCCCAGAACCCGCAAATATCGGCGTCCCTTCCGGTGCAGCGATATCAAGTCCTGAATGGAAAGAGGGTTGCCCGGTAACAGGGTGGGTTCTCCAGCCGTAGTCTGATGAAATGACTCCGTATATTGGCCACCTGAAAGGCGAGCTTTGGGGAATATATTGGTATAGATTGACCAACGACATAGGAATGAAGATTCTTTGTCCCGGATTGATAACGGAATCAGGCTTAAGATTGTTGGCTGCAATTAGTTCATCAACGGGAGAAAAGAAAAGTTTCGCGATATAGTCAAAGGTGTCGCCCGACTGAACTTCATAGATCAAACCATCCGGCTGGGGTATTCGAAGCGTATCCCCGGCCTTTATACTGTTGGGATTTTTGAGATTGTTGAAATCAATAATAGTTGAGATGCTAACGTCCAAATCTCTTGAAATAGTATGAATCGAATCTCCCGCTCTAACCACGTATGTAACAAGAAAAAACGCGAAACTGCGAGTCATCAACAACGAAGACATAAATAGGAATAACAGAATGACCCGACGGTTCATTCCCTGCCACCTCCAAAAAGCCCTAAAGAAAAGAAGACAACCAAAATGATTATACCAAAAAGCAGTCCAACGGCAAAATGCAAACCAAAAATCGTTTGTAAAATAATGGATAAACCTATCAGTACTGAGACCGCACTTCCTAAGAGTACCACGGAAGCCGCCGTGTCCTTCAATACTCGTACTCTTTCGTCATAGTATGGTCGCAAAATGTCTGCAAGCTTCTCTATTAGAGTATTAATTCCTTCCAGTAGTAATACCATAAACGTACAGAAAAGCAGCCAATAATAATCATTCTTATCTACTTGGATCAGCGCACCAAGAGAGAGAATAACGGCCCCAATCACAAGCTGGATCCTGAAGTTTCTCTCTCTTAGAAGATGTTTTATTCCGTTAGTAGCGTTCCCTAGGCTTCTAACAAACTTTCTCATTCGAATCCCCGGCCGACAGAATCGATTCTTTCTCTTCTAATACTGTAAGACTTCTCTATTAGTGAGTAACCGAAATCAATCGCCTGGGCATTCATTTCAACATATTTCGCTTTAATGTGTTTCGTCATGGCCTCTTTAAGGGACTGAGTAGTCACGAAACTTCCCGCTCTGGCTATTAGGCCCAATCCGACCATGTTTGCTGGAAGAGTGCTGCCGAATTTTTTTTCAGTAAGCTCGGTGACTGGTTTCTGAATAATCTTTCTGGTCATTCTTACTCCTTCTTTTGGAATAGAACTGACCATGGTGGAGTCGACTATCAGTACTCCGTTCACATGTAAGAGAGGGACATGAGCGTTTACAGCCGTCTGATGCATCGAGTAAATTAGTTCGAAGGAATGAGCTTTGGGATAGTCGATTGGTTCACTGTTAAAAAGCACGTCACAATACGAGAGTCCGCCCCTCACCTGAGCCCCGTAGGATTGGGTTTGAACTACCCAATTTCCTTGAATAATTAGGGCTTCGGCAAGAATTATTCCCATCAAAACGTTGCCCTGGCCCCCAATACCCGAAATCCTTACTGAATGAGGTTGTGTGAACGCTTGCTTCATCCATTGTCACCTCTTTCTGCCTTCATCAATTCCTCGATCTTTTTTCTGTAGCTATCGCTGTATGTATCAGCATTCTTGTTTACGAATTCACCGGCCACGATTTTATCGGCCAATTCCTCTGGAGACATTGTCCTGGCCTTGTTAATTTGCACTGTGTTCTTCTTGAAATAGGCAAGCATGTCTTCAGGTTGTGACATGGCGTTGTATCTACCGTAGTATGTGTGACAGTTGGTCATTATTTCTACTACTGCCATACCTTTGTGATCGAGGGCCCTCTGAATGAACTGAACCATCTGCGCATAGTGAAAGACGGTTGATCTTGCGACGTATGTTGCTCCCGAGGCAAGTGCCAGATTGACAATGTCAAATGAGTTCTCTACATTGCCGTACGGAGAAGTCGATGCGATTTTCTCATGAGGTGTGGTTGGAGAGTACTGCCCCCCGGTCATTCCATATATATTGTTGTTGAATATTATCACCGTTATATCCATATTCCGTCTGCAAGCATGAATGAAGTGATTTCCGCCAATTGCGAGCATATCTCCGTCCCCACCCATCACAACAACTTTAAACTCAGGTCTGGCAAGCTTGACCCCCGTTGCAAACGCTATTGCTCTACCGTGAAGAGTATGCATAGTGTTGAAGTTAAGATAGCCCGTTACCCTTGAAGAACAACCAATTCCCGAGACAACAGAGACTCTGTCTGGATCGAGAGCATTTTTGTCGACAGCATCTATGAATGCTTTCATAATGACACCGTTCCCACAACCGGGACACCAAACGTGAGGCATTCTATCCTGCCTCAAATACTTAGTTAGCCTTGCAATAGCCATGATTTCCTCCCATTCATTTCGTAAATTGTGTCATCGTGACATTTGTTTTTTCAAACATGAACTCGGTCAATGGGTCAGGATATCCCTCAGAAAAAACGACCCTCTTTATTCCCGCATTTATTATAAGTCTGGCGCAAATCGAACACGGACGATGAGTTACATAAATAGTTGATCCATTGGTCGCTATTCCAAATTTCGCTGCTTGTGCAATCGCGTTTTGTTCGGCATGGGCCGCATAGCAAATTTCCTGGTTTTGACCGGAAGGGATTCCAAGAGCGTCTCGAATGCACTCGGTTTCATCGCAGTGTGGAAATCCCGAAGGTGGCTGGTTATAACCCGTAGACAGTATCCTGTTCTCCCTAACAATCAAAGCTCCGACCTTCCTGTGGTGACAGCTGGACCTTTCCCGAACCTGGTAGGCAAGTCTCATGAAATATGAATCCCAGCTCTCCGCTTTACTTTCCGGTTTGTGTGTGGAGAAACCCTTAAGAAAATCCGACAGATCTTCTGCAGACATCACATCATTCCCTTCAGAAGTTCAATATGATTATTCTCTTCTTTAATAATCCTCTTAAGGGCATCTGCTGTGGTAAATCTTGCGTTTTTTTGAATGCTTTCGTAGAATGCTATGCTTTTCTTCTCAGCTTCAATTGCAAGAGAAATTATCTTCTGATAATCGGAATTGCTCATAGAATCATGAAGACTTCTGGAGAAAACACTACCATTTGCCAGGTCTTCAACGTATGCCCTTGAGTCATCCCAGTTTATGAGTTCGAGGGACTCCTCTTCGAATTTCCTTAGCAGAAACTTGAATGTTTCCGCATGTCCATCTTCTTGCTTCGAAAGATATCTAAAGAGTGAACGCTTACTTTCATCATCAACGTTTTCTGCAAGTTCCCTGTAAAAGCTTACCCCGGCTTCTTCGACTTTCACTGCCAACTCGAGTATTTCATGTGGAGAAAGCAATCACCATCTCCTCCTTGATATCGATAAGCTTCTCCAGAACGCTTCTAGAAAAGTCCATTCCATTATCGTTCAATCTTATTCGACTGTTATCTGGCGAAAGGTAGTCACCAAGATGAGCTCTAAGCTTGGAGACCAAAGTATTATTCAACTCATCGGGAAGTTCCAGCTTTGATAAATCAACGCCTTCCACCAGTCTTAGTCCCATAAAAAGCGTTTCAAAAACCTCTTGAATGACTGAGTTCGCCCTCAATTCAAGAACCGGTCTCCTTCGAAGATTAACGAGATATCGATACTCAAGGAGATCCGAAGTATTCACGTACCTCTTTCTATCGAAGTGGCTACCGGCTGAAACGCCAAAGCCCATATATTGCTCGTTTCGCCAATACTTGAGATTATGAAGACACTCACGACGTCCTCTCTCCCATGATGAGATCTCATATCTACTGAACCCCATTTTGCTTAAAGAATCAAGAATAATATCGTGAAGGCCTTCTACTATTTCTTGTCTCGGTAAATCAATGATATCATCATGGACAAGCCGCATCAATTTAGTTTCGTGGTCAGAATCAAAAACATAGTACGATACATGATCCGGGTTTATGGCGCTAATCATTTCAAGGTTTCCGGCAACGTTGCTTTCGTTTTCTCCAGGTAACCCCAGAATGAAATCGAGATTTAGGTTTTCAAAGATATCTCTGCTGGCCATCAGTCTGTCTCTGAGATTCTTAGGGACGGGTCTATCGCATCGTTCGAGGATCTCCCTTTCCGATGATTGTATACCGATCGAGAGCCTGTTGAATCCAATATCCCTCCACTGCTTAAGGTTTTTTATATTGAGTTCCCAGGGGTTGGCCTCTATTGTAACCTCCACTGGCGCGGCATCAAATGAGCAGGAAATGAACGACATCAAATCCCTAAGAAGCTCGACAGGATATAAGGAAGGCGAACCTCCTCCAAAGTAAAGAGTCTCAACCCTCTCTGAAGCTGGATACATTTCTACTTCCTTCTTCAGCAAGTCGTTGTATTGTCGTACGAGATCACCATCATACTCAACCGTGCAAAAATCGCAGTATGAGCATCTCCTCGCGCAAAAAGGAATATGGATATAGAGTCCCATGCCCATCAGAAAATAAGCCTCATGAAGATCCCGTTGAGATTGAAGTTTGTTACCGAGATTCCAGCAAAGATTGAATCATCACTCCCAAGTTTCGAGATAAGTAACTGAGCGTCAATTCCACGCATGCTCACCATTACTGTAGGAGAAAGCATAAGCCTCAAATCGCCTGCGGGAACAATAAAGCTGCCTGCGAAGGCCAGTCCGGGATCGAAGGACAAGTAGTTCATTCCTATACCTATACCATATCCAACCTCGCCTAGCGAGTCGTTTGTTTTAAGGTCAACAGTTGCGACAACATTGCTTTCCATGTTTCTAATTCTAAGACTTCGCTCATATTCTTTTGCATAAAGGTATAGACCAATATCGTTGAATGAAAAGGAATCCTCTCCGTGAAGAAAGACACTTAATCCTCCGTTAAGCTGACCTAAAGGGAGTCGTACCCAGTTTCTTACAAGATACTTCATCTTGCTAACCGTCGAAAGTTCCAGTTCAAGAGCGGTGTGAGAAAAGATAGGAATCTGATTAGTGTTAGACACATACCTGACTCCCATAAATAGACCTTCGTGACTGGCCAACAATGATCCTCTGAAAACGCCGTCCTGGATTTTCAACTTCAAAAATCCGGTAGAGTACTCCTCCCAACTGTCAACATATGTGACACCAACGTAAGGAATTCCCGTAGCCAATGCTAGAGTCAAATAGATGTCCTCGTAAGCCCTGATATCTGCTGAAACACTCCATCCTGCGTTGTTGAGCTTTAACTGGGTTTCGGAAAGAAGAAGAATCCCAAAAAGCAATACAAGTGACAGACATAAAGCTCTCTTCAACCTTTGAGCATCCTCCTTGCGATTTCATTGACTTTCGATGGATTTGCCTTACCTCTTGTTGCCTTCATTACAGCTCCTACGAAGTAACCGAGAACACCTTCCTTTCCGTCCCTGAACTGCTGCACAGCGACGGGATTGTTAACCATAGCCTTCTGAAGGGCATCCTCGATTACCTTATCATCATCTATTTGTTCAAGCCCCTTTTCTCTTACTATCTCTCTGGGCGACTTCTTTTCTTCAACAACTGTCGGGAAGATATCTTTGGCGATCTTGTTGGAGATCTTTCCTTCATCTATTAAATCAAAAAGCTCTTTGAAATGTTCCGGACTTACCTTGACCTCTTCGATGGTAAGTCCCTTGTCATTCATGAATCGCATTACCTCTCCCATTATCCAGTTCGAACTCTCTTTCGGCTTTCCAGTGACCTGAGCGACTTCTTCGAAGTATGAAGCGATGTCCCCGTCTGAAGAGAGTACGCTTGCATCGTACCTCGGGAGCGAGTATTGCTCAACAAATCTGTCGATCTTTTGCCATGGTAGCTCGGGAAGACTTTCTTTGATCCTTTCGATGACTTCATCACTGACTACCAGAACTGGAAGATCCGGTTCAGGGAAGTACCGATAATCGTTTTCTTCTTCCTTCGATCTCATTGAAAAAGTCTCTTTGGACGAAAAGCTCCAGGACCTTGTTTCTTTTGCGACGTCCTCTCCAGATAAGAGCGCTTTTGAGATTCTCTCTTGCTCGAATTCAAGTGCCTTTTCAACGAACTTGAAGGAATTGATATTCTTTACCTCTACTCTATTAGAGCTTCGTCCTGTCTCATCGACCATCGAGATATTCGCATCACAGCGTAATGCTCCCTTCTCCATATCTCCAGAGCATACCTCCAGGGCCCTCAGCGTGTCTCTTAGAAGCTCCATAAAGATACGAGCCTCGGAGGGACTACGAAGGTCGGGCTCGGTTACAATTTCAATTAAAGGGACACCGCATCTGTTGAGATCTACGAGGCTTCCTGACGATCCGGTTATAGAATCCGTTCCCTGATGCACCATTTTGCCTGCGTCTTCTTCGATATGTATCCTGCGAATTCTCACTTTTCTTTTCTCTTCTCCGTTCTCCAGATAGAGATAACCGTTTTCTGCAATCGGAAAGAAGTACTGTGTTATCTGGTAACCTTTTGGTAGGTCAGGATAGAAGTAATTCTTTCTGTCAAAGACAGAACGTTTGTTTATGGTGCAGTTCATAGCGATTCCCGCCAAAACTGCGAACTCTACTACTTTCTTGTTAAGCACCGGCAGTGTGCCTGGCTGCCCAGTGCACACTGGGCAGATTGCAGTGTTAGGTTCGAGATCGAAAACATCGGCTCTACAGCTGCAAAAGGCTTTCGTTTCTGTTTTCAGTTGAGCATGAATCTCCAGTCCGATAACAGTTCTTAGCATTACTCTCTCCACCTTTCTGGTATGATCGCAAGCCCATTACTAAAAGAGGGAGACAAATCCTCAATTCCTTTGGCGGCATCAAGTATGGAGACATCACTGAATCTCTTGCCCGTCATCAAAACACCTACCGGCATTCCATTGACAAAACCTGCAGGAACTGAGATCGAAGGCAGTCCAGCGACATTCGCCGGAATCGTATAGATGTCCATCAAGTAATACGCCAGTGGGTCAGTTATTTCGCCTATCCTAGGAGCGACTAAAGGAGAAGAAGGATTCAAGATGAAATCATACTCATCTAGCACTTTGCTTAGTTCACCGGCCATTACTCGTCTAGTCTTCAAAGCCTTTCTATAGTAAGCATCGTAATAAGTCGCACTCAAGGTGAACGTACCAAGTAGAATTCTTCTCTTAACTTCCTTCCCAAAACCCCTATCTCTGCTCTTGCTTGTCAGACCTTCATAATCCTCTGACTGCTGTCTCGGCCCAAACCTTATTCCATCATAACGAGAGAGGTTCGAACTGGCCTCTGCGGGAGCAATCAAATAATATGTGGCAACGGCGTATTCGACAGAAGGTATGGATATTACTTTAACATCGGCACCAGACCTCTCTATGTCTCTTGTTATGGAAAGAAATCTTTCTTTCACCTCTTCATCAAGACCGGGATAGCTAAGCATTTCCGAAGGGATAGCGAACTTCAGGCCCTTCAAGTACCCTCGAAGCGAAACATCAAAGGACAGAGAGTGTCTTATTGTATTGGAGTCACAAGAATCATGGCCAGAGATCATCGACATCACGTCTGCGGCGTCTTGCGAACATCTTGTCATTGGGCCTATCTGATCAAGAGAAGAGGCAAATGCAACCAGACCATATCTCGAAACAAGTCCATAAGTAGGTTTAAAGCCGACGATTCCACACATGGAGGCTGGTTGCCGGACTGAACCGCCCGTATCGCTTCCAAGCGCAAAAGGTGTGAGACCTGCCGCAACTGCTGCGGCACTTCCTCCACTACTACCACCCGGTATACGATTCAGATCCCAGGGATTTCTCGACGGTCCAAACGCTGAGTTCTCAGTTGATGACCCCATTGCGAACTCATCCATGTTCGTCTTGCCCAGAAGCTGTCCACCTTTGGAATTCAATTTCTGAGTTACTGTTGCGTCGTATGGTGAATCGTAGTTTTCGAGTATTCTGCTCGCACAAGTCGTCCTTGTTCCTACCGCAAGAATATTATCCTTTATGGCGTAGGGAAAGCCCTGTCTTTCTTCTGAAAGGGTTCTTGCCTGAAGGAATGCATTGAGTTCATTGTTGTATTTGTCAATTCTCTCTTTGTAGAACTTGTAAGTGTCTCCTAGAGAAATGATTTCCGAGAGCCTCAGATTTAGCGGGTTCTTTGTCACGAAAGCCACCTCCAGATATTCATGACAATTCTAACATTTTCAGGGCACTTCTAACAGAAGAGAGCAACTCGAATATACTGAAGGCCGGAAGCATAATCTTATTACATCTACCACTAGTGAGAAGTTATCTGCTATGTACACGCTTTAACGAAACTCTGTTAGTTGCGCTCGAAAAGGGAATAACGGTTCACGGTTTTCCTGACAAGAGCGATGCAATTTTTCGGCGCATTTTCCGTAGACGACTATCTCTGGTAATGGCTATGGTAAGCATAAGAATCTGGCTTCCATTTTTCGCCATTCCATTAGCGAATCTAACTCCTCGGCAAGGATCTTACTTGGTCGAAATTATCGAAAAGAGATGCTGAAACAAGTTCAGATGACCAAATCAAGAGGGTTCTCGCATGCGGAGTCTAGGGGTTTTGAACAGAAGCGGTTGACCCACGAGGACCTTCAGGGCTATCGAGGCTGTTATCAAGTATTACTCATACTAATTCCTTACTTTGTCATACTGTGGAGCCTCCCCTGAAATTTTCTTGTTCAGGGTCATCAGCAATTCAGTTCGGGATCTGGGTCATTAAAAATCGTTTTGGAAGCGGAAATAAAAAGAAGCTGATTCTCCGTTAGCAGAAAAGGATCCATGGTACAGAATCTGTGGAGACTACTTACAAATGCTCTAGCAACTTGCAGTTGTTCTTTCAAGAGAACGGAGAACCGTTATTAGTAAACTGATTGTCCTGTTCTACGTGCTACTTGTCGGTACAGTGATCTCTCAATTTTATTCCCTCTTCTGAGCTTTCCACATCCTGGCACTCTCTAATGAAGGTCGTTAGCTATGTAACCACTCTCAGGCAGGCAAACATCGTAAAGCCAGTTCCACGACTGAGCACACTCGGTTGAATCCAGTTCGAAGTGTGCGACCGCATATCCCCCTGCAGGAACAATCATCTTTCCAATATCACCGTCTACTCTTGTGCCTTGAGGAACTGTAATGCACACGCTCAGTCTCAGCTTTTCCTCTTCAGTCACTTCCGGATTATCGTGGTAAATGATGAGAGAACTTGCGCTCTTCTTTTCCAGAAATCCTCGAGGACCTGCCCAGGAACAGAGTTTGTTGAACAGGGTTTCGAATAGTTTCTCATCACCCGCACAAGGACCTATGTAGCGGACATAAGCAACCGTACTCTCCTCAAAATTCACGGTATCTACTCTCTCGGCTTTTTCCCATATTCATCCTCCTAAAAATACTGTCGATGCTACGATTGTGGAGGCGGGAAAGAATGTTGGGTGATCTACATTGCCTTCGAAAATACCTAAATTGCTTTCAGTCACTCCGCTATTGATCTTATTGGATTTCTCATTTTTCAACTGGAGTGGATTCATTCCAAAACGCTTCTTGATACTTCTGCTGAGCGATGATCCGCTGGCGAAACCGCACTGATCTGCGACCTGAGCAACTGTACTATTGGGATCGTTTGCAAAGAGTGTAACAGCCTCTCCAAGCCTTGTTCTCCATATGAACTGGAAGAGAGTGTTTCCAGCGGAGGCATGGAAAATTCTGTGAAAGTGATATTTCGAGAATCCCGCTACATCTGACAGCTCATCAAGCGTGAGTGACTCTGACAGTTAATATCCTATGTAGTTCATTATCTCGTTTATTCTTGATATGCAGACGCCATGTAAAAGGCGCTCAGGGATGAACTGATTCATATCTTATCTTTCCTTTTGGAATGGAATGTAAGTCGAGATGCCTTGCGCTCTGCTTCAAGCATGAAGTGGATGCTATCATTAGGTAAAGGTGCAGCTTCAAGTGAAGTATCTCTTTTTTCTGGTGAATAGGATTTCTTAGCGTGAACCTTCGACAAACCAAATACCTCCTCCCGATTCAAGGCCACTAATACCAACTGGTTCTTTTACTGGACCTTCGAGCAACCAAATTACCCTTGTCCAATGCACAAACATCTTAAATCGCCCATAGTATAACCTCAATGTTAATTAGTCAAATATATCTAGTTCTGCAGAAAGAATCAAACATTAAAACTGGCCAAATTAAAAACTAAAATTGATCCTTCTCAATACAATGAACAAATAATATACCTGAAAACTGGACAATAATTCACTTCTTCCAATTGCAGTTGCTTGATTCCATAATATATTCAGTATTTTTCTTTATATCAGAGCAAATAATTATAGTAATTCCAATAATAATTATATTTATCTAAGATTTTTTTATTTTACCTCTTGACTTTTGATTATTTTGTGTGATATATTATGAATGTAGAAGCATAGATTAATAAAAAGGAGGTGTGAGAATGAGAAAAGTGATAGATCCAGCGTCCGTTGAAAGAGCAGTCAGAAAGTTCAAAGAGAAACTGGCAGGAGAGTCCTTCCCACATTACCTATGAAGGAGGTGAGGAAGATGAGAGGAAGAGAAAGAAAGGTTCACTACAGAGAAAGGGAGATCTACTCAAACATCGTTGAAGATTCAATCAGATCAAGAGTAATGAACATCAGATAAGAGAGGAGTGGTTTGAATGAGATTCAGGGAGAAGAAAGACTTCAAGGCGATAGACAGATTGATCGAGAGTGAAAGAGAGACTGTTTACAGAAACTTACTTATCAATCCGAGATTTTGATTGGAGAAGAGGAGGAAAGAAGATGAAGAAGAGAAACATGAAGGAAGTAGACAGGATGGTTTCACAGGTAAGAGAGAGTGCTT
>NZ_JFHM01000028.1:0-35442 GCF_003664935.1 Mesotoga sp. H07pep.5.4
TATAACCAAGAACTGGACTTATCTTGCATCCCCTGCCTCTCTTATTCTAACAAACAACCAAGAACGGTTATTCCGAAAACGCCCAATTCCGTCATTCCGACAAAGCTCCTGGTCGGAATCTCAATGCTATTGCTTCACGGCTCTCCACGACGAACGGATAACCGTCCAACGGCCAACCAGTTCCTTTGCTCTTCCAACCTCTTACCACTGACCTCTACCCTCGGTCTTTCGAAGCCTAGATCCTGAACAGGAGCATTTCAGGATGAAAGAATAAGTTCGTTCTGATCAGATCACTTTAATTTGCTTGCTCTTTTTCTTTGGTTTTTGCCTCCTGGCGCTTAAGCGCCAGCATCACTTCCTCGCGCCAGCGAGCCTCACTTCCTGCCGGAGGCAGCATCACTTCTGATCTTGATGCCACCAACCCGCTATCCCCAACCACGGTCTTACAACTCCCTTCTTATTTCGTAACTGTTGTGTTATAAATGGAATAGTACGTAATCGAAATCATAGGAGTGAAGATGAAACGAGTCAATATTCTGAATGAAAACATGATGAGTGCCCTTTTTAAACTCGCCTGGCCGGCTGTTCTTACCATGCTCTTCCAGACTGTATACAACATGGTCGACGCATACTGGCTCGGGAAGCTGGGAAAGATTGAGATCTCCGCACCCACAATTGCGTGGCCTGCAATCTTCTTGTTGATCTCTATTGGCGGAGGATTGGCGGTGGCCGGACTTGCGCTAGTCTCTCAAAATCTCGGAGCAGGAAGAAAGGAAGAGGCCACACATGTAGCCGGACAGGTTATTTCCACAAGCTTCGCCGTCGCTGTTGTTCTCGGTCTTCTCGGTGCGATCTTCTCCGAAGCCGTTTTAAGACTTCTTAGTATTCCGCCAGAGTTGCTTTCAGTTACCAATATTTATATGAGAACGATCTTTCTGGGAGCTCCATTCACCTTCACGATGTTCACTTTCAATTCACTCTTCACCGCTATTGGTGATACAAAGACACCGATGTACTTGATGGGTTTCTCTGTAACGGTGAATGCACTTATCGATCCTCTCTTGATATTCGGTATAGGCTTTCCCAGACTGGAAGTCTTCGGTGCCGCGCTTGCAACTGTAATATCAAGAGGAGTTGTAGTGATTATCGCGACGGTCATATTATTCAAAGGAAAGAGAGGATTCAAAATCAATTTCAGGGATCTTAGGCCAAAGTGGAAGACTCTTGGCCGCGTCTTAAGAATAGGCCTCCCATCCTCAGCCGGACAGTCGATCACGGCTCTTGCGTTCCTAATAATTACCTCGATGGTTGCCGGCTTCGGTTCGGTTGCAACCGCTGCCCTGGGCGTGGGAAACAGGATAACTTCGCTTGCAACGATGTTCTCTTTCGGTCTTTCCCAGGCAACGTCGTCGATGGTTGGGCAGTATCTAGGTGCTGGAAGAAAGAGTGACGCTTATTCAGTTGTATGGAAAGCGACCGGAATAAACGTGTTGATTGTTGGAGTGATCAGCACCGGCACGTTCTTCTTCGGCAAGGAAGTGACGGCGTTTTTCATCAACGACCCGCTCGTATTGATTGAAGGAGAGAAGTATTTCAGAATAGTCTCCTTTTCGATACCGATCTTCGCAAGTTACAACATCTTCGACATGGCTTTAAGAGGCTCGGGCCATACAATTCAGTCCATGATTCTCAATATCACTAGACTATGGGGGATACGCCTTCCTCTGATATACTTCTTCGGTATGTCCATGGGAATCACAGGAATATGGTACGCGATGTTCGTAAGCAATCTGGTGATTTCCTCTGCAGCGGCCATAGTTATTTTCATGAAGCGTTGGCTGAACCCGGTTATTTAGGATAGAACATGTCAAGTCCAATGTGAGGTAATTACTACCGTTTACAGACGATGTCTTCGATATTTTACCAAAATTCTCTTCATTGTTTCACTTCGTAATATTTCCTTATTGTCATTAGTGGTAGTATTCGTACAACATGCAAATGCTCGAATTTCTTCGTTCTGGCTAGTTAAATATACGTTCGGGGGAATAATTAGCTTAGAACACTGATTTCTGTTCTTGCTTGGATTTGAAAGAATGTTCATCAGATTATGGGTTAGTCTCATTCACTTGTAACCACTTCAGGAGGAGGTAGAAGTATGAGAAAACTCTTTGTAATTCTTTTAGTTGTCTTTCTTTCAGTATCAGCGCTTGCTTCAATCAAGGTAGGTGCGATTCTTCCGATGACCGGCGGAGTCGCCGCGTTTGGCCAGATGATATGGCAGGGAGTCGAACTTGCCAACGAGCTTTTCCCTGAGGTTCTTGGGGAAGAAATCGAAATCGTCTTACTCGACAACAACTCCGACAAGGTTCAGGCAGTGAACACCGCCCGTCGTGCGATCGAGCAGGAAGGGGTTGTTGCTATCATCGGGCAGGTAATAAGCTCGAACACAATTGCCGGAGGAACGGTTGCAGAAGAAAACGGCGTTGCAATGGTTTCTCCCAGCTCGACAAATCCCCTCGTAACTCAGGACAAGAAGTATGTTTCCCGTGTCTGTTTCAGCGATCCCTTCCAGGGGGTTGCGGCAGCGATGCTGGCATTCAACAACATGGGTGTGGAAAACGTTGCCGTCTTTGTAGACGTTGAGCAGGATTATGCCGTCGGATTTGCAAATTACTTTAAGGAAACGGCTCTCGAGCTTGGTGGAAGCGTATTCTACGAGTACTACAAATCTGGAGACCAGGACTTCACGGCCCAGGTTTCCGATGCCATCTCCAAGGGTGCCGGTGCCTTCTTCATTCCCGGTTACTATCAGGAGATCGCCCTAATAGCCATCCAGGCCAGACAGCTTGGTTTCTACGAGCCGATAATAGCGGGCGACGGGGCGGCCGTGCCGGAAACTATTGAAATCGGTGGAGAGGCGGTAAACGGACTGTACTTCACAACTCACTACGATGCAGGAAGTCCAGCAATTACAGAGAATGCGAAGCTTTTCGTAGAAGCCTACACCGCCAAATACGGTGAAGCTCCCGGAACATTCACCGCCCTTGGGTTTGACACATATCTGGTCGTCAGGGACGCAATAGAACGCGCGGGTAGCACAGATAGAGAAGCCATAGCAAAGGCCGTTCGACAGACGAAGGATTATCCTGCCGTGACGGGAATAATCACTATCGATGAAAACGGTGACGCGATAAAGTCCGTTGCGATTGTAAAGATAGAAGACGGTAAGTTCGTGTACGATACAACGATCAATCCGTAATGAAGGTGGGGCTTTTCTAGGCCCCACCCTCTCCTTTCTCTTTTCAATCGGCCGGAGGTGTAAGCTTGGATCCTAAGACTCTTCTACAAAACTTTGTCAACGGTCTTAGTCTCGGTTCCCTTTATGCCCTGATAGCGATAGGCTATACAATGGTTTACGGGATTCTAAGGCTGATCAATTTCGCTCATGGCGACATCTTCATGATGGCCGTCTATTTTGCTCTGTTCTTTGTGACTCTTGCGCAGCTTCCGTGGTATCTGGCGGCCATTCTTGCCGTAGCTTGCGCTGCTCTTCTTGGATTTACTGTTGACAGGATTGCCTACAAACCCATCAGGAATGCCCCTAGAATATCGGCGCTGATAACGGCTATCGGTGTCTCTTTCTTTCTTGAAAGTCTTGCGGTAGTCGTATTCTCCGGTATCCCGAGATCATTCCGTACTATCTTCCCCCAATCTCTCAATGAAATGATTATCATAGGCGGCGAGATGGAGGTCAAGTATGGGAGAGAGGTGATAGTCGGCGGGATAAGATTTCCGGTAATCTCTCTCATAACACTTATCGTTGCTGCAATCGCACTTGTCTTTTTGTGGTGGTTCATTTTCAGGACAAAGGTTGGAATGGCTATGAGGGCCGTTTCCCTGGATATTCAGACGACATCGCTTATGGGAGTCAATGTCGACAGGGTAATCGGAATGACATTTGCACTCGGTTCGGCGCTTGCTGGGATCGGTGGAATACTCTGGGCAATAAGATATCCCCAGGTCTGGCCCTATATGGGATTCATACCCGGAATGAAGGCCTTTGTCGCCGCCGTCTTCGGAGGAATAGGTTCAGTGCCGGGAGCGGTTCTCGGAGGTCTGATACTTGGAATAACCGAAGTCATGATGGTAGGAATAATGCCCGGGGCGGCAGGTTACAGAGATGCCTTCGCCTTCTTCATCCTGATAATCGTCCTTTCAATCAAGCCATCCGGTCTGCTTGGAAGACCTGAAATAGTAAAGGTGTGATTGAATGAAGAAGCGGACCAAAATTATACTCACTTTGATAGCATTACCCTCCATAGCGCTTCTTCTTTTTCTTTCGCAGGAATTACTGAACAGCTATTATTCGAGAATAATAACGCTTATCGGTATATATGGAATCATGGCGGTAAGCCTTACATTGGTTAATGGAATATCGGGAGTCTTCTCACTGGGACATGCTGGGTTCATTGCGGTTGGAGCATACACTTCCGCGCTCCTGACTCTGTCGCCGGAGCAAAAGGAGATGACCTTTCTCATTGAGAAACTGGTGTGGCCTTTGAACTCTATTCAGATTCCCTTCTTCTGGGCAACGATAATTGCCGGTCTCGTCGCGGCCGTATTTGCTTTCCTGATCGGTTGGCCGTCTTTGAGGCTTACAGGCGACTACTTTGCAATTGCGACCCTCGGCTTTTCCGAAATAATCAGGATCTTTGCGCTTAATCTCAATTCAATAACAAACGGGGCGCTGGGCCTAAAGGCGCTTCCCGATCACACGAATGTCTGGTGGGCATGGGGCTGGTTGTTTGTTACCGTAGCCACTGTCCTGAGTCTTGCTTACAGTTCCTTTGGAAGGGCCTTGAGGGCTATACGAGAAGACAGAGTCGCGGCTCAAGCGATGGGGATAAATGTCTTCAAGCATCAGTTGACTGCCTTTGTTCTTGGCGGGTTTTTTGCGGGGATTTCCGGGTCTTTGTACGGACACTGGCTCAGCACAATCGATCCTAGGACAAATACGTTTGGCATCCTTCTCACCTTCAACGTTCTGATAATGATAGTTCTCGGCGGGCTGGGAAGCATAACAGGAGCTATAATTGGCGGAGCGCTCTTTGCTTTCCTTAGTGAGTGGCTACGCTTCCTCGAGGGTCCCATGAATATCCTGGGTTTCAAGATTATGGGCATAAGCGGGATGAGAATGCTCGTCTTCTCGGGACTCTTCGTGATAATTATGATCTTCTGGCCGAGGGGACTGATGGGAAGAAGTGAGTTCTCCTGGGATGGACTCGTTTCTGTTTTCAAGAGGAGATACAAGAGATGAGTCTGCTCACACTTGATAATGTCACAATGAAGTTCGGCGGACTCACCGCAGTGAAGGATGTAACGCTTCGCGTAGAAGAAGGCGAGATCTTTGGCTTGATCGGCCCGAACGGTGCCGGAAAGACGACGATCTTCAACATGGTAACGGGACACTACAAACCCACAAATGGTCGTATATTGTTCAGGGATAATGAGATAACGGCGCTCCAACCGGATAAGATAACAAGAACTGGGATTGCAAGGACTTTTCAGAACATCCGTCTGTTCAGAGATCTTACCGTTTTAGAGAACGTAATGGTTTCTCAACACCATACGATTGCAAGCAATGGAAAGGCCGTAAGCTGGTTTTTCAAAAGCGTTTCCAGACTGGGTTATTCCAAGAAAGAACAGGAGATGAGAAACAAGGCTCTTGAACTGCTGAGTGTTCTCGGTCTCGAAATGCTGGCGAATGAAAAGTCCAGCGCGTTATCTTATGGTTCGCAACGACTACTGGAGATTGCAAGGGCAATGGCGACGGGGGCGACTCTTCTCCTTCTCGACGAACCGGCCGCCGGTATGAATGCCTCTGAAACGGCAGGCCTTGTAGATACTATCAGAAGGATTCGCGACGATTTCGGCCTTACAGTTCTGCTCATAGAGCATGATATGAAACTGGTAATGGGGCTTTGTGAAAGGATAATGGTTCTGGATCACGGAAGGACCATCAGTGAAGGGGACCCCGCCTTTGTTCAGAAGGACGTGAGGGTTATCGAAGCCTATCTGGGTAGGGAGTGGGTTACGGTTGGCAAATGAAATTCTCAGCGTTGATGAGCTCCAGGTTTCATACGGTGTCATCAAGGCAGTAAAAGGCATAACGCTCTCCGTTGAGGAGGGCAGTATTGTAACTATAATAGGCTCTAATGGCGCCGGGAAGAGCACCACGCTTGGTGCCGTAAGCGGACTGATAAGGCCCTCCGGTGGAAAAGTCTCTTTCAGAGGAAACAATATCAACAGGCTGGGAGCCGCCAGAACGGCAAAGCTTGGGATTTCTCTCGTACCTGAAGGAAGGAGGATATTCTCAAATCTCACGGTTAGAGAGAATCTTCTTATGGGAGCATACAACAGGAAGGACAAAGAAGAGATAGAAGGCAACTTCGAGGCGGTCTTCTCGCTTTTCCCTGTTCTAAAAGAGAGATTGAAGCAGTCCGGAGGAACGCTTTCCGGTGGAGAACAGCAGATGCTGGCTATAGGTAGAAGCCTTATGGCGAATCCCGATCTAATAATGATGGATGAACCTTCGCTCGGTCTAGCACCCATTGTCGTTGAAGAGGTTTTTCAGGCAATCCAGACACTCAATTCGCGGGGAGTTACCATACTGCTTGTCGAACAGAATGCGGCCAAGGCCCTTGAAATATCGAAATATGCTTATGTGCTGGAAACAGGAAAGATTACACTTCAAGGTTCAGCAAAGGAACTACTTGAAAGTGAAGAGGTTAGAAAAGTGTACCTGGGAATTTGAGAGAATCACCCTTAGGCCCCTTTTTGCGGGGCCCTTTTCTTTTTTCTTATGTGCGCCCGCAGCCCCGGTTCTTCTCCCCGCAAAATCCTCTGAATATTCTCGAGATTTCTAGCTATCATGATTACTGCAATGGGTATCAAAAGAAGAGATATTCCCCATCTGTACCCAAAGATTCTGAAAAGGAAGATCATTACTGAAGAGACTGCAATAATGCCCGGAGCCGCGTAGTCCGTAATCGCGATAAAAGCGAGAAGTATGACCATACAGATCAGGGCGACCTGGTAATCAAGACCTATAAGGCCACCGGCCAGTGTTGCGGTTCCCTTCCCACCCTTGAACCTCAGAAAGACGGGATACATATGACCGATCGCGGCAAAACTGGCCGCAATGAAAAGCATCTGATAGGTCCAGTGAGGGGAGACGCCCTTAATAATCAAGATCGTTCCCAGGCCCTTCATGAAGTCGATAGCTCCAGTGAGGATTCCAATCTTCCAGCCCTTTACGGCAACCATGTTGGAAGCTCCCATATTACCGGTGCCCTGTTTTCTTATGTCGAATCCATAGAGACTCTTCCCGATGAGAAATGCTGTGGGAATGGATCCAATCAGATAGGCCAAGAGCGCGGAGAACAAGATTTCCATATCTACGTCACGACTTCTTTCTAGGGAACCAGGGGACAAATGCGTTTGTTTCTTTCATGTACTCCCTGAATGCCGGGTACTGCTTGTATTTCCGTTCCAGATAGGGCACTCCAGAAACGAATCTCAACAATATGGTTATTGTTATCGGGCTTATGATTGCCCATATTCCCCCTTCAATTGAAAGGGCAATGACGAATATACCCCACCACTGAACGGCCTCGCCGAAATAATTGGGGTGGCGAGAGTATCTCCACAAACCCTTTGTCATTATCTCTCCGGGTTTCTTAGTCTTCACGAAATCCCTCAACTGCTTATCTGCTATTGCTTCGATGGAAAAGCCGCAGACCCAAATAAGAATTCCGAGAACGTCCAAAAATCCAAATGACCTTCCCGAATGGCTATTAATTAGCATTACTGAGTAAGAGATAATCACCATAAAAAGGCCCTGCAACATATAGATCTGCAAGAAGGATCTTATCAATACCTTCTCTCCCCACTTCTCTCTCATCTGAACGTAACGGAAATCCTCACCACGCCCCCAGTTTCTTTTGAAAATATGTGTGGTCAATCTGATTCCCCAAAACGCAATCAAGATAGTCGTGATTACCTGCCTTGCATTGAACTCTCCATACACGAAGAGCGTGAACAAAGCAACAACAACGAATCCAGCGCCCCAGCCTATATCGACAACGGAATTGTCTTTCTTTAAAGTGCCGATAGCAAAGAACAGAGACATGTAAGCAAGGACCACTAAAGAACTGGAAAGAATCACATAAGTCATCTCTTCACCTCACTTGATATTGACATCGGGAGACCAGGTGTCTCTTTCGCAAAGCACGGAAACGCTTACAGCACCGACCCCCGCGCTAATACCAACAACAGGGGAGACTTCCATAATGTACTCGGGCTTCTTTCCAAGCAGTTTCATGAGGCTTTCCTCGTACGCTTTTGCGGTCTTGTGGGCATGAGCGTGAGTAATATTGTAAGATACAACGCTGCACTTTCTGTTCAGCTCTTCCACAAAACCAAGTATCTTTTTCATGTTGCCTAACTTGCTGAAGGCCTTTCCGTAGAGTTTCGAATTTCCTTCCTTGTCTACCGATACAATCGGCTTAAGATTCATTGCCTTACCGACCAGCCCTAGAACTGGACTTACCCTTCCACCTTTCACCATGTACTTCAAAGTGTTGACACTCACGAAGATCCTTGTGTTTTTTGACAGGGACTCGATTGTTTCTGCGATTTCATCGTGGCTACGACCTTCCTCTATCATTCTGGCGGCCGTGAGCGCGAGCAGACCAATGGACCCCGAAACATGCCGGGAGTTTATTACGCTGATCTTTTTGTCCTTCATGCGTTCTGCGGCTTTGGTGCTGGCGTTCCATGTACCGCTTAGTTTGTCCGAGACGTGGATAGCTATAATAGAATCATAATGGGTTCCAAGAAAGTGGTACAAATTCTGGAAAGTGTTCAATCCCGGTTGAGCCGAAACCGGATAGTCCTCCGTCGTGTCGAGAAGCGTGTAGAATTGATCTGCCTTCAATGTTATTTTGTCTAGATACTGACTCTTGCCGAAGTTGAGATACAATGGCACCATCTGAATCTGGTAGTAGTCAATTACCTCCTTCGGTAAATCGCAAACGGAGTCAACAACAAGTGCGATCGGATACTTCCTCTTCTGACTCACCCTGTACTGCATCTCCATGTCATCGACTTTCTGCTGAGTAACTGTGCCGAAGTCCTTCAGCTTGAAGAAGAGCTCTGCCGGTTCATTAGTATGAACGTGGATTCTTGCCTTAGTGTCCGTTCCCGCTACCAGGGCGGAATCTCCGAACTGACTGATGATCGACTTTATTCCATTGACGTCCAGTCGAGAACCTTCGATTATCGCCTCGGTGCAGTATCTGTTCTTGATGTTGCCTTCATCTATATGGACGTGTTTTTTCAATTCGATATCGGGGATGATCTCGTCTTCAAGATTGACGCCTCTTCCGCTCAGAAAAGTCTTTATACCTTCGATGAAGGCTACGAAGCCCTTCGCTCCGGCGTCGACTACGCCGGCCTTCTTCAGCACGGCCAGCTTCTCCGGTGTTTCTTCGAGAGACTTGAGCGCTACTTCGTTCGACCGTTCGACCATCTCGAAAAACGATCTTTCCGAGTCTTCTATGGCGATCAAAGCCTCGGCCCAATCCTTCATCACGGTCAGCATCGTCCCCTCGACGGGGGTTACCATAGCATCATAGGCATATGAAATCGCTTCATGTGCTGCCTTTGCGAAGGTCTTTCTATCGATACTGTCTCTGTCTCCAATGATGGTACTCAGTCCGTGCATATACTGGGCGAATATCGCTCCAGAGTTTCCACGAGCTCCCATGAGTGCGGCATCGGCTATCGATCGCGTTGTCTTGCCAATCGAATGAGAGACATCTGTCAGCTCAAGAATAGATCGCATCGTAGAGGCGAGATTCGTCCCGGTGTCGCCGTCGGGAACAGGAAAGACGTTTATCCTGTTCAGGTCGTTCTGCTCTCTTATTACGGCAGTGGCACCAGAAGAAAAGGCATTGAAGAACATCGTTCCGTCAAGCAGATTCAAAAATTTGGAGCTCATCGTTACCTCCCACTAATTAGTTCGATTATTGATATGTTAGCACAATGACCGGGGATTAGTCAGATGGTCACGATACATAAAAAAATCGCCCGCTGAAAGCGGGCGATCGGGTTCCTTATATGGACAATCGATTACTTCGCAATTCTAACTTTTGCTGCCTGAGGACCCTTTGGACCGTCTTCGACTTCGAATTCGACTCTCTGTCCTTCGTCAAGGGTCTTGAAACCGTCCATCTCAATAGCTGAGAAATGAACGAAAACGTCCCCACCGTCATCCTTAGTAATGAATCCATAACCTTTTGTTCCGTTGAACCACTTTACTGTTCCTGTCATACTTAAATGTTCCTCCTTAAAACTACCTTGCACCACTTGCAAAGCGATAGTGTCCTTTGGACAGAATGATTATAACACACACAACTGAATAAAATGCAAGCCGATTCCAAATGAATTTGATTATTTCTAAAATGCAAGCTGTTCAATATGCGAAAAGCCGCGCACATAGTAGTTGCTATGCATTATCAAAAGTTCCTTTTTTTCTGTCCAGAAGTTCCTTCAGGCCCAGTAAAAGCTTGTGAAACTCTCTGCACTGATAGATTTCCGGTTCTAGATTCCCATATTTGACTGGAACATAGATTTCCGTAAGTTCAATTAGAAGATGCTTCAGCGAAGCCTCCGTCTCCTGAATCAGTTCGAAGGGAGTTAGCTGGCAATACTCTTCAAAGTAGAACTCTCTTAACCACTTGTAGCTTGAGATAATGAATTCTCTGTCCTCACTGAATTTGGGAGGTACAGACGCGCTTTGACGAACCTCCGTCAAGATCGTGTCTTTGGATTTAAGAGTTGAAGATACAGTCTGGTTCTTTCTAGCAATGACTGTCACAAAATACGCAAGAAGGCCAGAAAGAAGGAGAATTCCAGCTAGAGTCGACCATCTGAGAATATTGTAAGCCGCCGATTTGTTAAGGATGGCTTCGGGTTCATCTTCTTCGTTTTCTTCAGGCAGTCCTGTAACCGATTGGGAAGGCGCAAAGGACGTCTGATTGGAGGGACCGCCCGTCCCTAATACGATCTCTTCGGAAAGAGGGAGAGATCTTAAATACATGAATCCTCCAATCAGTACTGCCACTACCGAAAGAAGAACAATAGACGGAGGGATAAGACGACTCCATCGCCCCATTTCCAGGATGGCCTTCCTGGATACAACAATTACAAGGATCAAAGCTATTGTGTAGAATCCAAAGAGAAAGACAGAGTCTATAAGCCGTACCTCGGCGACTTCTTCAAGGACAAGAAAATCGATATCATCTGCAGAACCTCTTGAAGAGGGTCGAGATGTCAATACCGTAGCGTCTTTGGTGAGACCCTCTTCTGGGAATAATTCCTTTTCGCTTTCTACTAGGTTGGCCGTAGAGGTTCTTTCTTCATTTGATAAGATGCCTCCTCTGTAGTTTCCCAAAAGGCTCAGAGAAAGCAGGGGGATCAAGATTGATAGCAAAAGGAAGAGTCTCGGAACATTGCGTGTCATGAGAAGTCTGACAAGGATTACGGCAAGTGTAATGTAAGCTCCGGTTTGAAAGAGATTGGGACTAAAAGAAAGCGAAACTCCTACCATGAAGAGACCGGGAACTGCAAGACGGACACTTCTGTCCATCGAGAGTATTACTCCCACAATAGATCCCAGTGCAGAAAGCGATTGTACGACATCCGTTCTCAAGACGCCTATAAGCAGTATCGTAGTAGTGAAGAGTAAGACCGGGAGAACGAAGTAGATACTGCAGCCGGCCTTCGTTCTTCCAAAGTAGAAGAGAAAGCCTACCATTCCTGCGAGGATTAGTGCTAAAACAACTCCACCGGAAAAGAACAGCTGTACATAACTGACAGCGAATACAACGATCGAGGCGGCTATAGAGGTTTTGTCTATTTTAGAGATCTAGAAGCACCTCCTGAATCGACTGGTCGTCTCCGACCACTCATACGATTATCTGCTCTTCTTCGAGGAAGGCCGCGCGTTTCTTAAGCTCCTCGATCGTTTTCGGAAGCATTTGATAAGATACGTTTCTCTTCATCCAGGGTTCTCTGGGACTGAACGGTATTATAAGGACTACGACTCTGCTGGCGTGAGATCTTGCCCTCAAGAGTTGGGGCAGAATCTCCTCGCCGAGATATAGCGATATTAGGACAACAGTTGTCGAGGGATCGAACTGTTCAAGATCATCTTCAATTATTTCGTTCAGCTGAAATCCATGATCGACCCCCTTTGTATCTGAAAGAGCTTCGGCGAAGTCTATCCAGTCTCTCCCCCTATCGCTCAATCTCAATACCTCTTCCCCCACGCTTACCAGTCGTATACTTCCTCCGGATCTGTAGGAAAGCCTTATTAGACCTAAGGCAAGCTGAACGGCTATCTCTTCGTAATCTATCCTTATCCTTTCCCAGACATCACGGGCAAAGACCTCTCTCGAAAGATTCAGATCCAGATAGAGAACTGTTTTGCTCACGGCAGTGTATCCAAATTCCTTACTCATTAGCTTTCCGAGTTTGGCTGAGGCGTTCCAGTGTATCCTGTTCAGAGATTCTCTCTCGTATTCTTTTATCCCCTTGAAGTCAACGGGGTCTTCCATCAGTCTGAAGTCGCTCTCTCTTCCGGGAAGGAGTTCTCTTAACCTTAGAGGAAAGGTTTCAAGATCCATCACTTTGGGAAGTACAAGTACCGATTGAGGCGTACAATACGTGGCGCTGTGAGAGAAAAGTCCCAGCGGATCTCTGCAAGCAACGACCAGTCTCGAAAGATCCTTCTCGCCTCGTCTTCCGAAAACCACCTTCGATTCGACTCTGCTGTCCTCGGTAGAGGAAAGGGAGATCGAACTCTCTCTTGGTGCTGCGTACTCTCTCTCGGCTCTAATGACCGGGATTACAGTGAGACCGAGAGAAATGAGGGGTACCCTCTGAAGACTGTGAACGAGAGTAAGGGTTTCGCCCGGAAAGAGCCTTTCTCTATCAACGGAGCGATCTATTGTAAGATTTTTCAAGGTGAGTTTAGAAAGATAGTAGTAGATCCATACAACCGCAGAAAGGGTCAAAAACATTGCCGAATAAACATTGAAAAAGAAAAGGGACCAACCGACAGAGAAGCCCGTCGCAATTATGAGCGGTCCTTTTCGAGATCTTATCTCCTCCAGCTCAAGTCTTTTCATTATTGATCGGTATTGGGAGAGATTCGACTATTTCGTTTATTACATCCCTGTTAGTCCTTCTCATAAGCCGGGCTTCAGGCTTGATTATTATTCTGTGGGAAAGAATATCGCTTGCCGTTTCCTTGACATCGTCGGGAATGACGAATCTTCTGCCCCTGATACCTGCAAGGGCCCTGGCCGTTTCCATAAGGGCGATCGATCCCCTTGGACTTACGCCAAGCTGTATGTCCCGGTGGTTTCTGGTCTCATTTACGATAGAGATTATGTATTCGAGAACGGAGTCTTCTATTACTACTTCCTTGACCTGCTTTAGAACGGAATCTAGTTCGACTTGACCGGATACTGGCTTAAGAGAAGTTATCGGATGTTCGGTGGAGATTCCCTTTAGAAGTTTTCTTTCGCTTTTCTCATCGGGGTATCCCATCGTTAGGGAGATGGAGAATCTATCAAGCTGCGCCTCGGGAAGCGGAAAGGTTCCTTCAAACTCTACCGGGTTTTGAGTGGCAATTACGAAGAAGGGTTTCTCCATCTGGAAAGTCCTGCCGTCTACGGTGACCTGTCTCTCGGCCATCGCCTCGAGAAGAGCGGACTGCGTTCTTGGGGTCGTTCTGTTTATTTCATCTACGAGAAGAATCTGGGTGAAGATTGGACCCTTTCTGAAGTTGAACTCGTTTGTCTTCAGGTTGAGAATACTTATGCCGGTTACATCACCAGGCAGAAGGTCCGGAGTGCACTGCAATCTGTTAAATTCCAGCCCGAGAGAAATCGCCAGGCTTCTCGCCAGCATCGTCTTACCCACGCCCGGCACGTCGTTTATCAAGACGTGTCCACCGCTTATCAGAACGGCCAGCACCCTCTCTATAGTCTTTTCCTTTCCAACGATTACCCTGGAAATATTCTCCTTGATCTTGCTTCCGAATTCTCCAATAGAAACCATCTTTCACCTCTTAGGAAGTCTGCAGCCTGTAGAAGTGTAACACATGCAAACAAATGCTCGCAAACCCTTTCCAACTTTCAAAGAAAAACGCATCTCCTCTAGAAGACGCGTTTTTTGAACGGGCTCTGATTGCCTTGTTTGGCTCTATACTAAAGGCCGAACCGAATCTCGTTCCAGAGAGAGTTGTAGATTCTAAGATCCTCTCCAAGGTCCTTTATCAGTTCTGTATTTTCCATCTCTTTGGCAGAGTAGACAGGTTCTTCTTCCATAAGTTCTCTTGCCGGCACATTTGGTGATGGTAAGAGAAGATAATCGGAAATCTTTGCTGCAACATCCGGCCTCAATATGTAGTTAATGAACAAGTGGGCGTTATCGATATTTTTGGCCCCCTTCAGGATGACAAAACTGTCGATCCACAAAGTGCTGCCTTCAACCGGAATAAAGAAATCGATGTCCTTAAGCTCCTCTTCGGTTGCCTCGTAGAAGATGTTTTCTCCGTAGCCGTGCACAACCCAGAACTCCCCTGATAACACGCCTTTAGCGAAGAGTTCGCTGTCGAATTTCGCAATGTTTTCCTTCCAGGTTAGTATTAGTTCCTTTGCCGCCTGGAGCTCATCCGTGTTCGTTGTGTTGACGGAGTATCCAAGGAACTTGAGTGCCGCTCCGAAGACCTCTCTCATGTCGTCCAGCAACGACATCATTCCCTTGAACTGGGGCTGTTCAAAGATCTTCCATGACCTAGGATAGCTCTCTACGTATTTCGTATTGACAGCAATTCCCGTAGTTCCTACCATGTAGGGAATGCTGTATGTGTTTTCGGGATCGTAGTACATCTGCTCAATTACAGAGGGATCGATATTGACCAAATTGGGTATCAGAGATTTGTCTATCGGAATGAGCATATCTTCCTTGATCATTATGCTAGTGTAATCTGCAGATGGCATTGCAAGATCGTATCCTCGTGCTCCGGCCTTGATCTTGGCGAACATTGTCTCGTTCGAATCGTAGCTGTCGTAAGTCACATTTACGCCATACTCCTGCGAAAAGGCTTCAATAACCTCACTGGGAATGTAGTCCGACCAACCGTAGATTATGAGATTTCCCTGACCTAGTGTGAGCACGTAAACGAAAAGTATGGCACCTACGATTGTCAGTTTCTTCATCAATTGTTCCACCTCCTAAAAGATTAGCTTCCTGAATCTGCTTCCAAAGAAAGAGATGATTAGAGTCCCAACGAGGAGCAGAGTCGAAAGCGCATTTATTACCGGGGAAACCCCGAACTTTATCATTGAAAAGATCTTTAAAGGCAAAGTAGTAGATCCCGGACCGGCAACAAAAAAGGTAATGACAAAATCGTCTATCGACAATGTCAGACTCAGCAGAAAGCCTGCCATTATCCCTGGCATTATCATTGGAAGAATCACTTTTCTGAAGACCTGATTGGTCTTCGCTCCCAGATCTCTTGCCGCCTCGACCACAGAATAGTCGAAGTCCTCCAGTCTGGTCATCACCGTTACCGTGACATATGAGACACAAAAGGTTACGTGCGCTATGAAAATCGTGAAAAGACCTAATGGAATGCCTATTGCAACGAAGAATATCAGCATCGATACACCCATTAAAATGTCCGGGATAATGAGGGGCGTATAAACCAGTATGCCGAGGTAGCCTTTCAACCTTGACTGATACCAGTAGAGGGCCATTGCCGAAAAGGTTCCTATAGCTGTCGCCACAAGGGACGACGAAAAAGCTATGATGACTGTGTTGAGAAAGGCTCTCCAGACATCGGCCTGTCTGAACAGCTCAGAATACCACTTCAAAGTGAAGCCCGTCCACGAAACACCCTGTCTGGAGCTGTTGAATGACAGTAGAACTAGAGCGATAATCGGCAGGTATAGAAAGACGAAGGCCAGAGTGGCTATGGTCATAGAGAATCTGCGCTTCCCGATTACCTTCTTCGTCTCCATCAAATCTCCTCCTCGTTCATATAACTTTCGCGAACGGTAAGCCGTCTCTTGGTCTGGACTCTGTTTATTCTCATATAAACGAGGAGACCCAGAGTGGAGATCAACAGAAATATCATCGAAATCGCAGAAGAGGAGGGCCAGTTCCTTGCCGCCGTCAGCTGTTTGGCAATTAGGTTTCCCAACATCGCTCCGTCGGTCCCACCCACAAGGTCGGGGATAGCGTAAGAACCGAGGGCGGGTATGAATACCAGGATTATTCCCGCTATTATCCCCCCTCTGATCGAAGGGATAAGAACCTTCATTATCGCCTCGGTTCTCTTTGCACCTAGATCCATGGCGGCTTCTACGAGACTGAAGTCGAACTTTTCTATCGCGCTGTAAAGCGGTAGTATCATGTACGGAAGATACATATAGGATATGACAAGTATTACTGAACCCGGCGTATACGTGAGCGTCAAGGGTCTATCGAAACCGATCAGCTGTAAAAACGAGTTAATAACCCCATTTCTTCCAAGAATAACCATCCACCCAAATATCCGCACAAGGAAATTCGTCCAGAATGGGACGATTACAAGGGTTAAAAGGATATTGCTTCTCTTCGAGGTAGCTATGAAATAGGCAGTTGGCAGTCCAATTCCCAGACATATGACTGTTGAGACAAGAGATATCCACACGGTCTTCCAGAGTATCTGCCAGTATCCAGCACTGCCGAGCATTCTGGTGTATGCGGCGAGTGTGAAGGGAAGTTCTACTCCTCCATATATTCCCGGAGTGAGAAAGCTGTACAGTATGATTATCAAATATGGAATCAAAAAGAAAACGGTAAGCCACAGGACCCCGGGCATGGAGATCAGAAATCCGGTCAGATTCCGCTTACTCTTCAACAGGAACACCGCCTGTCTCTCTTAATACATAACTGTCATCGGCAAACCACCAGACATAGACATCGTCTTTCCACGTGATGATTACTTCATCGAACAAGTATCTAACGTGTTGCTTGAACGCCTTTAGATATGATTGGCCAATAGCTACCGTGTACTTCGTCTGATTCCCAAGGTAGATAGTCTCGTCGATGACGCCCTTCAGCACATTCAACTTGACACCTTCGGGAGCGACCGGCATATCCCTGGTAACCTTAACCTTCTCAGGTCTCAATGATACCTGAATTTCCTGACCCTCTAGCACTTCCATATCTTTGTAGAACCAGATCTCTCCAAATTTCTCGGTGTCCAGCAGAAAGTATTCGTCTTCTACTTTCACGACATTCCCTGTGAAGAAGTTAGTTTCTCCTATGAAGTTTGCTACGAAGGCGTTTACCGGACTCTCGTAGACTTCGAAGGGTGTTCCAAGCTGTATGATCTCCCCTTCATTCATGACGGCCACATGATCGGAAATCGACATAGCTTCACTTTGATCGTGAGTTACATAAATAAATGTTATGCCCACTTCATCGTGAATCGTATCTAGCTCCACCAGCATGTGTTGCCTTAGTTTTGCGTCGAGAGCCGCAAGGGGTTCATCGAGAAGCAACACTGTCGGTCTCCCCACAAGGGCCCTTGCGATTGCCACTCGCTGTTTCTGGCCTCCGGAGAGCTGGGAAGGCATCTTCTCGACATGGCCATTGAGACGCGTAAGATCTATCATTTCCTTGACCTTACGCCTGACCTGATCCTCTGGCTCATTTCTCAGTCTAAGGCTGAATGCAATGTTCTCGAATACATTTAGATGAGGAAAGAGTGCGTAGTTCTGAAAAACAGTATTGACTTCCCTTTCGTTTGGGGGTGTACCGATAATGTTCTTTCCGTTGAGAGTTATGTTTCCGAAGGTGGGGTCCTCAAATCCGGCGATCATTCTTAGTATCGTAGTCTTTCCACAACCGGAGGGACCCAGAAGAGAGAAGAACTCGCCCTGTTCTATCGTAAGAGAAACGTTGTCCACAGCAGTGAAAGAATCGTCGAAGATCTTGGTCACGTTCGAAAGGACAACGGAGTACTCTTTCAATTCATTCTCACCTCCAGTCATCGTTAAAGCAAGTAACAGTATAGCCTTTTGGGTCTTCAGTTGTGTTAATTCAAGTTGACTTAAAAGTAGCACAAAGACGACAATGCCGGCCGCAACCGAGAGCAAAGTGACCACCGATATCCTCTTTATGATTCTCGGATACTCGACTTTAAAGTATTCGCTCGTCAAAACGAGACAGAGGTGGACCGGCGAAACCAGAACTCCAACAACTGCGAACGTGTAAGCGAGAATCGTTGTAGCAAGTGTACCATAACCGTTACCCATACTGAGAATTAACGGAAGACTGAGACCTACCCCGGCCTGAGTTACCCCCGTCATGAATCCCATTAGGAACGGAAGAAGAATTACCAAAGTCAGGGGCGGTATCGACCAGGCGATAAGCTCGCTGCCCATAGATTGCGGAACTTCTGCGATTTCAACAAGGTCTTTGTAAAAGAAGACAGTTAAAAGCAAGATAAACGTCTTGTATTTGAGAGCCGCTAATAGCACCTTTTTCTTGTTCTTATTGAGAAGCAAATAGACTAGCGATGTCCCGAGGACGGACAGCCAGCCCGGCTGATTAAGTATCACCAGTATGATAACTGCGATTATCGGCCAGGCGCTAATCAAAAGCTCTTTTAACGCCGAGCGACTGTATCTGATCTTGATCGGCTTTCTAATCATCAGTAAATATCCGGTAACCAAAGCGACAACGCCTATGGGCATTAGCCAAAGGACAAGCGTATTGAGTCTTATCCTGGATATGCCAGATGCAATAACCAGAGCAGGGTACAGAGGCCAGAAGAACTCCATTGCGTGCCTGAACCAGTAGTTGAAGACAAGGCCGTCTTCATTTGAAATAGTGGGGTCGGATTTTGCTAGATCTTTAACCATGGGCGCGGAGAACATTGCCCCGCCAGGCATCGGAAGGAGTCCGATTATCGCAGGCATCAACGCAATCGAGACTCTTGGCTCGGGGAAAAGACTTTCAACGGCTCTTACAAATCTTGAAGAATTGCCGCTCTTGTCCATCGTTTCACCCATCAAGTATATGGAGAAAACAGTGATGATTACCTTCCAGAATTCCCAGTCGCTCACCTCTTTGGCAAAAGCGTTGAAATAGTCTGCAGGTGGAATGAGAAGAACAATACCCAAAGATATCACTGAAAAGAGGAGTGACAAAGAGATGTCCTTAAAGAGTTTTAGAGATACAATCAAAACGACGATTGCAATTGCGACCGCTAAAGTATTCATCCGTTCCTCCCAGAAGGTACAGGTTAGCTTATCGAATTATTATATACTTTTATAGAGGTAGATGTAAATGGAAAAGGAGATTTTCGCAAAGCGTTATTCCGATCACCCAGAGATTATCGAGAGATTGGAAACAAGCAAAGGTTCTAAGATCTTCCTCAAGTCGAATTATCCAGGCGAATATCCGGAGAATGGCAGCATCCCTCTGTACCTTTACGAAGGGGGCAGAAAAGGGACGGTGCTGTTTTTTCATGGAAGGGGAGAGAAGAATCTAGATTATCTCAGGTGGTTCCCGGAGAACCTCGCGAAACACGGTTACTCCGGTGCCATGATGATACTTCCCTTTCATTTTGAAAGAACCCCCGCCGGCCACAAATCGGGGGAGTTGTTTCTGGATCCCAGGACGGATGTTCTAAGAGAAAGGTTTGAAAACGCCGTTGTGGATGGTTTGACTACTTTAAACTACCTCAAGTGGGAGTGCCCCCCACCCTACTTCCTCATGGGCTACAGCTTCGGGGGTTTTATCGCGGTCATTACCGCAGCGTTAGAACCTTCCATAAGTGGATTGTCGCTTGTTGTCACCGGAGGCAATTTCTATCACATTACCTGGAAAAGCTTTGTGACCGGAGTAATGAGGGTCAAGTACGAAGAAGACGGATCCTGTAATAGAGAGAAATGCCGTAAATTGCACGAAGTAGATTACAGAGAGTTCTTGAACTCACTACAGAAGCCTGAAATCGAAATCGGGAGTGCTCCGATCTCGTGCTTCGAATACGACCCCCTGACTTACGCAAAGTTTGTCAGGTGTCCCACTCTCTTAACTGGAGCTCTTTTCGATATTTTCATTCCTAGACCTTCTACGAGAGAACTCGCCGAAATGCTTCCAGATGCTACTCTTCGCTGGATGCCTTCCGGCCATCTTACCTCCATATTGTTCAAAAAGACGATATTGAAGGGTTCTATCGATTTCTTCGAAAGAAAATGTAAAGGGAAGAGTGTTCTCTAAAACGCGCGTATCCTCCGCGGTCGCGCACACGCGCGAGGATCGAGGATAGAGGCCAGTGGTCAGAGCAGAAAATTAGTTGCAAGATGCAGTTCCAAGTTGCAGTAAAAAAGCTTAACAAAACGGGTCTGGGGTCTCGCGAACAGAACCGGCAATCAATTCAGGGTTTCAATGCAACTGAGAAAGTTGTCCGCGCAGCGGTTTGTGGAAGTCCCTCACTCTGTCATCCCGAACTTGTTTCGGGATCTAGGTTTCGATCTTATCCAAGAACGAAGAACCTGGACGCGCAGCGTCGGAACGAAGAACCGATGCTTCTTGGCGGGGACGGAGGACCGTTGACGAAAAACGGTTTTTCATAAGCGTACAGGGGTTCTGCAAAGGATCTCGCTCCCAAACCTCTTTTTCTTTGTTTCTTGCATCACTTTCTGCGTAGCAGCCTCACTTCCCCGGACGCTTTTCCCAGCATTACTTCCTCGCGCCAGCAAGCCTCACTTCCCGACGTAGTCGGCCTCGCCTCCGCCGGTTTTCAAATGTAATCAAATCCGTAGTTTGGAAGTGAAAGAGGCAGTCCTTTGAATTTGCTGCAACAAAAGACTTCCTGGTTGAATTCCGCCAATGACAGTCTTTCAACGGTCTCTACGAATCTGTCATAGTCCTCTGAAGGCATAATCTCCGTGAAGTAACCCTCCATTTGGTCGAAGAAGCTTCTCTTGGAGATGATTTTCGCGGTGCCGGGAAACTCGATCGGAAGGCTCTCCTCTGCCTTGAAGTGTCTTTCGGCGACGATTATGCATCCCTTGAGTCCGAGTTTTTCGATATAGCCCCTTGTCAATGAGATTACGTCTTTGCTGCCTCCGCCGTATTCAATCACGTAATGATTGTCTTCTCTCTCGACAACGGTAATGTAAGCCTTTTCACTCAAGTACGCTTTTGCCTTACGTGCCTCCGCGTAACCCGTTGAGAAGGTTTTCTCGAAATCTGTGAAGTTCCTTATGTATCTCAGTGGTTTCATTCTGTAAAGATCGAGAATCTTACCAATGTCCGAAATTTTTGCTTCCCTCATAGATGCCGTTCTTCCTGGCTTCACGAGAATTCTTTTCGTGCCTGGCGGCCTGACCGCTCCGAACCGCTGGTATAGGCCTCTGCCTCCGGAAATTATGAGTAGTGACAGGCCCATATCTATAGCATGTTCTTCGGCCTTCGCAAGAGTCACGGCTCCGTAGTTCTTCCCACGGTAGTCCGGGTGAGTGCATACTGAACCGATGAGACCGACCTTCATCCTGTGTCCGAAGAAAGAGATTTCCCTAGGGAGTAAGCCGATCATCGACACCGGTCTTCCCTCCTCCTTAACGATTGTCATGTTTTCCACATTCTCTTGCGAAAACAGCACAGGAAAGATCTTTCCCATTTCACTTTTGAAGACAAGAGATGCAAGGTCAACCATCCCTTGTAGGTCTTCGATTTCTGCTCGTGCGGGATTGCTCAAGAGAACACCTCCCATGAATATCTAATGAGCTATATAATTGATAATCTCACAAAGAAGAGTTGGGTGCAAGATTGTGATTAAATAGAATTTGATAGTCAAATCGAAAGGGTGATTTCGTTGTCCGAGACAGTACACAGAATAATGCTTGATGACAAAGAATTGATAATTATCGGTACCGCTCACGTATCAAAGAATAGCGCCGAAGAAGTAAAGGCGATTATCGAAGAGGAAAAACCCGATTCCGTTGCAATAGAACTGTGCAACTCCCGATACCAATCGATACAGGATCAGGATAAATGGAAGAAGACCGATATCGCAAAGGTAGTTAAAGAGAAGAAGTCTTTTCTTCTGCTAGCTAACCTTATACTTTCCTCTTATCAAAAGAGAATGGCAAAACAAATAGGAATACAGGCAGGACAGGAGATGCTGCAGGCTATTGAGTCGGCAAAAGAGACAGGAGCGGAGCTTGTTCTTGCAGATAGAGATATTCAGGTCACTTTCGCAAGAATATGGGGAAATCTTGGCTTCTGGGGAAAGACGAAACTCTTCTTCACTCTAGTTTTGTCTATCTTCAGCGATGAGAAGATAACAGAAGAAGATCTCGAGAAAATGAAGTCGGGGGATATGCTGACCTCTGCGCTCAGTGAGCTTGCCAAGTCCTTTCCTCAGCTCAAGGAGTCATTGATTGACGAAAGGGACAAGTATCTCGCCCAGAAGATCAAGACGGCTCCGGGAAAGAAAGTCGTCGCCGTAGTTGGTGCCGGGCATGTCCCGGGTTTGAAAGAGGCCATAAAAGAGGATCAGGATCTTGTTGCACTCACGAAGATCCCTCCGAAGAAGAAGACCGGTAAGATAATCGGCTGGACGATCTCGATAGCGATCATCGCCTTGATTGTTTCAACGTTAATAGTGAATCGCGATGCAGGGTTTGATCAGATTCTAAGCTGGATCCTATGGAATGGATCGCTTTCTGCTCTAGGAACTCTTATAGCTTTTGGTCACCCTCTCTCTATACTGACGGCGTTCTTTGTTGCCCCTGTAAGCTCATTGAATCCGCTTCTGGCTGCGGGATGGTTTGCCGGACTTGTGGAAGCGATCGTAAGAAAGCCCAAGGTCTCGGATTTTGAGAACCTGAACGAAGATGTAAACTCCTTCAAGGGTTTTTGGAGAAACAGAGTCACGAAAATCCTTCTGATTGTGGTATTCGCGAACGTTGGAAGCAGTGTAGGCACTTTCATTGGGGGAGCCGAAGTAGTTAGAATTTTCATCAATTCTTTCTTCGGGTAGTAGCACGAAAGTGCTATCATATCGTACTAATTAATTGAATCAAGGTGAGGAATTCTAATTATTTGAGTTTGGTCAATATTGTCGGATAGATTGGTATTTCAGGTCTTGAGACCAAGAATCTGGATAACAAGAAATTATCAAATCATTGAAAAAGGAATAATAAGTATTTATGTAATGTTCTAAAGCTGGAAAATGAACTTCTCAGCGTTATCGAAAAGCTATTTCATGAAGTATTCTCGCACAATAAGGAGTTATAGAAAGACAAAGTAACAGGGCTGGTTTTATCTGGCAAAGACACCGTAAATTGGGCCTATTTGTTCTTCTGATTTTGCATGTGAATGTAATATAATAATCTTGCAAATACATTAGCTTCTTCGTGAAGCATGGATTACTTCAGCATCGACAATCAAACACACTGATTTTTCGTTCTATATTTATCTCTCTCGTTTCTTGCCACTACGTAGACGAAACAACTTTATCCCAGTTCAAGTTGTGACTCGATCGAAACGCTAATTTCTTAAGGAGGCGAAGGAAGTGAAGAAGCTAACTTATGTGCTGTTGGTCATGCTATTGCTGCTGGGCGGACTTGCTCTGTCCTCGCAGAAGGGACCTTATCCTGATCTTGTTTACTTCAACGTGAGAATGTCGGAAGAGATCGCGCTGAAGGACACGGCTGAAGGTCTTACAGATATATTCATGTGGGGTCTTTCAGGGCCACAGATCTTCGGGCTGGATCAGGCCACTAGAGACAAGCTTGACCTGTATGCTGTTCCATCAGGATCCTGGTCGCTACTGATGAATCCGATCCCTAACAAAGCGCCATATGTCGTTGAAGTTGGAGGGAAGGAGTACTTCAACGCCTTTGCGATCAGGGATATCAGATTCGCGATGAACGACCTGATCAACAGGCAATACCTTGTTGACGAGATTCTCGGAGGAGCCGGGACACCGGCCTTCACAATGGCTACTACTGGCCAGCCGGGAACGTACAGGTACAACCTTCTCGCCACGAAGTTTGGTTTGACGGCTGAAGGAAACGAAGCAAGGGCTTTGGAAGTCATAGAGAGCTCAATGCAAGCTGCAGCCGCACTACCGGAAAATGTTGGCAGGCTGGAGAAGAAGGACGACGGATTCTGGTACTTCGATAATGAGCCGGTAACAATCAAGATAGCCATTAGGGTCGATGATCCCCAGGGTCGTCTAAAGGAAGGAGACTACATTGCGGATCAGCTTGAAAAGGCAGGACTGAAGGCGGAAAGGTTGTACTGGGACAGGATTAAGTGCAGTAACGTCGTCTACGGAGGCGATCCGGCGGAGTTTACCTGGCAGATGTACACGGAAGGCTGGGGAGCCGGTGCAACGAGGGCCTTCTGGGAACATATCGTCGCGCAGATGTATGCTCCCTGGTATGGATACATGCCAGGCGGAATGACAGAAGGCTTCTGGAACTACGAACAGGATGAGATCGATGAAGTCACTCTCAAGGCTTATACCGGTAACTTCTTGACTGAGGAAGAGTACTGGGAACTTGCGCTAAGAGGCCTTGAACTCGGTTTGGAAGAAGCTGTTAGGATATACGTTGTCAATCAGCTCGACTTTTTTGTCGCGAACGCATCAAGACTCAAGCAGAGGTTCGCATATGGGCTGGGAGACGGTCTAAACACATGGTCGATAAGAACGGCCGTTACAGATGACCGAACGCTGTTCATAACACAGTTCTCGGCTATGGGATCTCTCTTCATGGATGCCTGGGACCCGATAGGGACGGATGGTTTTGACAGTGTTTATTCGAACTACATTGCCGAAAACCTATATGACCCGGCAATGTTCGAAAGCCCAGCTTCGGCTATTCCAACACCTTTGAGAGCGGTACCGATTGAAGTTCAAACAAAGGCGCGACGTAATGAAGAAGGAGACGTTGTCGGAGATTACGAAGTGCCCGCAAATGCTATCAACTACTGCCCGTTTAACGAAGCCTGGCTACAAGTTGGAGAAGGAAAGAAGTCGATCTCCATGGCTACCTATGAATTCAAGTTTGGCAAACTTCACCATGGGCAGCCGATTTCGGTCGTTGACCTCCTCTATGCCCAAGCATTCCAGATGGAATGGGCGAGCAAAGAGGGTGACGATGATCTCCAGTACGAACAGGCATATTCTTCTTCTCTTAAGAGTGGTCTCGATACAATCATAGGTTGGGTTTTGAACGAGGACGACACCATAACCGTATACTTCGATTACAACTTCCCGGCAAGCAAGGAAAGAGTTGCTAGCTGGGCAGCACCAGGTATAAGCGTTTCTTCGTCGGGTCATCCAGTTGGCTGTGCCTGGGAGATAGCAGAAGCCATGTCTCTCCTTGTAACTGAAGGCAGCGAATCCGGTACTGCTTACTCAATTACAATGGATCCCGCCTTCACAGAAGTAGATGCCATTGCTCCTGCTTGTGTGAAAGACATCCGAGCTAAACTTGTCGAGATGAAGGAAAGAAAGCATATTCCGAACTACATCAAAGAATTTGTCGACGAGGAATACGTACTTGGCAGATACGAGGCTGCAATCGAATTCATAGACAATTACGGCCACGCCTATATAAGCAATGGACCTTTCTATCTGTCGAAATTCGACTCGACTTCCAACTACATGGAATTGAGAGCTTTCAGAGATCCCGACTACCCTTACGAAGACACATACTGGATAGAGGAACTGAAAGCTGTAAGGATGCAGATAGACAGCTTGGAAACGCCTGCCTTTGTGGCTAAGGGCAGCGATCTTCCTGTAAGTGTTTACGTCTCGGAAGTCACTTATCCAATAGATGAGGCTGTTCCCGCAACAACCGGAAAGGTGACTCTGTCCCTGATAGTTGGACAGGAGGCAAGGGAGTTCGAAGCCGCAATGACCGAAGCCGGATTGTTCGAGTGCGTGATACCGGCGAGTGCTATTGAGGATCTCGGCGCAGGATCGTACGACATCATGGCAATTGCCGAGTTAGAAGGGGCCATTCCCGCTTCTGCTTCGACTTCTATAGTAATCTACTGATAAGGTTCAAGTTGAAGAGGCAGTGTCTACTACGACACTGCCTCTTCTTTCATTTGTCCTGTACAGCGACTAAAGATGGAGTGGAAGTCTACAAACCCACCAGATGGACTTCTCGTGCACAGTCTGTTTTTTTCAAACTGAATAAAGCCTTCTGAAATATCAGTAATTCAGTCAAAAGAGAATCGAACCAAAAACAATCGTGAAGTCTAATTGAAGGCAGCAGCAGCGGTTTCCAGTGGATAAACTCTTTTGACAAGTATATTTTTCGAGTAAAGAGACAAAACTCCTTCCTTTGAAAAGCAACTGGAGAGAATAAATTCACCCTGAAACGCGACTTTATAGGCAATCTCGGGTGCTTCTGCGTGAAAATCTAAAGAATGGCTGAAACTACTCCTTAGATCCTCTTATTTTTTTCAAGAACTTCTCCACATCTTCGGAAGGGATTTCGAGGTAACCGGGTTTGGCACCGGAAAGGAGGGTGATCTGAGCCAGAAACTCCAGCGTCTCGAGCTTTGCATATGCCTCTTCAATACTACTTCCGCCGACTGTAACACCGTGGTTTCTCAAAACGAAGGTTCGCGAGCCCAGCTTCAAACCCTCGTCGAATATCTCCGCAAAATCATCCGTACCAGGCATTCTGTAGGGAAGATAGGTTATCGGAGCCAGCATGAGCGCAGTTTCAGGAAGAACATTCACAGGAAACTTCTTCTGCTGAACTGCGATAGTGGTCGCGTAAACGGGATGAGCATGGAAAACGGAAACCACGTCTTCACACTCTCTGTAAATCTTCAAATGCATCCTGTATTCCGATGATGGTTCGCGCCTCCCACTAACTTTCCTTCCATTCAGATCTACCTCGACAAGATCCTCTTCCGTGAGAAAGTGCTTCACCATTGTTGTGGGGGTAATCACAAAATGATCTCCATTTCTAACGCTCATATTTCCACCGGTACTCTCGGTAAGTCTTCTGTCCCATGCCAGCCTCGCGAAAAGGACCAGCTCTTTTCTCAAATCCATAGTGACCTCCATTTTGTTCTATATTTTGCTCCATATATAGCATGAAATAACTATAAGTCGATTCTATTATAGCCAGTCACGCTACACGTGACCATCAGGCTTTGCCTCAGTCTCCCCTTCGGCGGGATGCATTGCACTAAGGGGCATCAGATGACGCAATGACGGCAAGCCTCTGAAGAAGTGATGCTTGCGCTTGCACACCAGGAGGCAAGAAACAAAGAAAGAGAGGTTTGGGAGCGAAATCCTTTGCAGAACCCCTGTACGCTTATGAAAAACCGTTTTCCGTCAATGGTCCTCCGTCCCCGCCAAGAAGCATCGGTTCTTCGTTCCGACGCTGCGCGTCCAGGTTCTTCGTTCTTGGATAAGATCGAGATCCTAAGAGACGCTTTACGCTTAAGAGCAAAAACCCGCTGGTCGCTGCAAAGAGCCGTCCCTGGTCCTTCCAAACCATGAACCCGTCCTTCGAAAGAACATGAAGAACAGATCCTCGCTCTGGAACAAACAACTTCTCCTCGGCAAACGGAGAACCGCTCAACGGTCAACCAATTTCTCTTGCTCTTTCGAACCCCCAACCACGGCTTTTCGAAGATCAGATCCAGAAACAAGTTCGGGATGACCCTAAACAGAGGCATTTCAGGACAGGCTTCGTGAAATGACAACGAATGCTTATTCCGAAAACGTCTAAATCCGTCATCTGAACTTGATTCAGAATCTTTCTTTGAAAGTCATTTGGAACAAGCTACCTGCTATGCATGCCCACGGTTTCCAAAGACAGTAGATCCCGAAACAAGTTCGGGATGACAGCGTATGGTTACTCCGAAAACGCTACAACGCGTCATGAACTCACTTCAGCATCTCTTGTTCGTGGTTTTTGACTTTAACCAAGAACTAAGAACAGATCCTTGCTCTAGAACGAATAACAGATTCTCCTCAGCGAACGGAGAACCATTCAACAGCCAACCAGTCCCTTTGCTCTTTCCAACCTCTTACCACTGACCTCTACCCTCGGTCTCCCTTCGAAGCCCAGATCCCGAAACAAGTTCGGGATGACAGCCTCTCTATAGTACTGAGGTCGTGATGGTTCCCGTCATTCCGACAAAGCTCCTGGTCGGAATCTTGATGAATTGCTTCACAGCTCTCCTCGGCAAACGGAGAACCGCTCAACGGTCAACCAATTTCTCTTGCTCTTTCGAACCCCCAACCTTGGTTTCTCGAAGCCCAGATCCCGAAACAAGTTCGGGATGACCCTGAACAGAGACCCCAAACAGGAGCCCTGAACAAGAGCATTTCAGGGCAGGCTCATTGGGGCAGGCTTCAGGGCTGCTCATTGGGATGACAACTGACCGTTATTCCGAAAACGCCCAATTCAGTCATTCCGACAAAGCTCCTGGTCGGAATCTCGATGCTATTGCTTCAAGGCTCTCCTCAGCGAACAGAGAACCATTCAACGACCAACCAGTTCCTTTGCTCTTTCCAACCTCTTACCACTGACCTCTACCCTCGGTCTCCCTTCGAAGCCCAGATCCCGAAACAAGTTCGGGATGACAGAGTGAGGGACTTCCATAAACCGATGTCAGGATAACTTTCTCAAACGCAGCAAAACCTTGAATTTATTAGCCGTTTCTGTTCACGAGACCCGAAACCCGTTTTGTTGGGCTTTTCTACTCGCAACTCAGAACTTGCAACTTGGAACTTACAACTGATCCCTTGCTCTTTTTCTTTGGATTTTGCCTCCTGGTGCGTAAGCGCCAGCATCACTTCCCCGGATGCCCTTCCGGGCATCACTTCCTCGCGCCAGCGAGCCTCACTTCCTGCTGGAGGCAGCATCACTTCAGATCTTGATGGCCCCAACCTCGGTTTCTTTTCAAAGATCCACTATTTTCCCCGGATTGAGTATGTTGTTTCTATCAAAGGCCTTTTTTATGCCTCGAATTAGGTCAAGTTGCGCTTCGTCTACTATCGATGCGAGATATTTCTTTCTCTTGATACCTATACCGTGTTCTCCGCTGATGCAGCCCCCTAACTCTGTGGTTTCGTCAAAGAGCTCTTTCTCGGCCAGAGGGAGATTTCTGTCCCACTCTTCCTGGGGAAGGTCTCCCTTTATGAAAGTGACATGGACATTTCCATCGCCGGCGTGGCCAAAGGCAATCATCTCGAGTCCGCGCTTCTTTGCGATCTCTTCAGACCTCTTTATTAGCTTAGGTATGTTCGCCATCGGAACGGAAACGTCTTCCATGCTGTGTACAGGGCTTATTGCGGCCAGTGCTTCCGCAATCGACTTTCTGGCCTTCCATAGTTTGTCTCTCGTATTCCGGTTGTCTGCCACAAAGGCCTCAAGCCCACCCGCTTCGATGGCGGCTTCTCCGAGTTTGACGTAATCGTCGAATACCGCATCTTTGCTGTTGCCTTCGACTTCAATTATCAGGTGAGCGCCGGCGTCAGCATACGGAAACTCGATGTTCAGGAAGCTGCAGGCCGCCCTTATCGATGAGCCGTCCATAAACTCTAGGGAAGTAGGGACAACACCCGAACCGCTCATCAAACCAGGTACTGCGGCAATTGCCGTGTCGATATCCGGGTATGGTACAAGCAGAGCCACGGAATACTTCGGCTTTGGTAGCAGCCTCAGAGTTATCTTCGTTACAATTCCGAGCGTGCCTTCAGATCCGACCATGAGATGAACGAAGTCCAGACCGCTGACGTCCTTAAGTCTCTTTCCTCCGAAGTATGTGACCTCGCCTGAGGGTAGTACAACCTCAAGGCCGTAAACATGGTATCCCGTCGGTCCATATTTCATGACTTTGTTTCCACCGGCATTTTCCGCAACGTTGCCCCCGATCGAGGAGCTTTCGCTGCTGCAGGGATCGCCTCCGTAAACGAGATTATGCCTGTCTGCCAGTTTCTGAATTTCGCCGGTTATCACTCCCGGTTCGACAGTAATCATCATGTTTGCTTCGTCGAACTCGAGAATCCTGTTCATCTTCTCGAAACTCATGACGATTCCACGGTATGAAGGCACCGCGCCTCCCGAAAGGCCCGTTCCAGCACCTCTTGGGGTAACTGGAATCAAGTGCCTGTTTGCAAATTTCATGATCTCCGACACTTCCTCAGTACTTACAGGGAAAGTGACGACCTCCGGTCTGACGGCTTTCAGTTCCGCCGTCTCGTCTCTAGAATATCTATCCAGTGACTCCTCATCGTATTTGACGGGGATGTTGAGTAGTGATTGTAGCTCTTCGATTAGGTCCGCGTTGAGCCGTCCGTAATTCATCTCTTCACCTCCGACTCAAGAGACTTTGCAAGCTCGTTCAGAATCTCGACAGCGTCTCCAACAAGCCCAATATCTGCGAAGTTGAAAATCGCGGCGTTCCTGTCTCTGTTTATCGCAACGATGAACTCTGCGGTTTGCATCCCCGCAATATGCTGAACGGCGCCGGAAATACCCGCAGCGATGTAGATCTTCGGTTTAACTGTATGGCCGCTCAATCCGACTTGAGCTTCATGTCCTATCCACTTCGAATCAACGATCTTCCTTGAAGCGCCAACGGTTCCGTTGATCATTTTTGAAAGCCTGAAGATCGGTTCCATGTTTTCAACCCTTCGAAGTCCCATGCCTCCGGCGATTATCACTTCGGCGTCCTGAACTCCCTTCTGCCCCGCTCCTATTGGATGAAACTCGATTAGTTTTGCTTCAGTTTGGGTCAAATCTGGAGTCACTTTAAAGTTAACCAGTTCATTTTTGCTTTCATACGCTTCCTTCAGAGCCGAGAATGTCTTGGGTCTCACGGTGGCCATCTGAGGCCTGTGATTCGGGGTCTTTATCGTCGCCATTATGTTGCCGCCTATGGCAGGTCTTGTCTGAAGAAGATTTCCAGTTTCCTCTTCTATATCTAGACCGGTGCAGTCGGCCGTCAGGCCAGTCTTCAAGAGAGCCGCCAGGCCGGGCATATAGGTTCTGCCTGAAGTCGTGGCCGGTGCAAGTACGATCTCTGGAGCGAACTCTCTTACGATAGCTGCCAGAGTCTTTGTGTATGGTTCGAAATTGAATCTTGAGAAGCTTCTATCCACTGCCTGGATAATTCGATCTGCCCCTCCTGAGAAGAGAGCGTCAGCCGATTCCTCTTCGACAGGCTTGTCGGAAAGAACCACTACAGAAACCGTAAGAGGCCTCTTTATGGATAACTCTCTGGCCTTTCCAAGTAGTTCGAATGTACTTGAGTGGATTTCATTTCCTCTTCTTTCTGCGATTACCAGGAGATCACTCATGGTTCACCTCCAGATAGGGTGCCAACCTCTTTTTTATCTCATCTATTCCATCTCTGATACTGCTTCCCTCATACATCTCTACCTTCCTAGAGAGCTTCGGGGTTCCTATTCTTACTACCCTTGTGGGTGATCCTTTCAAGCCGATCTCAGATGGATCTAATTCCAGAAAATCGTTGCCGATCCTCTCTACTGATGCGTTTCTCGCGAGTTTCTTTCCATTCAAGGTAGGGAGTCTGGGTTCATTGACATCCTTAGTCACCGAAACAAGCGAAGGTAGGGGTAGCTTCCATATTTCCTTTCCGTCTTCCACTTCGCGTTCGATTGTAATGCCCGATTCATCTAGTTCAGCTATTCTAGAAACGTATGTAGCAACGGGAACACCCAGCATAGCACCTGTTTCAGGGCCCACCTGACCGGTTTCTCCGTCGGTAGCCTTTTCGCCGGCCAGGATCAGGTCAAAGGGACCTTCTTTTTCCGCAAATCTCGCGAGAGCCATTGATGTAGCCCACGTATCGGCGCCTGCGAACTTACGGTCTGTGAGAAGCACCGCCCTGTCGGCGCCCATTGCTATTGCTTCCCTCACGGCCTCTTCTGCCGCAGGTGGTCCCATAGAAACAACCGTAACGGAGTAATCTCCAGTCTCTTTGATTCTCAACGCTGTTTCCAGCGCGTGCAGGTCGAGAGGATTGATTACGGTGCCAACACCCTCTCTTATCATTGTTCCCGTCTCTGGATTGAGCTTCACCTCATCGGTGTCCGGGACCTGTTTTAGAAGAACAAGTATTTTCAAGACAATTCCCCCCAGGCATTTATTCTCTCTTCAATCTTAATACACGTGTCGATTACTTTCGCGGCCGTAGTCTAGATTATGGAGCGAAAGTCTATGAAAGACTGTTTTAAGCCACTTGATTATTATTGACCGTTATGCTCTGAAAACCGATGAAAAATTAGTTAATTGATTTAATTGTTAGAACAAAGTGAAAGCACACAAATGTAGACCGCAAAAACCTTTAAATATTTTTCCACAATATTGCTTTTGAGTTAATGGAAAGTACTTTGTAGTCTGATTGCGAGCGATAAATAAGACCCACAAATGATTCGACTAAATTCCTGGTTTTTAGAACTTCAATTTTTCGTAATGATTGTGCTATCATATCTCTAATCGGGGTGAATTGATGAAGAACGAGAAGGCTTTCTTCTTATTTTTCTTGGTTCTAGTAAGTACTTTTATTTTTGCGGACAAGCTGATTTTTGGCGGTGATAGCGCCTATCCTCCGTATGAGTTTGTTGATGAAAACGGTGAGTACACGGGATTCAATGTGGACCTGATGAAGGCCGTCTCTAGAGTCGCCGAGCTGGATATAGAAATAGAGCTCGGTGAATGGGATCTCGTTGTCGAAAGGTTCAAGTCAGGAGAACTTGACGGACTAATAGGCATGGCTGTCACTCCCGAACGGCAAAAGATATACGGTTTTTCGATTCCCCACAATACTCTGCACATGGCGATCTTTTACAGAAAAGGTTCCGAAGAACCTGACGTAGATGATCTAGAAGGAAGGGAAATTATAGTTCAGCGAAACGATGTCATGCACGACTATCTCCTGGAAAACTCAATAACCGACAAGATTGTCGCTGTTGAGTCTCCTCTTGACGGCTTGAAGCTTCTTTCATCGGGCACCGGGGATTTTGGCCTCTTCGAGAAGTATCAGTCTCTCTATTTTGCGAAAGAGAATGAGATCGATAATCTCGAGGTTTCCGGTGCCACGGTTTTCGAGAGAGATTATGCCTTCGCCACAGCAAGAGATGACTTTGTTCTTCTCAACAAGCTCAATAAGGGACTTCTCCTTGTCAGAGAGAGCGGTGAGTATAAGGATATATTCGAGAAATGGTTTGGCTCCGCAAACTGGTTTGAACAGAATAGAAAGGAATTGCTCTTGTCTGTTGGAATGCTCGTTATATTCATAGGCGTGCTATTTGGTCTTTGGTTCTGGAACCACACTTTACAAGGGCGCGTTAAGGCAAGAACCGAGGAGCTTGAGAAGAAAGTAACTGAAAACGAGCGCCTCAGGGACAAGATAAGGAGTCTCCACGATATTGCCTTTAAGATGGAGAACTGCACAGAAGAAGAGGAAGTCTATGACCTCATAGTTAAAGCGGCCACCGAAATTCTCAGCTTCGACTATTACAGTCTTGATATTGTCGAAGGAGACTATCTTATCTCAAAGAGAAACTCGAACAACATCGAAGTCAATACAAGGGTTCCAAAGTACGAGGGAATTGCTGGAAAGACTTTGAAGACCGGGAAAACGATAATAGTCGATGACGTTTCGAAGGAAGTCGATGCAATACCTTCAAGCAGTAGGATCAAGGCTGTACTTAGTGTTCCCATCGGTGATTTCGGCGTTTTTCAAACAGTCACACTTGAGTCCGGGAGCTTCAAACATGAAGATGCAGAGCTTGCCGAGTTGTTGATGCTTCATGCTCTTGGAGCCTTTGAAAAGATCAAGAAGACTAGAGAAATACAGTTCCTTGCTTTTCACGATTCGCTGACCGGTCTTTACAACAGGACCTTCTTCGATGAGGAAGTATCGAGAGTAAACACTTCGAGAAATCTTCCGATTTCCGTAATTTTCGCGGATGTAAACGGGCTGAAGGGTTTGAACGACCGTTTCGGCCATTTCTACGGCGACGATTATCTGAAGACTATATCTCGCACAATCAAGGAATCCTGCAGGCACGAGGATCTAGTTGTTCGATGGGGTGGAGATGAGTTTGTTGTCCTTCTTCTGAGAACAGACACCGAAATGGCAGAGGAAATCGTTTCAAGAATCGAGAAAAATCTGAGCAAGATAGACTGTTTCGCCGTGGAAGCTAGTGTCTCATTTGGAGTAGCCACTAAGAGAGACATGCTAACTGATTTTCATGATGTGCTGAGAAATGCCGAGCTTGCAATGTATTCAAAGAAAAGAGAACTCAGAAGATAAGACAGAGTCCAGAAGACCAACCTTTCCTGAAACAACTGGCGATGATTAAGAGTGATTAAAGACGATTATGTCTTCTTTTTTTCTCTAAACTTCTTATCACTAAGATTTCCTCTGTCATTCAAATTTGTTTCGAGTTTGGTCGCTTGTTATAATTATAGTGTTTGTACGTACATGTGTACATTCGTATGTACAGAACAACTTTATAAGGAGGGTTTTGCTAATGCGTAAAGTACTTATGCTACTTGTCATGGCTTCAATTCTTTTCGGAGCCACACTGGGATTTGCAGTTTACGAAATTGCCTTCATAGTCAAGGCAACGGATTCTGACTTCTGGCAATACACGATAGTCGGCGCCGAGAACGCCGAACACGATCTACAGGGCCTTGTTAATGTCACGGTTTACGGACCTCCGTCCGAGTCAGACATCGACAAGCAGGTCGCTATTCTTGAGGACGTTGTCAACAAGAAGCCAGACGCAATCGTTATTTCTTCGACAAGCTCGGAAGCTCCTTCTCTGATTCTTGACGAAGCTTACAAGCAGGGTATCAAGATCATTCTCATTGACAACTTCGTCTATGATACCGGATACAATTCATTCCTCGCTACCAACAACAGAGTAGGAGGCGCTCTCGCAGCCGATAAGCTTGTTGAGTATCTCAAGGCAGCAGGTAAGGACCTCAAGGGCAAGATCGGTCTAGTAAGTGCAATGGCTGGTGTTCAGGTTCTTACAGATAGAGATGATGGGTTCAAGACAAGACTCGCCGAGATAGCTCCTGATCTAGAAGTCCTCCCCACGATCTATGTTGACAACGACATTTCTAGAGCAGCCAACGCTACGGAAGACCTCTTAATCGCTTACGATGATCTAATTGGAATGTTTGCGGACAACAACCACACAGGTGACGGAGTTGCCAGAGTTATCGAACTTCAGGGTCTTCAGTTACTCTAAGTTGT
>NZ_JFHM01000009.1:0-26595 GCF_003664935.1 Mesotoga sp. H07pep.5.4
TCCTTGCGGGGTAAATATGCGGAGGACGGAGGACCGGTGACGGTGAACGGGTTTTTTAAGCGTTCAGCGGGTTTTCGTTCTTAACCGTACAGCGATTCTTTGATGCGAGATCCCGTACAGGAGCACTACGGGATGATAGAGTGAGTGGATTTTGGGCAACAATCAGCCAGTCTGCTAACGCAGCCCACTTCAGCTCCACGGCAAAAGATCAGCTTTTCGCTGAAGAAGACTCTCAACGTCATTCATTAAAACCTTACCCTTCGATGGTTCTTGCGCGAATTTGTATTTGGCTCCTAATGATCCTGATCTTAAATCCTCCCTTGAGGGAGGAGGGCCACGTAGTGGCGGAGGGTGTGAGTATCTTAAGACAAGAAAACTCGTACGAATATTGGTGCGTTAGTTAAGGCAGAAGTAATGGAGATACTAACGCGTCCCCTACAAAAGTAATACCTTTCGGTGTTAAAGAAGGCACACGTTTGGCAATGCGCTTAAGAGCATACACACCCCACCGCAAGCGGTCCCCCCCGCTCAAGCGGGGATTTAGGATCAAGAGCCAGGAGGAAATGGGTCTAGGGCTGTGGGGTGTAGGGTTTCGCAAGAGAGAAAAGCAGCCTATAGTTCCAACGTTACGCGTCCAGTTCCTTTGTTTTTCGTAAAAGAGCTACAGAGAATAAGTGACATATCGAGACAGAGGCTACATGAGAATTCTAACCAATTCTGGAACTAAGGAGCATGATCACTAAGTATCAGAGAAGATGTTGATGCAAATAATGAGCTACTCGATCGGTGATTTGAGAGACATTTCTCCATAGGATTGTAGATCCCGAAACGAGTTCGTGATGACTAAGTGATGAACTTCATAAAGCCTAGACAGAAACAATGAAACAAGATACTTGCTGAACAAGTTCCCGAGTTAGCGAAAGTCAGCTGGGCTAACGCATTATAAAATAGCGTATAATTACGATGTGGGAGATTGGTCAGTATGAGAAGGAATTACTTTCGTTTCTTGTTTTTGATGATTTTCATCTTTATAGCGATTTCAAGTCTGGCGGGGAGCAGCGATTCTACAGACTCTGCTGATGCTACCGTAACTACTTACTTCGAAGATGTTGCGCGCGAGATTCTCGCCATGGATTCTTTCGACGACCTCTTTTCCCTTGACGGCTTCTTTGAAGACGATCCCGCAGCCGAACTGACTCCTTCGCATCCGATTCCCCCAACTCCGGTGAGCACAGTATCACACCAGGATCCAGCCATGCCTTCAATTACACCTCAGGCCACGCAATCTGAAACGGAATCACCTGAAAGCACATTGACCTGGAAATATGAGCCTTACGCGGACAGCCTTCTGCCTGGAGGAATCGCATTTGAGTTTGAGGCTGGCGATCCGGTAATGGGAATCCCGGATGTGGTGAAGTTCTACAAAGAGGGTGTCGTTGTAGATACCCTTGCAGGAAAAACGATCATGTCGCCGGTTATAGTTAGTGACGTTCCCTTCCCAGGACAGAAGACCACGATCTTCAGGTTCCTCACAGACGATTACTCGACTCCTTTGGGTGGATACTACATTACTGTAGTCGACTCAGAGGTCTACTCCTTGACCGTAGCGCTCGACCCCACTCGCGCAGAGAATATCGTCGATCTCGACTGCGATGGGATAGTAGAACTGATAGTCGTTGACGATCATATGATAAAGGCTCAGGAAGAGACCGAGCTTTCGGTATTCAAGAGATTCTTCACCTGGACAGAAGATGGCTGGCAGGTCGATTCTCCTGGTGATTACGTAAATGTCTATTCTTTGATGGCTGAGGCTGATCTCGAAAAGATTGAAGCTTCCAGTCCGAAGACGCCTCACGTGTGGTCATATGCCTATCACTCATACATGGCGGGTGAGGATCTTGAAGAGATTCAATTCCGTGTAGCAAAACTCGTCGAGGACTTCTCCCTGAACTGGCTTATCAACTCCACGGAAATGGTAAAACTTCTCGATCAAAACATCAATCAGTACTATGGTTATGTCATGAAGAGGCCTACACCTGATTCTTCACCTACAATGTAATCGAAATCAAGAATATAATTCGCGCCCTTGAGAATTTCCTTCGATAGAACTATAATCGAAACGAATGAAGTCGGAGGAGCGTGAAGAGATGCGAAGAGCAATACTTCTTTTTTCCCTGCTATTGGCGGTTACATTTGCCGCATCGAAGTTCAGTGTAGGGATTCTTATCACGGGAGAGATTGGTGGAAACGCCATTTACGAACTTGTACAGAGGGGCGCGCTTGAAATGGCCTCTGAGGAGATAGAGATAAAGATCGTCGAAGGCGGATACAACCAGTCCAAGTGGGAGCAAATGCTTATCAGCCTTGCGGCATTGGGTAGGTACGATCTTCTCATGACCTTCACCGAAGGTATGCCGGCAAGCGTAAATAAAGTCGCCGAAATGTTCCCAAACCAGAAGTTCGCATTACTGGACGGGATTATCGAGAACCCTCTTCCAAACACTTATTCTGTTGCTTTCAAAGACGACGAAATGACCTTTCTTGCCGGAATCTTCGCAGCACTGATAACTTCAAGCAGTTTGCCAGGAGCAAATGAAGAGAAAGTGGTGGGGTTGATCGCAGGGGACACTTACCCCGCGATGACCAATGTCATGAGACCCTCTTTCGAGAATGGCGTAAAGACGGTTCATCCTTCGATTCGAGTGTTTTTCGGTGTTGTTGGTAGCTGGTCGGATCCAGCTAGAGGGAGCGAACTCGCTGCGAAGCAGTTCGATGCCGGAGCAGACGTTATTCTCTCCATTGCCGGTGGCAGTGGCATAGGAGTCATTGAAGAGGCCTCGGTCAGAGGCAAATATGTGATCACGGTCGACTCTAACATGATCGCTTTGAATCCCTCCGTTATTCTTGGGAGTTTCCTGAAGCACATAGACGTTTTGGTGAAGAATACAATCGCAGATGCCAAAGCCGGCACACTTCCCTTCGGTACTTCCAAGAGGGTTGGAATAGCAGAAGGAATGATCGATTATACTCACGATGATCCAAATTTCGTGAGAAATGTTCCGGATGACATTCGTGCCCAACTTGCCGAATGGTTTGAAAAAATAAAGGCGGAAGGACTGCCAAAGATCAACAATGAGTAGTCTTATACAGTCCTACAATGAAGCCTTAGGACTATTCACTCAGACGGAAGAGAAGATAGCCAGCTTCATCATGACAAATCCAGAAGCGGCTCTAGAGCTTTCAGTGAACGATCTTGCCTCAAGGTTGAATGTGTCTCCGTCAATGGTCGTGAAGGCTTCACAGAAAATGGGTTTCACAGGCTATTCGCAGCTGAAATTAGCTGTCGCCAGCGAGCTTAACGTGCTTGTTCAGCGGGAAAAGTCAACCATTCTGATCGAGGACCTGGACGCCTACGAGGACCTAGTATCCTCAACAATTCGTGAAGCCTATTCCCGTCTTGGCGAAGACGACTTAAAGAAGGCGGCAGAGCTTCTGGTCGAGAGCGAAAATATAGACATCTACGCGTTCGGTTTCGATGCAGTAGCGGGACACGATCTCTACCTGAAGATGCTGCAAAGCGGCAAAAGAGTCAAGCTCATCGAGAACGGATACGAACAGATGATATCTGCATACAATTTGAAAGATGATTCTGTCGTTGTTGCTATATCCAGCACTGGAACTTCGATAGACTTGTTAGACGCGCTGAAGTTTTCCGAGAAGACCGGAGCTTCGGTAATCACGGTAACACCGGCGGGATCAAGGCTGAGCACTTATTCGAACGTGAATCTCGAAAGCTATTACTCAAAGCTGATCTTCCCGGAGGGTGGTCTTATAACTCGTATAGTGCAGCTGATGATCCTGGACGTGCTTTACCTGAAGTTTCTTCAGATTTCTGGGAAGAACTTCGAGGAAAAGTATTCGAAGTTCAGAGAAGTTCTCGACTTCAAGCGAAGAGGCACAAAAAAAGAGAGGGACTGAGTCCCTCTCTCTTCTTTCTTAATTACTCTCCGGAGTTGCTAACCAGGCCCCTCCAGATTATTTCTCTTATGCTTTCTAGCCCGTCAGGGTCTTCCGTTATACTGAAACCATTCAGTATCAGGTCTGCTGCGCTATCTGGATCGACGTCCTTCGAAATTTCCTGAGCAGCCTTTGCATCATTTATGGCCGACGACAACTTCTCTTTCAAGGCTTCGTATCTGTCTCTCACTCTCTTCCAGGACTCGTTGTCTTCCCTGCTAAGGTTCGCACGTTCCTGATCCATGATTTTCTTGATCTCATTTTTGCTCGTTATGAAATCTATGTACGATCTCAGAATCCTCTTGAGCTTTGAGACATAAACGTTCTCGTCGCTTGTTTCGGAAAAGACATGATCTTCGAGCTCGTCAATAGAGTATTGCCAAACTTCGTAAAAAAGATCCTCTTTGCTCGGAAAGTAGTAGTAAATAAGTGCCTTTTTCACTCCAGCCATCTGCGCAATCTCAGACATGCTGACGCCGTCGTGACCTCTCTCCGCAAAGGCCTTCCGGGCGGCTCTTATAATCCTCTCTCTAGAAGATAACTTTGCTCGCACCGGATCCACCATCCCCTCAAGGTTTTTTGTCTATAGCAAGCTTTTCTTCGTTGTTAGCGTACTTTCTCATTCTAACATCAAAATCGTACACGCCCCTGTGTGCGGGATGGGTTTCGGCAAAACCTTCCTCGTAGTATAGCTTGTCTGCGTACTTCTTCCAGCCTTCGGCGAGTTCGTCAAGCTGACCGGCAAGCTCCGTAACAACGTTCTCGCTTCCATCATGCTGAGGAATGGCGTGGAACTTGTTGACCATTGCCCTTAGGACCTTCGGGTTGTCAATGATTGGACAGGGTCTGAAAAGATTGTTGCTGTAGGGCACCATTCTCTTGTACGCGGTAAAGAACGGTGACTTGATAACTTCGAGAAGACTCTTCTCCCTGATGCTATCAACGGCAAACTGCTGGAATACACATGGTTCTACGTAACCCTTTGCATTGACGTGAAGGTACTTCGCGCCGGCGGCCAGACAACCATTCGTAAGGAATCCATGATTCCAGAAGTCAGCAACGAATGCGAAATCACCACCGAGCCTCTCTTGCTCGGTCTTGTAGAATCTCTCGTATCTCTGCTCCGGAGTAGGAACAAGATCCATGGAGGGATTCATACCAACAGGCATGAACTGGAAGACCCAGGCGTAAGAAACACCCTCGTCCTTCAGGAACTGCCAGAACTCGTCCTTCATCATTACCTCGTGGTTCAGCCTGGTCGCAGTAACAGAGGTACCGTAAATTACTCCTGCCTCTCGCAGATTTGTCCAGGCCTGCCTGACCTTCTGGAAGACATTTCTTCCACGTCTCCAGTCGGTTTCGCCTTCAAAGCCTTCTACCGAGACGGCAAACGTCGCATTACCTAGTTCGGCGAGTTTCTGGGCGACTTCCTTCGTGATAAGAGTACCATTGGTGTAGACCTGGAAGTAAGAATCGTTGAACTCTTCAAAAATTTCGAGAAGATGCGGCCATACAAAAGGCTCTCCGCCGGTAATTATGAAGAAGTAAATGCCCAGCTCGTTTGACTGTCTGATAATTGAACTGACCTCTTCCTTCGAAAGCTGATACTTTCTTCCGTAGAGACCGGCATAGCAACCCACGCAGTTCAAATTGCAGGCGTAGGTCGGGCTTATAACAACCAGCTTGGGAATGACGACCTCATGCTCAAGCATCTTTTCCTGACGAATCTTCTCTCCGAGAGCAAATTCGTTAACAACCAAGTTCGTCATAGCCTTTTCTACTGCCTTAGGGCTAGATCTCTTGAAAACATTTTGCCAGGACACGATCATTGGATGCTCTTCCTTGGCCATCTGCGTCAGTTTCTTTAGACCGCTCTTTGTTGGTTCTTTCGTCAAAGCAGCAACAGTGCCAAATAACCTTGCAATATTCTCAGTAGAAGAATTCCTGACGAGTGAACCAACATACTTCCCTGCCTGTCTTAGCATGGAAGTTTTCATACTTTCTACAATACCCATGAATAACACCCCCAATAGTTTTTTACTTACCGGTCGGTAAAATACTAGTCCTTCAATACTACATCTATATGTCATTTACAACAAGATTATGCAACATTGTGCTCGAGCATGCAGCTATTCTCCTCGCCAAAAGGATGATGGATAGCAATTCTGCGTTCTATAAAAGAATTCATTTAGATTGAGATATAATCGTGACTTCATACCCACAAAAGACTCTTACTGAGGTGAGGCTTTCAATAACAAAAAACATCAAGACAATTTGAATCAGCCCTGGAAATACCGGCGTAAAGCATCATAATTTAACCTACTCAACAGGGCGTCACAATACGCACATCATGTTATATAATTGATGCTTCCATAAAGGAGGTGGTGTATATGGCAGATAGCTTTGATTGTTTCCTTAACCCCATGGGTTCTTACACCGCGCTTCTTTTGGAATCTAATTGCTGAAACGCGATTTCTTCCGATTATTCAACCACGGCGGTAAGAACCCGTGGTTTTTTCTTTCTTTAAACAGTCTCGAATAATTGGAGGTAAATCATGAATGGTGAGGTAACTAATGTTCAAAAAGGCATGATAGAAGTAAGATCAGAGTCAGGCGAATTCTTCCGCTGTCTTCTCAGAGGAAAGCTTCTTCAAAAGGAAAGAACAGAGAAGAACGTTGTTGCCGTTGGCGACAGGGTGCTTTTCGAAAGGCTTCATAAGGACCAGGGAATGATTACCGAGGTTCTTCCCCGTGACAAGTGTCTTGTCAGGAAAGGGGCAGGCAAAAAAGGTAGACATCTCCATCAGGTTATCGCCGCAAACGTTGATCAGGTTCTTATTGTCGTGGCGATAAAGGATCCTCCTTACCACAAGAACTTGATAGAAAGGTACATTACTGCAGCGAGAGGTTCGAATCTTGACGTGACCATTGTCTTTAACAAAGCCGACCTGGGCCTATCTGAAGAAACGAAGGCAGATATCCAGAAATATCGTGACCTAGGGTACAGAGTCTTTCTCACCAGTACCGTCTCAAATTTAGGGATAGAAGAGGTCAAGTCGGCTCTTCAGGGGAGGTCTTCGGTTCTGGCCGGAAGTTCCGGCGTCGGAAAATCCTCGCTAGTAAACGCGATTTGCAATTCAAACGTTAGAACGGGCGAAGTAAGCGATTCCACACACAAGGGAAAGCATACAACCACTTCCTCTCAGGTGCATCTCCTCCCTGATGAAGGGAGAATCATAGATGTTCCCGGAATGAGAGAGTTTGTAATAAGTGGAACGGAAGGTCTTGACGAAGCATTTGAGGATATACTGGAACTTTCCGCAAAGTGCAGGTTCAGAAACTGCACCCACACCGTCGAGCCGGGATGCGCGGTTCGCCAGGCTGTGGCCAACGGAATTCTCGACGAGAGAAGACTGCAAAACTACTTGAGAATTAAAACTCAAGAGTAAGGCCCCGGTTCTCCGGGGTTTTTCTTTGGTTCTTTGTAATATCGTAAACAGCGTTCAGCTTGTCATCTTGGCAGAGGCTTTAGGAAGTTACTCGCTTTGCTCTCCCAAAAGAAGCATTCTTGAGCCCTCATAATGTCATCCCGTAGAGCCTGCCTTGATGAGCCTGCCCTGAAATGCTCTTGTTCAGGGCTCCTGTTTGGGGTCTCCTGTTCAGGGGTTTTGTTTGGGGTCTCTGTTCAGGGCTCCTGTTTGGGGTCTTGCACGCGACCTCGCGCCAAAGAAGCGCTTCACGCTTAAGAACGAAAACCCGCTGAACGCTGTGAAGACAACGTTGTCAGTCAACGGTCCACCGTCCTCCGCATATTTTTTAGGCTGGCGTAGCGGAACTGGCCTTTGCGACGGAAAGACTGGCCACCGAAGGTGACTGGCCTGCGTCAGCAGCCTGGCTGATTTGTGCCCAAAATCCATCCTCCTTGTCATCCCGTAGTGCTTCTATACGGGATCTAGGTTTTCGTCATATGTATGACTGAGCGAAAATAGGGACTGACAATTCTCCTCTTGTCTGTCCTGTTTTTCGCGAAAAAGGCAGAGATTCCAACCAGGACCTTTTTCGGGCGAACGGCCGTTCGCCCCTACAAGAGAAGTGCACAATCATCTTAGATTGTCATCCCGTAGAGCCTGCCCTGAAAAGATTCTGTTCATGGGATCTGCACGGAATCTCGTATCCAAGACCCTCTCAAAGCTGGAAAGAGCCATTACTAACCTGTTTGGACCTCTGTTTAGGGTCATCCCGAACTTGTTTCGGGATCTGGGTTTTTTGAAGAGCGTGGTTGCGGTTAGCAGGAAGGGGGTAGGAAAGAGCAAAGTCAAACCGGTTCGCCGTTGAGCGGTTCTCCGTTTGTCGAGGAGAACCCGTTGTTCGTTCAAGTGCAAGGATCTGTTCTTCGTTCTTGGTCATAGTCAATAAACACAAGATTCTGAATCAAGTTCAGATGACGGAATGTTGTGTTCTTAAGAATTACAGTACGCTGCACGGGATGTAATGTTTTCGGTAAGCTTGGATGCTGAAACGAGTTCAGCATGAGGGATTAAGGCGTTTTTGAAATGACGTATGCTATCATTCCCGTCATGACTTTTTGGAAGTCCCTCACTCTGTCATCCCGAACTTTTTTCGGGATCGTTTGATCTTTCACCGGCCAGAGGGCCCGAAAAATGAGACCATAGGACCCGGTCAGCCCCTTTTTCTGCTCTCGTTTTCTCGTGAGCAATGCGAATTCTCGGATACGCTTTTTCTCGGTTTTTTACAGCCTTCAGCGTTCAGCGGGTCTTGAATTTTAAGCGTGCGGCGGTTCTTAGGAGCAAGATGTTGACACAAGTTCAGCATTACGAAATATGGCGTTTTCGGATTGACATGGTGTTTTCATACCGCGTGGCGTTTAGAAAAACAAGACCCGGCATTAGCCGGGTCTTTACAGTAAAAATACTGAGTTTTGCTTCCTCGCTTCACAGCTTTGGTACAGGTAGCTCTGAGTCAATGGTGGAGGCGGCGAGAGTCGAACTCGCGTCCGAAACCAAATTCCTTGCAGGCTCTCCGAGCGCATCCTGTGATCGTCGTCAACAGTCAAGACTTCACAGGCAGAGTCCGACTGTCCAAGCTCCTAAGTGTCCCCGGGAATACGGAGCATATTCACGGGCAAGGTCTGATTTTCTGACGCCCTTCATAGCCCACCAGACCAAAAAGCTATTCGGACGGCTACTTATTAATTATTAAGCAGCAAGTGCAAATTCGTTATTGGCATTTCTGCTTTTCCGGTTTTTTAACGCGGCTCCGGGACCTCGGCTCGCTCCTACAAGTTCATTGACCCCGTCGAAACCGTTTCGCCCCCATTAATAATTATATCATCGGTTTTCTTGAGTGTCAGTGATTCCGTGCTTTTCTAGCTTGTAGTATAGACTCCTTATGCTTATCCCAAGTTCGTTCGAAGTCTTCGTCTTGTTCCAATCGTTTCTTTGAAGAGAGTCTTTTATTATCTCTTTTTCGTAGTCATCCAGAAGGGCTGATAGACTTCCCTCGGGTAGCCTCTCTCTCTTGTCCGGTTTCTCAAGAATTCCCTTTATATGCGAAAGCCGTATAGTTTTTTCTTCTAGTTCCATACTTATCATTGCCCTTCCGATGACGTTTTCAAGTTCTCTTACGTTTCCAGGCCAGTCGTGTTTCTCAAACATGCGCAGAACTGCAGGATCGATTTCTGTAACCATCCTTCCGTACTCCTGATTTAGCCTCATCATCACTACCCTAGCTATCTCAGGAATATCCTCTGGCCTCTCTTTGAGCGGAGGAATTACGATTGGCACTACATTCAGACGATAGTATAGGTCGGGAAGGAATTCACCGGACGCGACGAGCTTCTCCAGACTCACGTTGGTCGCCGCAATTACTCTGACATCGAGTTTGTAGGTCTGATTTCCACCAACCGGCTTTATCTCCCTATCTTGAAGGAACTTCAGGAATTTTGACTGAACTGAGAGACTCATCTTAGCAACTTCATCGAGAAATACGGTTCCTCCGTTTGCCTCTTGAAGAAGACCCTTCTTTCCCCCTCTCCGGGCTCCTGTGAAAGCACCTTCGACATATCCGAAGAGCTCCGATTCGAGGAGGTTTTCCGGCAGGGCAGCGCAGTTAACGCTTATGAAGCTTTGTTCTCGTCTATCACTGGAATTGTGAATTGCGTGCGCAAAGAGTTCTTTTCCAGTTCCGCTCTGACCGTTCAGCAGTACTGTTGCTCTCGTCTTTGAAACCTTTCTCGCCTGATCAATCGCTACCTGCATCAGTTTAGACGAACCGGCGATATCGTCAAAAGTATACTTTGCCTTCATGTGTCGAAGGAGGCGCTTCGTGTCCTCCAGTTCCCTCGCGAGTCTCTCTATCTCAGAGATGTCATGAACAACACCCACGCTTCCCTTAAACTCACCCTTCACGAAAAGCGGAGTTACGTTGACCAGCACTTCCTTTCTGTTCGGACCGACTTTCAGCCTTGCGTTGTATATCGGCTTCCTCGTTCTTACAACTTCCAGATGAAGAGAGGAACCTTCCGCAATGTCAACTGTGGCCATTTTTCCAATGACGAAATCGGGACTCATTCCTGTTATTCTGGTGTAGGCCCTGTTTACGAGAACGATCTTTCCCTTTTCATCGGCCACCGAAATTGCATCATATGTTGCATCTATGATGGAGGTCAATAGACCCTCCATCTCCTTATGGTTAATGACTTCTTCAGCCATCTTTTCAACATTTGTTATGTCACGAAATACAGCCATTGCAGCATGGACTTCACCTTGTGAGTTGACGATGGGGAATCTTGAAGTTACTATCGTCTTTTCCTTGAGATACTGAATTCTGTTGAGCTCCGGCTCACCACTCTTCAGAACGATGTGCAACCTAGTGTTAGGTATGGTCTCTCTTACGAGAGCACCGGTCGCTTCCTCTCCATTCACTCCTAGAATCTCGAGGGCCTCGTCGTTTATGAAGGCTATCCTCTCGTCTGAATCGACAACTATTATTCCCTCTATCAGCGAATTCAGAATCCTTTCGAAAAGCTCTCTCTCCATTGCTTGACCTCTTTCGGTCACACACCACCTTCAGGATATATGTTCTTGAACAAGTTTACGAAATCATCTACGCTTAGTTCTTCTGCCCTGACGTCGATTCCTATAGCCATTGACCCAAGTAATTCCTCTGGTGAGTCCACGATGCTTTTCAGATTGTTCTTCAGCTTCTTCCGTCTCTGAGAGAAACAATGCCTGACAAATTTCCTGTACTGATCCCTTCTAGCTTCTCCTATCGGAGGGTTCTCAAGCAACGACAGCTCAATCACCATCGAGTCCACTTCTGGCTGCGGAATGAACTCCTTTCTAGAAACCTGAAAAAGCTCTCTCACTTCGGAAAAAGTATTAACATTCACCGTCAGTATACCGTATTCCTTCGTACGGGGTGTTGCGGTCAATCTATCCGCATACTCCTTCTGAACCATTAGCACAGCCCTGTCAAATGATGGCCCATCGAACATTATTCTCTCGATAATGGGAGAGGTAATGTAATAAGGAATGTTGGCAACATACGTGACAGAGTCGGGCAAAGTAGATAGATCGGCCTTGAGAAAGTCCTCGTAACGGAGCTCGCACCGTTCGCCCTCCAGCCTTCGGTTGCCTTCGGAGAACCTTGTGTCTATTTCAAACCCGATAACTCTTAAGCCTTTCTCCAACAGGATAGAAGTGAGCGAACCCGATCCTACACCTATTTCGACTATAGTCGACGACGGATTCAGTTCCACTGATTCGACAATCCTGCGAGAGACTCTGTCTGACTTCAGGAAGTTCTGCCCCAGCGCCTTGTTTAGCCTTATGTTTATCGATCTCTCTCCCATTGCTCCTCCGTTTCAGATAGGCTCTCAATAACTCTCCCATCTAAGCAAAAAAACCCGTCGGAAAGACGGGTGGTTTTCTGGCGGAGAGAGTGGGATTTGAACCCACGGACGAGTTGTGCTCGTCATACGCTCTCCAGGCGTACGCCTTCGACCGCTCGGCCATCTCTCCAACAGTCACAATTATATAGTTCGCAGTTTGAGTTGTCAACGAGATTCTGTGGTAAACTAAATGCTAGGTATAGAAATGTTTATATTTGGGGGTGTCTTAATGAAGAAGCTGTTCGGAACCGACGGGATAAGGGGCGTTATTAACGAAGAGCTCACACCCGAACTTGCAATGAAGCTTGGCAATGCCATCGGCAGATACTACACTGGAAAGTATAACAGGTTTATCATAGCAAAAGACACGAGGAGTTCCGGTGATCTTCTAGAGAGCGCAATGGCCGCGGGAGCCGCCTCCGCCGGGATGAACGTCGAGTTCGCGGGCGTAATCCCGACTCCAGCATTAGCGTATATCACGAACAAAGAGGGAACGTTGGGAGCTGTTATTTCTGCTTCCCATAATCCCGCTGTTTACAACGGAATCAAGGTTCTCGCCAGGGGAATGAAGATATCCGACGAAGACGAAGTGGAGATAGAGAACCTCATAATCGACACCCCGTTTCACTATACAGTTTATTCTGGAGTCGGCAAGATTAGTTATAAAGATCACTATAGAGATGAGTATATCGATTATGTTATAGGTCTTTACAGGAATGAGAGACTCCCTTCTGACGGGATCGTTGTCGACGGTGCCAACGGAGCAATTTCGACCGTCATATCTATGGTATACGAAAGCCTAGGTATAGGTGCGGAGCTTCGCGAAATCGAACCGAACGGGATTAACATCAACGACAAGTGCGGATCGCTATTTCCGAACTTCCTGGGCGATTCATTAAAGAAAGGACAGATTGGGGTTCTTTTCGATGGAGATGCAGACAGATGTCTATTCGTTCTTCCGGGCTCCAAGTTGATAGACGGCGATATGTTGATGGCGCTCAACTCGAGAAAGCTTGTGAACCAGGGACGGTTGAAGGGCAATAGGGTCGTTGCAACCGTAATGTCAAACCTCGGCTTCGAGAAGTATCTCACCTCGAAGAACATCTCGCTGGATAGAACAAAGGTTGGAGACAAATACGTTCTCGAAAGAATGCTGCAGACAGGCGGAGTCCTTGGCGGAGAGCAATCTGGTCATATCATCTTCCTCGACAGGAGTACCACCGGCGATGGTCTCATCACTTCACTTGAAACATTGAACTCACTCGAAGAGCTTGACGAAAGCCTCGAAGAGTTTGCCGCCTCTTTCCCCGTCTATCCACAGTTGTTGAAGAACGTTCCCGTATCAAACAAGAAGCTGGTCATGGAAGACATGAATCTTAAGAATAGACTCGAAGAACTGAAGCAGAATGATGATCTTCGAATCGTTCTCAGGCCGTCAGGCACGGAACCGTACATTAGAGTCATGGTTGAAGGAGCCGAGCAGCAGTTGGTCGAGGAGATCTGTCAGGAGCTGGTCGAGTTAGTGCAGGAGTGTAGTAATGGATAGGTATATATATGTGAAAGGCGCCAGGGTACACAATCTGAAAAATGTCAATGTCGCAATCCCCAAGAATTCCTTGACTATTATTACCGGCCTGTCCGGATCGGGAAAGTCCTCGCTGGCACTCGACACAATTTACGCAGAAGGTCAGAGGAGATATCTCGAATCTCTTTCCACTTATGCTAGACAGTTTCTGGGGGAGATGAAGAAACCCGATGTAGAAAATATCGAGGGGCTTTCTCCGGCAATTGCCATAGAGCAGAAGACCGTTAGCCACAACCCTAGATCGACGGTAGGAACCGTTACGGAGATACACGACTACCTGAGAGTTTTGTTCGCCAGAGTGGGTATTCCGCATTGTCCGTCCTGTGGGCGCGTAGTTCAGAAACAGAGTCTCGATGAAATCGTAGAAGGAGTTCTGAAGGAATACGGTGCGGAAGATCGAATCGCCATCTACGCCCCTGTTGCCAATGGCAAGAAGGGCGAGTTCAAGAAGGAACTTGAAGCTCTCAGAAAGAAGGGCTTTGTAAGGATCGAGATAGATGGAGAAACATACGATCTCGACGAAGACCTCAAACTTGACAAGAACAAAAGACACACGATAAACCTAGTGGTAGATAGACTGAGGGCAGACGCCGATAACGCTTCACGTCTTGCAGACAGCATCGAGATGGCTTTGCATGAAGGGGATGGCTTCGTCGAAGTCGGTCTGGTCGATTCCGAAGAGAGAAAGATCTTCAGTGAGAATTTTGCCTGTCCCGACTGTGGGATAAGCCTTCCGGAAATTTCGCCGAAGATCTTTTCATTCAACAACCCTTTCGGGGCCTGTCCAAAGTGTCATGGCCTTGGTTACACAATGGAATTCTCAAAAGATCTTCTTGTAGATGAAAGTCTGAGCGTTTTGAAGGGCGCCATAAAGACGATGTCAAGCAACAGGGACACATTTACCCTGAAGATGATCGTAAAAGTAATAGAATCGCTAGGCGACGATCCTGCCAAACCCTTCAAAGATCTTCGAGACGATGTGAAGAATGCCATCCTTTTCGGAACGGACAGCGACATTTCTATGAAATACAAGTCCGATCGGCTCACTTACGAGCTTAAGAGACCCTATGAAGGCATAATCAACAATCTAAGGAGACGATATAACGAAACACAGTCGGAAGACATGCGCTTCTGGATGGAAAGCAATTTCATGGTTCAACAGATCTGTACGCAGTGTAACGGTCAACGTTTGAGACCCGAAGCGCTTGCAGTTACTCTTGGCGGTTTGAATATCGCGCAGATATCCGATCTCACAATCCAGGAAATCTACGACTTCATGACAGGTATTCATTTCACGGATTTTCAGCGGGAAATCGTCGGAGAGCTCCTGAGTGAGATAGAGAAGCGGCTCAAATTTCTGGTGGATGTGGGACTCGACTACATCACCCTGTCCAGATACGCCATGACGCTTTCAGGAGGGGAATCGCAAAGAATAAGACTTGCGACACAGATCGGTTCCGGCCTTACGGGGGTTACCTATGTGCTCGATGAGCCAACCATAGGGCTACATTCAAGAGACAATGACAGGTTGATAAAGACACTGAAGAACCTCAGGGATCTGGGAAACACCGTAATAGTTGTCGAACACGACGAAGAGGTCATAAGAAGCTCCGACTACATCGTGGATGTGGGACCGGGAGCAGGAGTTCACGGAGGAGAGATCGTTTACCAGGGGACAACTCAGGCGCTTCTCGATAACCCGCCGGAACGATCTCTTACGGGAAAGTATCTAAATGGCGAGTTATCCGTTCCTAGATTCGAATCGGCGAACAACTCAAATGGAAAGTTTCTCACTGTAAAGGGCGCGGAGAAGAACAATCTTAAGCATATTGACGTTTCATTTCCGCTAGGCAAATTCATAACGGTAACCGGTGTATCTGGAAGTGGCAAGAGCTCTCTCGTAATGGACACGGTGTACCCTTCACTCAAAGTTGCACTGGGTGGATCCAATTCCTCCTCCGAAAAGCTGGCAGAGCTACTCGGCTGGGAGGAGATCGACAACGTAATAGTGATCGACCAGAACCCAATAGGCAGAACGCCGAGATCCAATCCTGCAACATACACTGGGCTCTTCGATCACGTAAGGGATCTCTTCGCGAAGACTCAGGAAGCAAGAGCAAGGGGCTACAACAAAGGGCGTTTTTCCTTCAACGTCAAAGGCGGGAGATGCGAGGCCTGTCAAGGGCATGGGCTTATAAAGATAGAGATGCAGTTCCTTCCCGATGTCTACGTCGAGTGCGATGTCTGCAAAGGCAGGCGATACAATAAAGAGACTCTCGAGATACGCTATCGTGGAAAGACTATTTCCGACATTTTAAACATGACAGTCGAAGAGGCCTTGACATTCTTTGAAAGAATACCTACACTAAACAGAATCCTCGGACTTCTGAATGACGTCGGACTTGGATACATACGACTTGGTCAGCCCGCTACAACGCTTTCGGGGGGAGAGGCTCAGAGAATAAAACTCGCATCTGAACTGAAGAAGACCTCCACGGGCAGAACCTTCTATATTCTCGATGAGCCGACAACCGGGCTGCATTTCGACGATGTCGCAAAGCTCGTACAGGTTTTGAAACGCCTAGTCGAAAAGGGCAATACGGTCGTAGTCGTCGAACACAACATGGACGTCGTCAAAAACGCCGATTACATAATTGATTTGGGACCCGAAGGCGGTGCAAACGGCGGAGAAGTCGTGATTTCCGGAACCCCCGAAGAAGTGGCCGAATATAGCCACAGTCATACCGGATACTATCTCAAGAAACAACTCTCACAACTTGAAGCTCTTTAGTTCTACACCGGAGACTATCGGCCTAGGTGTGATGCTACTTTAGGGAACAAGCGATTTCGAAGCCAGTCTGCTGACGCACGCCAGTCTCGTCTTCTCGTAAGCGAAGTGAACTCTCGACAATGCTCTTTCTCGGCTCTTCAAATCCTTCAGCGACCAGCGGATCTTCGTTCTTGAGCGTCCAGCGGCTCTTAGATCGGGATGCTGAATCATGTTCAAATGACAAATTATTATGCTTTCAGAATCAACAACGCTTTGATGCCGTCTAGTCTTCTCGACAGTCCCTTACTCTGTCAGCCCGAACTTCTTTCGGGATGACAATAAGACGAGCTTCCGGCAAGTCATAACGGAAATGATAGCGTTGGTTATTCTGAGAACGTTTCAACCCTTCTGAACTTGGTTAAGAATCTCGCGTTCTTGGTTTTTCACCTTAACCAAGAACGAAGAATAAATCCATGCTCTGGAAGAACAGGTTTTTCCTTCTGAGAGCGGTGAACCATTTAACAGCAAACCGGTATCCACTGCTATGGCACACGGTGATTAGCCCAGGGGGATTTCACCCCAGGCTGTCTCAGAACCGGACTTGAACCTCTCGATTCATCCGGCTCCCATTATCCAGCCGAATGCAATATCTTCATTGTCCAGTGTACAAATAGCTGAGGTTCCCTGCGAGCAAGAGCTACTAGCCATTTGCCCGCTTTTGTGTGACCTCGCCTTTTGTAGTGTAAGATCTATATGGGAAAACTCCCATAGCTCAGCCCTTGTTAATAGCAAGTGTCTGCACCGATCCGGATAACACTGGTCTAGTGGAGGGTCCAATGGTAAATTTTGTCCTTGATAAGCAGAAGGGACCTGAGCTCCTTCTATCCTTGTTCAGACTGAATAACCATGAAAAGATGACTCCAAGCGACGGAGAGTCCCTAGAAGCCCTCTCTGACTGGGTTTTCAAGGCAAGGCTTTCTCTCACGGAGGAGAGTCTAACATCACTCGCAAGACTTTTCAGCTGGGAGGCCTTCTTTGGTTTGAAGATTATCCCTTACTTCTTTCTCGAAGGTTCCCCTACTCCGTCAGGTCTACTGAAGATGATAGAAACGATATCTCCCGAAAGGCTCCTTTCGCTGTTTCTTAGCAGCGATTTCATGCCACTTGAAAAAAGGAATGATGTTTTTTTAAAATCTTTAGAGGAAAATGAAAAGGGCGCTCTTGAGTATGTTTCGTCAATTCCCTGGCTCTTATCTTCTGACAGATATGAAGCGTTTCAAATGCTAACGGACCAGGCCAAGACACATGAATCCTTTCTTGAACTGCTTCGTTTTGCCGAGAAGGAGATAGCTTCAATGGTTGAACTGGAGAATCTTGTAAACTATGGGGAAGAGATTCTCCTTGAGAACATCGAGAGATTTGAAAGCGGCTTCTTAGCCTTTCTACTGGATATTGAACCTCCATCTCTGTCTGGTAAGATGATCAGGCTCCACGTTTCGGCGTTTCTTGGAGGCTCAGTGATCACGATTGAAGTTCCTGAGAAAAACTCAGTCATATCACTCATTGGAGTAGACAGAGTTAGGAAGCGGAGTCTTTCATATGAGAAAAGGAGCGCTGCGGGAGTTATTAGTGCGATGTCTGGCCAGAATTCGCTTCGTATTCTTAAAATTGTCATGCGGTCAAGTCAATGTATCGATGAAATTGCCTTTTTGAGCGGAGTTCATCGCCATGAGGTCATTGAAATCCTTGCGGCGTTGAGCAGGCAAGGTCTAGTGATTCCAGAAATCCATGAAAAAGAGCTGACTTTCACTTCCGAAGAAAGGCTTATCGACTGTGCTCTAGAAGAAGTCAGAAAGGCAATTAAGGAAGGAGCGGGCGATTGATCGCCCGCTACAGCAATGTTCTTTCAAAGAAATCCGCTGAAACTGAGAAGAGTTCCTCAATCCAGTCAATCCTCTGATACTTGTGGTTGGCTCCCTCTACAGTATGTATCTTCAACCGTCTCGCATTTGCATACTTTTTTACGGGAAGATATGGCACCGATTCATCGTCGGAACCATGAACAATTAGCAGATCTCCTTCATAGTTTCTGAGTTCCTCCGAAGCATCGACACTGCGACCGTCTTCGAAGAAGATCGATCCCAGCTTCAGCCCCAGAACGTCCTTATACTCCTCGCCATCTTTGAAGGAGTAATCCTCGCGGTTGAAGAACTCCTGATTCATTATTACAGGCGACCACAGAACCAGTGAACTAATCTCGGGATGTCTCCCGGCAAAAAGCGAAGCAACCATACCACCCAGGCTGTACCCGACAATGGCAACCTTTCCCGAACACCAGCTTCTCGATCTGACAAAGGAATGGACTTCTTCTGCGTCGCGAAGCTCAGTCAAAGGTGACATCTCGTAGAATTCACCCTCGCTATCTCCGGAACCCCTGAAATCAAACCTCACAGTCGCTATTCCCTTCTCGACGAGTCTTCTCGAGAGACGGGGAAATTTGAACGTGGAAACGATGTGTTCTCCCGTGAATCCGTGGAACATCATTACTGTGGGAAAGCTATCTCCGGATCTTGGATATTCGCAGATCCCAAATATCCTCTTTCCATCCTCCCCTAGTGTGAAGCTCTCCAATTTTGACATATCTATCCCTCGCTTTATTTCAAACCCAATTTTAATTCAATGAAGCCCATTGTTTCTTCATCTATTGTAGACTTTCCAGTCGCTTCGTCCCAACTGAGTATTACGACTCCGCCGCCGTTCCCGATTTCAAGGTTTCCTGTGCTCGTCCCAGACACCGACCTTCCGCCGTTCTCAAGTTCGACCGACCAGGGAAGTTTCTCAAAGAGCTGCTTGTAACTCTCTACAGATGGGTGAGTGATCTCTTTTTTTGCAAGAACAACAACAAGTAGACCACCTTTCTCGACATAATTCACGATGAAGCCAATCTGCTCTTCGGAAATCGCCATGAAGTCTTTCATAAAGGTATCTGCATCCGGAAGCGGAAGTATCAAGACCTGCCCTTCAAAAGTAGTCTTCTCAGTGAGCTCTCCGATCACCGGTTTCACTTCCCCGCCGAGACCCATAAGGATGTCCGTTAGAGGTTTCAGCTCAGAGACAAAGTAGTTCTCGTGAGAGGTATCTAGATGAGCTGTGAAGCTTACAAAATCGACGTTGACTCTGAAAGCAAGCTCATCGTCGACATAGAAGTCAAGGTCCTTATCAACAGTGTCGAAGGTCTCGGTTATTTCAAGACAGGTCATAGCGGAAATATCGTACTTTTTCGTGAAGACAACACTCTCGCCACTTCGGACTTCGACAGAGATTACCTGGTCTTCCCGCAAGGAATTTATCAGATCGAAGCCCACATCAAAAGGCAGGCCCTTTACCGGCCTGGGATCAATTGTTCTTGCATTTAAGAGATACTTGTTAGTACTGCTTTGAAACCAGATCGGTGACGATACTATCTCGTTACCGTCAATCTGATCGATCTTTACGAAGTACCAGTTATACGACAGAGGGTTCTTAACGTCTATTTCGATAGCCCACTCGTCCCCGGAAACATTCAGCTCCATCACTCCGTTGTTGCTGTATATATACGCCCGTTGAGTTCTTTCTCCCGGGTCACTGTATTCCACTTTTAAGGTTGCTTCTGGAATGTCATAAAGGACGTCTCCCATCTTCGCCCCTTCAGTGGAGAACGAGATGAAAGCATCTCTATCTTCTGTCGCGTAGATGTTCCTTGTCTTCAGCGCTTCAGAGACCTTTTCCGTTGTAAGTTCATCAATTACGAAGGCGGTCCTTGCATCATTTGCTGTGGCCCACTCCTTATGATGATTGTCCTGATTCGCAGAGGCGCCTACATGCCAGCCTCTGTTCAGCGCTCGCTGGTAACGCTCGAAGTACTCATCTTTTATGACATTGTTGGAGTTAGCTCCCGCTCCGTTTCCGACCTCAATTGTATTGATGTAAAGATCTACCTCAGGGAAGTACTCGAAGTCAAAGAAATCACCGTACTTCTTCCCCGGATGACAGAACTGGGCGGTCGCTTTCCTGTCGACAATCCACTGGTAAATATCGTAAAGATCAGTAGTGCTCCTGTCGATCCATTCAGAGGTATTGTATATCGTTATGTGTCCCCGACTGGTCAGCGTCCACTCGAAGCCGGATATGGCAATGAATTCACCTTCTACCGTGTATTTCTCAGCCATCTCGATAATCCTGTCGAGCTTCCAAGAGCCGTCAGGCAGGGGGTAGTTCAGATCGTGATCATGATCTGTTATTGCCTGTATGTCAACGACACCCGAATTTCTTGCGTGTTCAAAGGCCTCCTCAGGAGTTCCCTGCCCATCCGAATAAGATGTGTGGGCGTGAATGTTTCCAAAGAAAACCTGACCGAAAGAGAGAGATGAAACAATTACGAGAACCGCTATCAGAATTTTTTTCATAAAATCACCTCTAAAAAAGGGGCAGCCAATGACTGCCCCCGTGCGTCATGCTATCGATCAAAAGTAGTAATCATCGAGCACATCTTGTGCTTCTTCATGTAAATTCTTCAGAATTGCATCAACGTCTTTTGTTGGGTTAGACATTGCATCTTCCCAGGCAGAAGTGATCATTGCATGAACTTCTGGATATGGCCCGTACCATGGTCTCCTTACAGCACAGTCTCTCAGCTGCTGATAAGTAAGAGCATATCTCGGGTCATCTGTCATGATCTTCTGAATCTCGGGAGATTCGTACGCAGAAATCCTGCTCGTCATGTAACCGGTTGCGAGGGACCATCTCTTCGTATTCTCTGTGGAAGTGAGGAACTTCAAGAACTCCCATGCTGCATCCTTCTCGGCCTGAGGTCTTGCGGAGAACATGAAGACATTTGCTCCACCTATCGGAACAACTTCCTTTACCTGACCGGGCATGGTAGTTGCGCCGAGATCGTACTTCGCGTTCTGCTTCAAATACCCAAGACTCCCGGTGGAACGGACGACCATTGCAATTCTTCCGGAGAGATCGAGTTCGTTTCCGCCACTGACTCCGAATATAAATATTCCTTCTCTAACACCCTTCTGAAAGAAGTTCCAGGCGGCCACAGTTTCCGGGGAGTAGATAAGCATCTTTCTGCCGTCCTCGGAGATTATCTCTCCTCCAAACTGCCAGATATAAGCTTCCAGGAGCCAGTCATCTTTCCCGAATCTGTAACCGAAAATGTCTTCACCAAGAGTCTTGATCTGCTTCGAGGCAGCATAGACCTCGGTCCAGGTCTTCGGAGGATTGTCGGGATCAAGTCCGGCCTGCCTGAAAAGATCCCTGTTGATGTACATCAACGGGGTGCTGCAGTTGAGAGGAAATCCAAGCAGACCCTGTTCATACGTATTGGCCTGAATGAATCTCGGCCAGAAGTCGTCGAGCGTTGCCTTGAACTCGGGATCCTTGTCAATGAAGTAATTGAGGTCCTGGAAAGCGCCTCCATCGACAAACTGCCCGATCCTCGACTGCTCAATCTGAGCCAGAGTAGGTAAGTCGCCGGCTACCATAGCGGCAAGGAGCTTCTGCATTGTATCCTGGTAATTCCCGGTGTAGACTGCCTCTACTTCGATTTCTCCCTCATGCAACTTGTTGAACTCCGCAGCAATATCGAGCAGTGTTTGGGAATAGATACCAGTCTGTGCGTACCACATGGTAACCTTTACCGGCGCCGCAAAACCTATTGCAGCGATAGCAACTACCAGTAGCGTGATTACAAATGTTCTTTTCACAAAAAAACCTCCCCTTTCGAGATTTGGGTCACTCTTTCAACCCTGAAATGCTAATTCCTTCTACAAACTGTTTTTGAACAAAGAAGAACAAGATGATTATTGGAATTACCGCCGTCGTAGAAGCGGCCATTCTTAACGTCCATTGAGTCTCCCAGCCGCTTACAAACTGAGATATACCGACCTGAATCATCTGTTTCTTTGCATCATTTATAACGATCAGCGGCCACATATATTCATTCCAGTGGGCGAGGAAAGTGTACAGCGCCATAGTATAAAGCGCAGGTTTCGAAAGTGGCAGAATGATCCTGACGAAGATCTTCATTCTGCTGGCCCCGTCAATAATTGCAGCTTCCTCAAGCTCTTTTGGAATTCCCATGAAGAACTGACGTAGCAGGAATATTCCGAATGCAGAACTCATGAATGGAACTATTAGAGCACTATACTTATCTATGAACCCAAATTGCTTGACGATTACATACAGAGGGACCATAGTGACTTCCGGCGGAACCATAAGCGTCCCGATCAGGATCATGAAGACCACATTAGCTCCTCTGAATCTTATTCTCGCCAGCCCATAAGCTGCGAGAGAATTGAAGATCAACTGTAGCAAAGTCACCGTAAGCGCTACGAAAAGCGTATTCCATATATATCTGGCAAGCGGTATCAGCTCGAAGGCTTTGACAAAATTCCTTAAATCAAAGATAGTCGGCAGAAAGCTCGGTGGAATAGAGAAGGCAGCATCCTCTGTCTTAAAGGAAGTAACGAGCATCCAGAAAAAAGGAAGATTGATAATTATCGCCACGAAAAGTATTGCCAGGTAAACGATGATTCTAATTGGAAGGGCCGGTTTTCTTCTCATTGATAATGCACCCTCCCTTTGCTTACTCTGAATTGTATCAGAGTGAATACTACCATCATCGCAAACATGACGACGGCAACTGCTGACGCGTATCCAAACTTAAGGTACTTGAAGGCATTTTCATAAAGGTAGTATGTGATAACCTGAGTGCTCTTCGCCGGCCCACCGCTAGTCATAACGGATACCGAGACGAAGACCCTGAACGATGCAATGAATTGCATGATGAACACAAAGAGAGTCGTCGGAGATAGGAGCGGAAGCGTAATATTTACAAACTTCCTCCAAGGTGTCGCCCCGTCGATTTCGGCCGCCTCGTAGTATGTCTTCGGGATAGTCTGTAAACCCGCCAGGAAGAGCACCATGTTGTAGCCGATACGTTTCCAGACACCAACGATGATCAACGCAAGGAGTGCGTAATTCGGATCGCTTAACCACTTTATGTTACTAATACCAAAAATGGAAAGGAAGTAGTTTACCAGTCCGAAATTCGGTTCATATAACCAGCCCCAAATAACGGCCGCGGCGGCCATCGAAGTGACAACCGGAATGTAGAAGAGCGTCCTGAAAAGCCCTCTTCCCTTTATCCACTCAATATTGAGCAGAGCAGCAAGCAACAGTCCGATAATAACCGAAGGGATTACGGTGCCGAGGATATATATCCCGGTAACCCCCATCGAATTCCAGAAATCCGGTGAGCTGAAGAGCCTTTCGTAATTACGGAGTCCAACGTACCTCATCGGTCTTATCATGTTCCAACTAAAGAAAGATACATAGAAAGCCCACGCTAGTGGCAAATAGATAAAGATCACCTGAACAGTCAAAGCTGGCAAGACTGTCACCCAGCCGGTAAGCGCTTCCCTGGTTCCGCGACGCAATCGTATCACCCCACAGTTGTAAATATGAAAGAATCTATAACACAACCATTATGACCAAAATACGTTAAAGGAAGATCAAGCAAAACAAAAAAAGTCGCCGCCTTATAGCTGGCACGACTTTCTCATCATCTCTGTCACGCTAGGGATAGTCTAGCATAATTGGAAAAGCAAAATCAACTCTTCGATTCTTACTGCTTTCAGGTTCGAAACCACTTCAAAAATCTCCATTCTAATTGTCAAATCACAGACGTAACTCTGTTCTTTCCACTCCTCTTTGATTCATATAGTGCCTCATCCGCTCTTCGAAGCAAACCGTCAAAATCGCTTTCATTTTCCAGAAGCGTCGTAACACCAATGCTAATGGTCAAAGGTCCATATTCTTTTTTATCAACAGAACTGAGCCCCGATCTGAGCTTTTCGGCCATCTTAATTGCGCCCTCGAGATCGGTGTTCGTTGCGACAATCAAGAACTCATCGCCTCCCCACCTACCGATATAGTCACAGCTCCTGATATTTGACTGAACGAACGAACATGTCAGCTTCAGCGCATCGTCACCGGCGAGATGGCCAAAATTATCGTTTACGGTCTTCAGGTTGTCAAGATCGAACATTATCAGCGATAGAGGAGCAGAATATCTTCTAGACCTTTCCGTTTCCAGTTTGAGAAGCTCGGTTAGCGAATACCTGTTCATCACCCCGGTTAGCATATCCGTAGTGGCCAGCTTCTTGTACATCATCTGGCTCTCGCGAAGCGCTTCTTCAATTTGCTTCGTCGGAGAAATGTCGATGTGAGTTCCGAGAATCCTGGTCGCCCTTCCATCCTCATCTCTTTCGGCCGCTTCGCCACGATCATGAACCCAGATCCACTCTCCACCCTTCGAAAGCATCCTGTATTCGATGTCGAAGTAGTCAGTCTGACCTTCGTAGCACTTATCCATTTCCTCAAGGCAGGGAAGAAGGTCCTCAGGGTGTACGAATTCCTTCCATTGTTGAAAGGTAATGACAGATCCGCCTGCCGAATAGCCCATGATCTGATAGTATCGGTCGTTTATCGAAAACTCGCCTTTCTTCATTTTCAAGTCCCAGAGACCTATCTTCCCGCCTTTCACTGCAAGTGCGAGCCTCTCTTCACTTTGGCGGAGCGCATCTTCGACCTCTTTTCTTTCGGTTATATCTGTCAACAGCGCAATATGCCCTCTGATCTTGCCCTTGTTGCTGTAGATGGGACTCTGCTTTATCTCTATGACTCTCTCTCGCACGTTCAACTCCCTCTTTTCGGAGCCGGAAGTGAAGAAACTTACAACAGACTCGATATCGCTGAAGACCTCCTGGACTGAATTTCCAATGGCATCTGAAGCATCAATGCCCAGCATTTTGCAAGCCATCGGATTAAGATCAACTATTCTTCCACCGTCGTCAAGAATGACTATCCCGTCTGGAAGCCTTTCTATTACGGTCTCTCTGGCTACGGGACGTATGTCGAACAACCTATATCTGAAAACTCCTGCAGCGGCAAATACGCCGGCCACTGTAAAGGCAAAAGGAGTCAAGTCCAAATTCCCCACATCAACGAAACCAAACAAATAGTTAATGTTGACCAAGATGGGGAATACCGTTCCCAGTAGAACAGTCCCTAACTGACCCTTATATAGACCCGTCGAATGGATATACTTTCTGAAGACAGCAATGATTCCTGATAAAAGCAGTAAGTAATTGTACAACATTGCAATCCAGAAGAGCGGACCGTGCACCAATCTCTGAAGGGGGAAAGTTGAAGTGTGATCTATCTCACTAAGCGAGTAAAATAGCCAGTGTTGTTCATTTGTCCACATCGCAATCAAAACAGCAATGGGTACGATAAATAGCATCACAATCCTCTTCCAACGAAACCAATCTCTTTTGTCCACAAGTGCCATGGAAAAGAGGAAGTAAAAGACCGAAACGGACACTATTCCTGGATAAGAAATCTTGTTCAGAAGCCTCATACTTTCGAGATCATAAGAAAGCAGCTCCAGCGCATAGAAAAGTGACCACCACGCTATTGACAGCATCAATAGGCCAAGAGCTCTGGCTTCTAAACGACTTCTCTGCCTGAAACAAAGGAAAACCATAAAAAAACAGATTGCAACTGGAAAGAACGTAAGAATCGTGTAAATATTCAAATCCCACACCCCGAAAATCTCCTGATGGTCAGATTATAAACGTTTTGCCAGGGCTTCACAAAGAAAAGCATCACTGGGTGATAAGACTTGGCTGTAAACGGAGGAACGTTCTATGAGAAGAGAACAACACAAATCAGGCGCTTCGAATAAGACATTCTCAAGTCAACCGTCAACGGTTCTCCGACAAGAGTTGCAAGCAAGACGCAAGGCGCCGAGGATCATCGGCGGACGCAAGGCCGGCAAGTTCATCCCGGGACGCAGGGCTGGCAAAGATCATGCCAGGACGCAAGGCCCGCTTCGCGGGGAAAGACCTTCACTGCCTGTGTGCTTCGCACGCCAGTCACCTTCAATGGCCAGTTTCGCCTTCGGCGAGCCCAGTTCTGCTTCGCGGTAAAGAACCGCTTGGATAAGAAACGCTGACCGCTTTACGCTGGAAAACAAAGTTTCGGGTTAGAAGGGCGGGTTAGGAAATGCGGGTTACTAGGAGGGGGTTATCGAAACAGGTTAGGAAAAGCGAGATCCCGCACAGGATCCCTGAACAGGACCTTTTCAGGGCAGGCTCTGCGGGATGACAAAGTGAGTAGATTTAGGGGCACGCAAACGTGATAACATCGCAAAGGCTTACTGTGTGACAGCCCTTCACGTCATCCTCGTGTATTGTC
>NZ_JFHM01000020.1:0-24156 GCF_003664935.1 Mesotoga sp. H07pep.5.4
GTATTCTGAGTATACAAAATCCTTGCTCATTTAGTATCTCTATTCATCGGGTAAAAAAGTAATTCTGGGGTATCCACGATCGACTGAAAGCAATATTCTCATCGATGGGCATAATTACGATGTTTTTCGTACATATCGTAGCAGAACGGATCTTACGGAGGATTTTTCCACTAACATGTCTAACGAACAGTATCTCTTGCTGAACGAAGAGTGGCATCGCTGCAATGTAAAAATGGTGTCCCTATCTTCATACTACTTCTGCTTGCTATTCTGATATCAGAACCTTTCAAGCATACGCATTAAAAAACGGCTAGAAATCCACAAGAGCCTTATGAGTTGTAGATTGTGGGTAGGCTGACGGTTGGACAGTTCAAGAAAGGTTAGTTAGTCGTTGAATGGTTCACCGTTCATCGAGGAGAGCTCTTTCCGGAGCAAGTATCTGTTCTTCGTTCTGGCAATGTCAGGAACCATGAACATGAGATTCTGAATCAAGTTCAGCATCTATTTCCTCCAAAGAGAAAACGGAAAAAATGCATTGTCGAGGGTTTGCTTCGCTCTCGAGAAGTCTAGAGCGAAAATAGAGACTGACCGGCTCCTATTGTCTGTTCCATTTTTCGCGAAAGGTAGAGATCCTGACCAGCATTGTCAGGATGACGTTTAGGAGTGTCATCCCGTAATGCTCCTGTACGGGATCTCGTTCTCAAGAACCGCTGTGCGCTAAAGAACGAAGACCCGCTGTACGCGTGAAAACCCGTCCTTCCCCAAATCGTGGACCCGCCCCTATAAAGAGCAGTTCTTCGTTCCGACGCTGCGCGTCCAGGTTCTTCGTTCTTGGATAAGATCAACATGAAGATCCCGAAACAAGTTCGGGATGACAATGTGTGGGACCTCCTGAAGGCGCAAGCTGGATAACTGTATCAGCATTATTACTTGAAAATGCCTAGACGGTGAGTTCTTCTCTTCTCGACACCCCAGACCCTACACTCGATACCCTGCTCTTTCCGTCATGAACCCGTTTCAGCATCTAGGTCTTGAGAGCCGCTGTACGCTTGTTCTACTCTTACGACTTGTAACTTGCATCTGGAACTTGCAAACGTTCTTTTCGGAAAACCGAGAACCATTCAACGGTGGACCTCGCACCGCGTCCGGATCCTGACCAGGAGCATTGTCAGGATGACGTGTAGGAGTGTCATCCCGTAATGCTCCTATACGGGATCTCATCTCTTCAGTCTCTCTCTCTTTCTCTCTCCCAAGCTCTCTCTTCTCTCCCTTTCTCTCTCTAATCTTCTCGCTCATTCGTGAAAAATGGAGTCCCAAAAAAAATCTTACGGAGAATTTCTCCACTAACGCGTTTGAGGTGTGGATCAGGTTCTGGTAAGAGCGTTAAGAGCTTCTCTACGAGAAGAGCGCGAGAAGAGAAGAGAGACGAGACTGAAGAGAAGTGAACTCTAAAAGCTCTTTTTTCGTACTTTTACTAACAGCAAACAATCGTTCTTATCACTCGGAAGAATTTAGTAGATCGTTCAGAAAGTCTGCTACTACGATGGTCAGATCATCTTGGACTAATCCCAGATCGATATTCACATCGGCGTGATTTTTATCTTTGGCATGGTACAAGCGAACAGGCACTTCGGAAAGCCGGAGTTTTAGAGCGAAGTCACTGGAAATTTCTTCTGACTTTATTCGTTCGCCGGCATAAACTATCAGGAAAGGAGGAATTGATTTTCCTGGAGCAACATGATTGATTGGCGAAGCATCGTACCATGACTCTTCTTCCTGACCAAAAGCGTTGAGATACATCGAGGTCGCGATGATCCCTGTACCATACTTCTCCATGCTCGCGCAAATATCGTAGCCGGCCCCGTCAAGTAGTACAACTCCCTTAATAGCATCTAGTCCGATTCCATATCTCGCCAGATAGCTCTCATCAGTAGAAACGAGAGCCGCAAGATGCGCTCCTGCAGAGTGGCCCATGATGAAGATTTTATCGGCATTTCCTCCATAAGAAGATATATTTTCCCTGACCCAGGCAATAGCAGCGGCTACATCTTCGACGTGTGCCGGGTGTTTCACTTCAGGTGATAGTCTGTAGTTTATACTCACAAAGATCCAGTTGTTAGAGATGAAGTATGGAACTTTATTCACAGTGACATTCTTATTAGACTTATCTCCGGTTCTCCAGGCACCACCGTGAATCATTATCATTACCGGGATTTCACCGGTCTTGCTTTCTAATTCATCGGGTGTGTATATATCTAGACAGTTGAGAAGACTCTCCTCGTGAGATTTGTACTGAATCTCCGAGTGCAATGTGTAATTTCCCTTCGCAAGGCAAAGAGTGCCGGTAACGACAATCATTAAAGTCAGAAGTAACTTCATATGATCACCTCCATTTCGAATGTAAACCAGATAGCGTGAAAAGAGCGTGGAATTTCTTTCACTCACTAGAAAAGATCTGATAACTGACGATCTTTGTCGCCAAAAGGCGACAACTTTTCAACCAACGCCCGACGTAGTTTCTTCGCGTGGCACCGTTTCTTTAAGCTTCTTTCTTAATTTTCAGCGATTAGATGGCATTTGCGTCGAACTGCAGGAAGCTTTTTTGAAACACCTCGCGAATGGTCTTCCTCTTCTGCTGAAGGCGGCATTGCGACAGCCGATGCTTTCCGGTGCATTGCGTCTTATGCATTGTTCTTCGACCTAAAAGACACCCCCCGCCACTACGTCGCCCTCCTTCCTCAATGAAGGATTTAAGATCAGGATCATTAGTACAGCGGGTTTATAATTGGACCGCCTGGGAGTTTCCTGGAGGGAGTTGAGAAAAGACTAGGATTATCGAGTGAGTCTGGTTCATAATAGATGTGTGGGGCTCGACCATTTAGATAGTTGAGCGCCCAATGTATTCAGGTTCACGTAATCCTGAAAGCACGATTCACCTCGTAACACCTCACTATTACATCCAACTTGGTCTCGGAGCATGTCCCTCCGGGACCATTTTTTGTTTTGGTTTGTTGGAAGAAGGTATTTCATGCAAAAGGGAAAGAAGAATGCTCTTCAGTAATGCAAGAGTGGAATCTATGTTCTTCTTTTGAAGTAAATCTAGCTATGAGAGAAGAAAGGCTCTCGGATGCGGTCGGGAATGTTTACAAGGTAAAGAACACTTTCGACAGTATGGGCGCAAAAGAGCTTTATGAAGTATTTGTAGCGTTTCAAAAGACTCTGGCAGTTGAAAAGGGAGAGGAGAAGGAGATACCGGCTCTCAAGAAGAAATTCACCCTTTTGCTCAGAAGACTGCTGGAGGAGATTGGGCGTCTCCATTGAAGGAGAAAGCTTCATTTGTTAGGGGGGATTGAAGTGCCTGCAAAAATCCCATTGCTGAATATTCGGCTTCAGACCTCGAGAAAATGTTGAAAGGAAACGATGTCCTTACAGCGTCTAAGAAAATAGAACGATGCAGCAGATCGATGAGCATCGAGATATATGGTGATTCTTGATCTCAGTATGCCGAAGACCGATGAGTTCTCTTTGTCGACAAACCAATGCAGAAGCGGAAGAGACCATAACAACCGACATGATTTCTATGACGCACAAGCCTGGACATTTTGTTTCGGCCGAAGGCGCGGGAAATGAAAAGCAGAGGCAGTTTCTTCTGAGTTGCGGCTGCGATAAGATACAGGGCTATCTCATCGCTAGGCCTTAGAATGAAGGGATAGCTATCGAATTTCTCGAAAGCTATAGCAAGAGATAATTCCTTCGACGGAAATACGAGTTTGCTCAGTATTGAATATCCCATCCCCTTCGATTTCACAACGTGGAACAGCTGTGATGTTTGACCCGGATCGAATTACAGTGGTAACAGTTCTCGACTCACAATCCCGGTTTTGTTGAAGAGAGATGATACTATACTCCAGCTAGCATCATGCAGAATCCGAGGTTAAGGATCTTGTTTCACCCTTTGGATGATTCAATTACGAGCTGCGATATTGCTATGGCATGAAGTTGCATGACTCAATTTGATGCGTAATATGACGAAGCATTGCAATTATATGTAATAATTATTTTTAAGTGTCTTCGGATGTGTTGTCTAATGTATAGAAGCGACTACTATTGAAGGCACAGTAATCACTGGCAATTATTTCGTCATGAGTTTGAATCGTAAGAATGTCGTGTTTGTTCAAGAGAGAACATCCTGTGTGCAACTCGTAGAGTTCAGGTTTTGGCCTTTTGTGATACTTGTATAATGAAGTGAATACTCCTGGGTTAGCTTAGGTTGTAGGAATGACTAGTGGATTCTGTTAAAAGTAGCTTAAATGATTTCGGTTATCATTTATACTTAGTCGACAATTACAATTATCAAGGTGAGGCATATGAGCCTGAGAAAGAAGAGCATTTCAATAAAGAGTATCATTACTATCGTGTCTGTTTCAATACTGCTCTTTTCGACAATCGTTATAGGATACCTGATCATTTCGAGATGGCTATCCTCGGCTGAAAAAGAGGCTGAAAGAATAGTCGAAAACCTGGGGGAAAACATCTACAATCAAGTCTCCTCGTTTATGCATATACCTCACAGTGTGAACGAAGTCAACCACAAGGTTATCGAATATGGAATTCTCGATCTGTCAAATGAAAAGCTCAGAGAGAAGTTCTTTGTGGGAGTGTTGAGCGCTCAAAGCCCTCATATATATAGTTTTAGTTACGGTACGGCAAACGGGGAGTATTACGGAGCCCTCAGAAATGAAAAGGGAGTCATTGAAATAATGCGAAATGACGCCTCTACGGGAGGCAACTCATGGTACTACTCGGTTAATGAGGATCTGACCGCAGGGGAGAGGGTCGTCCAAGCCGGTAAGTTCGACCCACGTACACGCGCCTGGTATAAGGCCGCCGAGGAATCTGGAGGGCCGGCGTTATCTCCTTTATACAAGCACTTCGTGATGGATGACCTTACAGTCTCCTTCTCGTGGCCAGTTTATGATGCCAGTGGAAGTCTTCAAGGCGTAATGGGGACACATATCCTTCTTTCTGACATTGGTAGTTTCCTTGTAGATGCTGTTCGAGACTACTCAGGCTACGCAATAGTTGCCGACAAGGAAACGGGCTCTCTAATAGCGAACTCTATGGGTGTTGATAACTTCACAGTCCTTCCAGATGGCTCTTTCAGCCAGCGAACCGTTGACGATATCGGCTTTCCCGATATTGAGAAGGCTTTCATTCAGTCCACTACAAACCGGGAATCACCTTTATTCTACAGAGGTGAAGAGGAAAAGCTGTTCATTAACATGCGGGAGATCGAAATACTCAATGCTACATGGGTTGTGATGTCCGCAATTCCTGAGGCCTTCTATATGAAGGACGTGATAGACAGTATCCATCTGACCGTGATTATCGTTGTGGTTGCCTTAGTGCTCTTACTAATCATATACCATATTTTAGCGAGAAAATTGATGAAGCCTCTAGACAATCTGATTGAGGTTTCAACTGCCTTGTCTAAAGGTGATCTGTCTAAACGAGTAGAGGTTGTAAGAAGTGATGAAATCGGGATGATTTCTGAAAGCCTGAACAGAGTTGCAGACAAACTACAGTTCTTGATCAATAACCTTGAAGAGAGTGTGATAGAAAGAACCAGGCAACTGCAGAGGGCAAATGAGGAATTGAAAGAAAGCAAGAATGAGCTACAGCTTCTGCTTGACTCCACGGCAGAAGGGATATATGGTATAGATCTGAATGGTGACTGCACATTCTGCAATGCGAGCTCCGTAAAGCTGTTGGGATTCAGTGGTCCAGAAGATATTCTCGGAAAGAACGTTCATCGGTTGATTCACCACAGTCGGCGAGATGGAACGACGTTCCCGATTGAAGAATGTAAGATTGTCAGGTCTATCAAACATGGGAGAGGGTTCCAGACGGATGACGAGGTCTTCTGGAAGGCCGACGGCTCGTCTTTCGATGTCGAGTATCGTTCCTATCCTCAAATGAGAAACGGAGAAGTCGTTGGCGGTGTAATCACTTTTTCGGACATCACCGAGCGCAAAAAGAGAGAGGAGGAAATCAAATACCTTAGCTCTCACGATGTTCTAACCGGCCTTCTCAACAGAAGCAGTTTGGCTCAGATTCAGAAAGCAGTCGATGTTGAAGAGAACCTTCCCATATCCGTAATCGTTGCAGACATTAACGGCTTGAAGATGACAAATGATGTCTTCGGCCATGCGGCGGGAGACGAGTTAATAAAAGAGTCAGCCAGAATCCTTTTAGAATCGTGCAGAGAGAGAGATCTAATAGCACGTGTGGGTGGCGATGAGTTTGTCGTTATTCTTCCGGGAACGAGCGAAAAGGAAACTGAAAGTATTGCTTCAAGAATCAAAGAAGGCTTCTCCGATGCCCGTGTCCAAGCAGTTAAATGCAGCATTTCACTTGGCTTTGATACTAAGACCCGAGCCGATCAGTCACTGAATGAAATAATGGCCAACGCTGAGAGCTTCATGTACAAAGACAAGACGATACACCGAAAATCTTTGAACAGGCAGTTAATTGACTCGATTATCGATACTCTTCACACAAAGTATCCTATGGAAAAACAGCACTCTATTGCCGTAAGCGAATTGTGTGGGGAGATCGGCTCTGCCATGAAGCTCTCTCAGTCGCAGATAAACGTCCTGAAAAGAGCCGGATATTTGCATGACATAGGTAAGATCGTACTCGACGAAAGCATCCTTTCTAAGGATACTTACACGGCTTTGACAGAGGAAGAAAGAGAGAAGATAAAGCAACACTCCATTGTTGGTTATCGAATTTTGAATCTCTTCGACGAAACCTTAGACATTGCCGAGTACACTTACAGCCATCACGAAAGGTGGGATGGAAGCGGCTATCCGAGAGGTCTTAAGGGTGAGCAAATACCTCTGATATCACGGATAATATCCATAGCGGGAGCCTACGATCGCGTAATGAACAGGGTGGAGGGCACGTTAGAAGAAAAGAGGGAAGCTGCGTTAAAGGTGATAAGAGAAGACGCCAGAAAGCAATTCGACCCGAATATCGCCAGGTTGTTTATTCAAATGATGGACGGAAAGAACGCTTAGGCGAAATGAAAAGCCTGTATTCTTGAACTAATGATGATGCGTAGATTCACCAGATCGTACAGATGGTGATCTGATTTTTCGGAAGAAAGTCCCTAATCAAGAGAATCCCGATCCACTTACGGATTGCACCGTCTTGATGCAGTGACATATCACGAGGGCGACAGACTCTCCTCTGATACAACTCAAGAACAAGGACTCACCTAGAAAGCTTAATTGTGATTCTGCTGGTAAGGGCCTGCTAGATGCAGAACGGCAAGTCTCGTTTTGGACAGTGGCTTGAAGCTGCTCCGCCTTCGGAAGGTCAACTCAGTTCGATTCGAAAGTGAATCCCGATTCAGTTATCTGCACACAGGCGGAAACAACATCTCGATCGTACAGAACTCCGGCATTCTTTTTCATTTCAGAGAGCGCCTCCACAAAACTAAGGTGCGAACAAGCACGAGAGCAGAACCACAACTTCATATAAAGGCTTTTCGGATTTGCAACACCGTTTTTCTCGAAAAGGATTGGTTGAAATGTGGCTACAAATCCCGATCAGGCGTCTATGAAGTTAAAGAACGCATCGAGCGTAGTGGTCATCTCCGATCTTCTTCATAGGGGGTATCTCGAGTGAACAAACCTCTTTGGCGAAGGGGCATCGTGGGTGGAAGCGACAGCCGTTCGGCGGATCGATCAGAGAGGGTATATCTCCTCCCGTAATGAGCGGTTTTCGTTTTAGACCCGTTTCTGGGGCCGGTGCCGCCGATTTAAGAAGCTTTGTGTAAGGGTGGAAAGAGTTCGTAATTATCTCTTCTGCAGGACCGATTTCCATGATCATTCCCGCATACATGACGATTATCCTGTCGCTCATGTATCTGGCGCCTGCCAAATCGTGAGTGATGTATATGAATGAAACTCCATGGCTTTCTTTGAGACTTAGCATCATATTCATTATGCTCATCCTGTTTGACACATCCAGCATTGAGGTTGGCTCATCGGCCAGTATAAGGTCCGGTTCGACGGCAAAGGCACGGGCTATGTTGACCCTCTGCCTCTGTCCACCGGAGAGCTCGTGGGGGAACTTCCTCTTGAACTGATCGGGGGGTTCAAGGCCTACCTGTGTCAATGTGCTGTCGACCTTTTCACTGACGGCCTTCCTGTCCTCGGCAATCCTGTGAATAACGAAGGGCCGTTCCATGATTCTACCTATTGTGCGCGTCGGGTTCAGCGCCCCGAATGGATCCTGAAAGATCATCTGAACTCTCTTGTGATACTTTAGTTCTTCTGTGCGAGTCATTTTGCCGCTCAGCTCTCTGCCTTCGAAGACTACGCTCCCCTCTGTTTGTCTGTATATACGTGATATCACGTTAGCCGTCGTGGTCTTTCCACTGCCGGACTCTCCGACAATCGCCAGGACTTCGCCGCTTCTCAGAGAGAACGATATGTCGTCCATTGCGTGAACAAATTTGCCGTGTCTCCTCAGTGAGTTCACGGGAAAGTGTTTTCTTACTCCCTCGAGGACCAGAATGTCGCCGCTCACAGGTTTTCAGCTCCTTTGTGCAGGAAACACGCTACACTGTGCCGAGGGTCCACTTTTTGAAGAGCCGGGCAGGACTTTTCGCAAATGTCCATTGCATGAGGGCAGCGTGGATGGAACCTGCAACCTTCAGGCGGATTTAGAAGGTCGGGCGGTTTTCCCTCTATCCCGCCCATTCTGGTAATCTTGCCAGTGAGGGATGGAAAGGAGTTCATGAGTCCTATTGTGTAGGGGTGGAGCGGCATGTTGAACAACTCATCGGAGTTGCCGTACTCCACTATCTTGCCTGCGTACATTATTGCGAGAGTGTCGCTGATTTCCACAAGCAAAGAGAGATCATGCGTTATGAATATCACAGAGAATCCCAGGGACTTTCTCAGCTCCTGTATCTTTTCGATTATGGTCCTTTGTACAACTACATCCAGTGCCGTTGTGGGTTCGTCCATTATTATCAGGTCGGGATTGAGGATCAAGGCCATCGCTATCATCACCCTTTGCTTCATTCCTCCCGAAAGCTGATGAGGATAGGAATTGAACCTGTCACGAGGAATATCTACGAGCTTTAGAGCCTCTATTGCTCTATCACGCGCTTCGCTCTGTCTAACTTCACCGTGGGCATGGATGACATCTGTGAGCTGCTCTCCGATTGAAAGAACGGGGTTTAGGGCATTCATCGCCGACTGAAAGGCCATCGAGATATCGACCCAGCGGATCTTCTTCATCTCCTCTTCCCTAAGTCCAACGAGGTCGGTTCCATTGAAGAACAAACTGCCGTTTTCAATCGTGGCATTGTCCTTCAGAAGCCTCATAATTGCGAAGGCAAGAGTAGACTTTCCACACCCAGACTCACCCGCGATACCGAGAAAGCCTCCCCGCTCGAGATCGAAAGAGACATCGTCAACGGCATGAACAAAACCGCTTTTGATCCTGTAGCCGGCCACAAGATTTCTGCACTGGAGTAGCTGTTCGCTCTCTTGTCTATTCATCAAATCATCTCTTCCTCAATTTCGGATTGGAGATCTCGTCTATGGCGAAGTTCATAAGGGCGAAGGAAGTACCGATCAAGGCTATGCAGATACCGGGAGGGAGGAACCACCACCACGCGCCGGATAAGAGCGCCCCGCTGTTCTGAGCCCAGTACAGAATCGTTCCCCAGCTTACCACCGATACGTTGCCCAACCCAAGGAACTCTAGAGTCGCTTCACCCATGATTGCCGCCATAGTGGATGTGAAGAAAGAGGCCATAACTAGCGAGATCATGTTCGGGAGTATTTCCCTGAAGACTATGTACAGGGGTCTTTCGCCAAGAATCCTGGATACTCTCACGAAATCACGGTTCTTGAGGCTCACAACCTGGGAACGAAGTATCCTCGTAGGCCAAGGCCAGCTGGTGAGCCCCAGAATCAGGACTATGGGGATGACTCCCTTCACGGTTATGTAAGCGGCGATCACTATCATCAAAGGCAGGCTCGGGATAACAAGGAATACGTTCGTGAAAAGGGAGATTATATCATCCACTATGCCGCCGAAATACCCTGCCACGAGAGCCAGGGTAAGGGCTAGGAGCGTTGTGAAAAGTCCGGTAATGAGCCCGACTGCAAGTGTGATTCTTGTTCCATAGACCATTTGGGAGAAGAGGTCCTGTCCTGCCCGTGTCGTTCCCAGCAAGTGGTTTCGGGAAGGTTTGGCGTTAAGCGGAAGTTTTGTGGTGACTTTTTCGTAGGTAGTTGTTATAGACTGCGTGTATACTCTTTTTTCGGTAAATTCGTCGATCTCCTCCCTCTCGACCGTCTTTGTTCTTCCAATTTCCTCTTCGACTATGCTCAGAACTTCAACCTTGTTTGTCTTTGGATCGTAAGGCGCGATCAGCGGTGCAAATATCGCTACGATAGAGAAGAAAGCCAGGATTATCAGACCGATCAGTGCCTTACGATTTTCGATGAAAAGCGAAAAGACATCTCTGAACATCACTTGCCACCGTCCCTGACGCGCGGGTCTAGTATGAGGACCGCGATATCTGCAATGAAGTTCGCAACTAAAACAGCCACCGAAATGAAGAGAAAAATGGCCTGCATAAGGGGATAGTCTTTGCTTTGAACGGCCTGATACAACATCAGACCAACTCCCGGGTAAGAAAAGACCATTTCAGTGAGTAGGCCCCCTCCTACAACGAAGCCAAGAGACATTGCAAAGCCCGTGATCGAAGGGAGTATAGCGTTTTTCGCTGCGTACAGAGTCTTGATTCTTCTCAGAGGAAGTCCCTTTGCCTCGGCGACTGTTATGTAGTCCTCCGCAAGAACGTTTATCATATTGTTTCTCATGGTCAGAATCCATGCTCCCATCGAAGAGATGACTATGGTCAATGCTGGAAGAATCGCATGCTTGACGACCGAAAGGAAAAACTCAAGAGTGCCTCTTTCCAGTTGCGGAGTATAGGCATTTCCGAGAGGAAAGATGGGAATTCTGAAAGCTAGAAAGTAGATCAGCAATAAACCAAGCCAGAAATATGGAAAGGAACGTACGAAAATAAAGAGCCCCACGGTGAAAGAAGCCAACTTCGTATTGCGTTTCCATGCAACGCCTATTCCAATTATCGTGCCAAGAAAAAAGCTGATAATCGTTGCCGTACCCATGAGACCAACGGTCCAGGGAACGGCAACCTGGAGAACCCGCCCGACAGGTGTCGGGAATCTTGAAATAGAGATTCCAAGATCACCTTTAATAAGGTTCAGCAGGTACTTTCCGTACTGGAGCAGGAGAGGGTCGGTCGAATCTACACCGAAGGCGGCCTTTATAGCTTCGAGCGATTCAAGGGGAATGCCCTGCATCTTGTCCATCAAATCCTGTGCGGGATCACCGGGCATCATTCTCGGTATGAAGAAATTCAGAGTGACTGCCACGAACAAAGCGAATAGCAGTAAACCGATCTTTCTAGCGAAGTAAGCCAATGCTGTTCAGAAAGAGCTCTTTCCATGCAGAAAGAAAGCCTTTCTTACCCCCTCTCGTGGTTTTTAACAAAACCCGCAGGCAGTTAAGCCTGCGGGAAATATCAGTTGATTAACGCAGATGTATAGAAAGCAGAATGGGCATCTTGTCCATTCCGGTCGGTCTCGGTTCCGCGTACGGATTTTCGGCGTTGGGCCAGCCGACAAAGTTCCTTGTACTGTACTCGAACCATACGGGATTAAAGAACATGGGAACGGATGGAAGATCTCTCAAGAAGATTGTCAATACCTCTTCCATTACGGCGTCCTGGGCTTCGGGATCGGTAAGCCTCTTGTAGCTATCCAGGAGTTCGTCGATTCTCTCGTTCTTATATCTCATCCCGTAGTAGTTCCCGGCATTTTCGCCGATCGGCGCCCAGTGTTTGGAATGAACCCAGTTGTCGAACTGGTAGTATGGGCTGGTTCCTGTCACGGCTATGCCGAACAGCATCTCGTAGTTGCCGTTGTACATCATGTCTTTGTAGGGAGAAGGCCACGCTGCCAAAGTGACGATGGCCTCTATTCCGATCTCCTTCAGCTGCCTGGATACTTCCTCGGCACCCATTATCCAGTCGGTCCATCCCGTTGGCACGTACAGATTCAACGATAGCGACTTACCGTCCTTCTCGTAGATTCCGTTCCTGTTCAGCTTATAACCTTCCTTCTCGATAAGGTATCTTGCATAATCGGGGTCGTATTCAATTCCGTATTCGTTTAAACCCTTCTCGGCAAGCCTTAGATAACTCGCCTTGACGCCGGCCAGAGAAGCGGGAACGGCGCCGCTAGCCATTATTCTGGTTATCTCGACTGGATCGATCGCGGCCGCAATCGCCGCTCTCATGTTGTAGTTGTCGAAGGGCCACTTGAGGTTGTTGAGGTTTAGAAATACCAGGTTTCCCTCAGGCAGCCAGTACTTGAAGTGCTCTGGATCGGCCTTTACAAAGACCTCGTCTATGTTCGCAACGAAGTAGCCTGCCCAGTCGAACTCGCCTCTGGCAAGTCTGAGAGGGACCTGCTCGTTTGTAGTTGTGAGTGTCAAGACTTCGTCGATATAGGGAAGAGGCTTTCCGTCTTCCCCTATCTGCCAGTAATTCGGATTTCTTACCACGCTGAAGGACTGCTCGCTGAACGAGCCTTCCTTGAGAACGAATGGTCCGGTGCCCACAGGAATTCCCTCACCTATCCAGGTCAGAGGGTCATCGACTTTCGACCAGATGTGTTCGGGGACAATGAAGACGCTGGAGAATCTCTGAATGATGGTCGTGTTGACATCGGAAAAGGTGAAAGTAACGGTCATCGGTTTGTCTGATCGGACTCCAACAACGCCTGTCGACCACAGGCTCGCGACGTCGAGTGCCTTGTTGTTCTTTCCAAGGTTTACGGTGAATAGTACATCCTTCTCGGTAAAAGGTGTTCCGTCATTCCATTCAACACCTTCTCTCAGATTGAAGGTCAACTCCAGGAGATCGTCAGACCACTCATAGCTCTCTGCTAGCCAGTTCATGATCTTTCCCGTCATCGGGTTGAAGTAAATGAGAGTTTCGTAGAAACCTCCAATCGCCATTTCATTGGAATTCGGCGAGAAGGGATTGAAGTTCTCTATCAGAATCCCCTGTTTCATCGAGGTAATCCTGAGCGTACCCCCTCTCTTGATATCCGCTGCGAACATCACAGTCGATGTCACTAGGAAAACAACAATGAGAATTACTAGAACTCTTTTCATAAACACCCCTCCTTTACAGGTTTGTGACTATTAATATGATTATAGAGTTTTTCACAGACGGTTCCAAAGTCAAATAGAGTTCTTAAGAAGGAGGAGAAGCCGTTTATCGACCTTAAATCCCCGGTATCGTGGTTTTTATTATGATAATACATATATACAAAAAACTCATTGACGAAGCTTTGGAAGATTCTTCATGAAGTGGCAAATACCGTTACTCGCTGTAACTCTTGTGTGAGGGGGAAAGCCTCGAGGCAGGGCAAGAGTTAGGTGAAATTATCACATAGAAAGGCTTTATGTCTGCCTGAAGAACTAAAAGACTATGCCCAATCTATCGAGAAAGGCCTCCCATTCGTCGTAGATGAAGCGAAGTCTCCTGTCCAGGTAAGAAAGAGTTTTGAGGCGTATCCAGTCAGGAACGCCATAGTAAGCCTGGGCTATGGCCCCGGTTATTGCCGCAATGGTGTCGCTGTCTCCGCCCAGAGATACAGCAATCCGGACTGCATCTTCGAAGGAGACTGATTCAAGAAAACATTCGATAGCCTGAGGGACGGTTTCCTGGCAGGTCTCACTGAATTCATATGTGTCCCTTATTTCATCGATCTTGAAGTTAAGGGGATAGTAGTCCTCGGATATCCTGCTTCGAATTTCTCTCTTCGAAAGGCCATGGCGCGCAAGGAAGATGGCCATGACTGTAGCTTCGGCACCTTTGATCCCTTCCCTGTGATTGTGAGTGACAGAAGTTACCGCACCGGAGAGGCTGACAGCCTCTTCCTCTGACTCTGCAACGAAACCGACTGGACTGATCCGCATGGCGGCTCCGTTTCCAAAACTGTTATATGGTTCTGGACAATCGCTAAAGACCCATCTGCCAAACATTCCACCGTAACCGCAGTTCGGGTAGTCTCTGCCTATTTCCTGCATGTATTTTATGGCCAGCATTTGCAGCAGCGAGAGATAATCGCTGTCTGCCCTGCTCTTTATCCCCGATTTGTTTATACTTTTTTCGGTCTCCATTATTGCCTTTGCGACGGCTAGGGTCATTATGCTGTCATCTGTTGCAAAGCAATCTTCAGTGAAGAGTTCGAAATTCTTGTCACGGTGGTTATTGAATTCAAATCTCGATCCAACTACGTCTCCGGTAATCGCTCCAAGCATTGTACACCTCGTAAGCCATTCATTACTACCCAATGGATAGGTTAAGGGTTTCGGTTATGGTCGGCATCAAGACTGCAAGAACCGCAAGATATACGGGATACAGCCCAATGTTCACGCCGTTTGCAATCAGGCCAAACAGAGGGGGCATGAAAGTTGTGCCGACATAAGTGCTGACTTTCTGAATTCCAATAATTGCTTGCGAGTTCTCCCTTCCAAAATTCGATGGAGTTGCGTGAATTACTGACAGATTGGCGCAACCCAGTCCTATTACAATCAAGCCCCCCAAGGCGAAGATCTCGGACTTGAAGGGAATGCCCACAAGAATAGCTCCCACAGTCAATGTTGAGATCCCATAGCGAATCACTCTTTTATCCCCGAACCTGTCGACGATGAAACCATTCAAGAACCTGCCAACAGTAATTCCCGGACTGAAGAGCGATGAAAAGATCGCTTCGGTCTCAACATCCACTCCTTGGTACTCGACGAGATAACTGCTCGCCCATAGTCCAGCAGTTGTTTCTGGTCTGCAGTATACGAAAAATGCAATGAGAACAAACAGAACACCTCTTATCCTAAGCGCTTTGCCAACGCTCAAAAACTTCGAAGAGGTTTTACTTTCTCCATCTCTTTCACTCTTACCACTTCTCCAGAGGCAAAGGCCACTGAAGAGAACCAAGGTCAACACAATCTGGATAACAGACACCGCTCCGTGTCCTCTATGCTATCTCAGTTGTGTTCCAAGAAAATAACTCATTATATAAGGGCTTATGAAAGCCCCAACTCCCCAGAAACAGTGAAGCCGGCTCATATGTCAGGAGGCAAAGTGCAAGGCAACGTAATTGTTCAGTGCGGCATCGACGGCACCGGCACCGAGGACGAAGGGTATAGCCCACAAACAGATAGTTGCAAATGAATTCGCAACCGAGAATCCAATGAGAGCAACTGCCGTCATACCCACGCTGAGCGACGTTACGAGGCCCGTGCCAAGTTTTCGATTCAACCGATCTGACAGGAGGCTTGAAAGGATCGCTCGGCCGGCAATGATCATTGAAACAATGCCTGCAAAAGATAGAGGAACTGCGAACGCTTTCCCCATCACTGGCCAGGCAGAGCCCAGCAGAGAATCCCGTAAGCCCAGACTGACAAAGGCCACGTAAATAATGACGAGTAAAAAAGAGAACATATGCTTCCTTTCTGACAAGGTAGAGAAAAATCTTCTCTCACTTCGCTTCTTCAGTAAACTACTCTTTCGAGGGAGCTTCGAATCCTGTCATTTTATGGAGCAAATACTCAAACGTTTCGAACAGAAAAAACAAAGAAAGGAGACTTTCCAGATGTACTAAATGCAAGTATAAGTTTCGAGTTGATTATAGCTTATTTCTTCATCGCCTACCATCCTTCTCAAGAACCACTGGTTGACATGCAGATAATCAAATCCAAATCTAACTCAAAGGGAAGCGCTCTTGGTCTCCTTCATCTCGACTTCGAGTAGATTTGTTTCCATGTATCAGCTCCCGCTCGAATAGATTCAATTATGATGCGTTACGTCCTTCTCAAGAACCACTGGTTGACATGCAGATAATCAAATCCAAATCTAACTCAAAGGGAAGCGTTCTCGGTCTCCTTCATCTCGACTTCGAGTAGATTCAATTATGATGCTTTGCGTAGCATTTTCTTTTGCTTCGAAGCTTGAAGAATCCGGAGGATTCTCACCGCAGAATGAAATGACCGTCTTTTCTATACCTTCAATGAACCCCTGAAGTTTCTGACACTGTAGTATGAATGGCGCCACCATGATAGACGAAGACGGTGCCACATCTTCGGTCACAGAAAAGAGCGCCCAGTTTTCTTATGCCCTCCGGAGTCTTCACCCAGGCGGATGTCTTTGTATCAAAGCTCCCGAAGCTCTGCAGCTCCCTATACTGAGCTTCCGTCAGAATCTCGATGCCCATTTTCTCGGCCATATAGATGGCACTATCGGACGGCTTGTCCCTTTTCATCGACTTCAGGGCCGGTCGATCGTAGCAAAGGCTTCTTCGCCCTGTGGGGCTCTCGGGTGAGCAGTCATAGAAGACGAACTCTCCCGTATCCTTGTCAACCCAACGACGTCGGGTTCTCCTCCGGTAATCTCGATCTCGTTCGACGACCGGAGCTTCTCGGGATTTACCTTCAGTCTTTCCCGGACAAGGACCCAGTCGATTGCCCTGTGACGACTCAAATTACTTTCGAATCGCAATCTGAACGACTCGATCAGCTTTCCTTGTCTTTAGAGAGACAGATCTTTGCGATCTTTCTCTTTCACAGTTTATCTCTCCTCGCTTCCAATGCTTTGTATAGGTTTAGAACAGCTGCCAATGCGGGCAACCGAAGACTGGCATCTACAAACAGTATAGCAGATAGAAGAGATCGGTTTTAAGAAAAAATCAATCCCACATGAGTGTGCAGTCAGAATCGACGTAGAGGGAACGGTTCCCACACTTCGGGCAGGGAAAGGATGCCAGGATCTTGCCGATTCTCTCTTCGATTGAGCCTTCATCGGAGTTATGATCGATTCTCTCGAGCGTTGATCTGCACTTACCGCAACGGTAACTGGGTTCAAAACTTTCATCGTCATAGTCAAGGTGAATGAAGAATCTGTCGAATAGCTCGCTACATCCTGGACATCTGTAGATGTAATGACCGTAGTCATCGGCAAGAACTGCGTTCTTACTTTCTATAAGCATCTTTATCTTCTCGATGGTCTTTTTCGAAGGAATGAGTGATTTCAAGATGGGCGACTTCGATTCAAGATTCAAGATGTTGTGTGGAGCGTACATCATTCCGACACCAATCTGGAGATTCTTCGAATAGTCGCATTCCTTGCATCGAATAATTATACCGATGCCCATAATAATTACCTCCCGGAGTGAAGTGGTTGGCTTAGTATGAGTCTTTCTAAATATGATAATAATACAAGAGTGAGTTCTCTTTTCTTCGAAAGGGATGTTGTGATGCTGCTCTTTTGGTGAATCATTGTAAATCCGCGCTTGAGAAATGAGTCCAGCTCTTGAAGTTCATACGACTCGATCTACCCTCGTTCTGAAAGAAGCAGTCTTACTTGCTATATTCATGAAGTTGCAAGCTTCTTTCTCTTTCGCTGAATAAGGTATATAGAAGTGAAGATGAGAAGGGCGGCCGCTATCTGAACCCCGATAACTGACATTCCATAAGCGAGGTTTGTTCTGTCACTTACTCCTCCAACAAGAATATTCGTCGTAACAGCCCCGACAGAGCCCGCTGCTGCAAAAATCGCCAAGACCGTTTCGCGGTTCTGCCTGTAGCCGGATACGATTATCGCCTGAAGCGTTGGAAATGTTCCCGAAAACCCCAGACCTGTTATGAAGACTCCAAGTGAAAGAAGAATAGAATTCCCCGCAAAGAAAGCTATAGAAAATCCCGCCAGAGATATCGTTCCGAGAACTACGAGAGTTCTCTGGAGTCCAAATTTGTCGACAACAACTCCAGTCACTATTCTGCCGACGAACAGACCAAGCGCAAGAATAGATGTTGTGAGACTGGCCATTCTTAACGGCAGGAGCTTCTCCTCGTAAGCGAAACTCGAGAGCCATGAGAAGAGACCCACCTCATAACCAACATACAGAAGCCCTCCAGCAGCCACGAGCCAGAACATCGAATCTCTCGGCAAAGTGATCCTTCGCTTCTCGACATCTGAAAGAGACTCTTTCGCAGCTTTCTTCCATACGGTCCATGATAGAAAAACCACTACAAGAAACAGCGCTGCAGCAATAAGGATGGGAACATTCCACATGTTTGTTTCGGTCAAGACAGCAGAAACTACCAAAGGAGCCACGATGCTCCCCAAAGCAAAGAAAGAGTAGACTGAATTCAGTACACCCCCAGTTCGCTTGAAAGCTAACTGCGAAACGCCGAGCGCAATGGATATCTCCGTTGCACCCAGTCCGAAACCAAACAACAGCCTTCCTATCAGAAAAGTATAGTAGGTCCGTGAAAGCGCCATAAAGATCACTGAGAAAGTTATACAGGAGATGCCGAGCGAAGCGGAAAGAAATGGCCCAGACTTTCTTGAGAGAGCTGCGGCAACAATAACGGCTACCTGATAGAGAAGGGATGGGAGACCAAGAACAAGACCTGTCATGCTGTGGTTCATCTCGAGTTCCACCGCGATTGCGGGTAAGGCACTGTTAATGGATTGGGTAGCAAACCCCATCATAAAGTAGAACAGCGATGCAACCACGATGAAGATCGATGTCAACTTCATAAATGCCTCCGGTAACGGGGAAGTCGTAATCAAACAAAATCAGTCTAGGTTTCCCGACTGCGAAGAGTGTAGCACACTTGCGGCTAGCTATGACGGGAATTCCGGAAAAAACAAGAAGCTACTCTTTGGTCTCTCTGATTAAGTCGTCGGGTGGCTACTGTGGTAATCATTGTAGGAATTTGTGTAAAACGGCGAAGAACTTCTTTGGGAGAACCTGTGCTGTGAAACATACAATGCCGGAAATATTCGATTCAATAACGGTTATCGAATTTTTAGACGGTGTTCACCGTCTTTGGGAGAAATCTTCCTCCCTCTAACTGGAACCTGAAACGATTCAAGTTCTCAATAATATGCAAACGGAAGGTGGGATTCCGAAACGCGGAAGGTCCTTTGAATCAAATGTTTCCAGTGGAATTGAACTTGGGTGGAAAAAGTGGGATCGTCTCCAGACTCATGAGACTTTATCCATAATTAATGCCCATGAAAACCATTTAGAAATAACCTGTACAATCGTGTATCTTAGAGAAGCTGCCGATTATCGCTCCTTCTTTGAACGCCTTCATGATTTGAGAAGATCCCCTCTGCCGAAACTGTTCCCCCACCGGCGTGGCCGACACTTAGATTGGCAAAGCCCGTGGCACTTGCATCTTCTGCGAAAAGATCTGTGACGGGAAAGAAACCTGTCTCTACCGGAGAGAACCTCTTGAATGCCTCATCCTGCCCAGGAAGATTGGGAATTCTATGATCTAAAGTATAATATCTCAATCGATAGCAGGCTCAAGTTAGCATGCAACTCTTGAGAAGGAGGGATAACTTATGGCTGGAAAATATATCAGTTGTTTGTTCGAAGACCTTGGAACCACTGGAGTTGCCGTGGGTGTCTTCAAAGAAAGAGAAGTGGTCCTAAAAGAGACTTTTGGGCTAGCAAATGAAGAACAGGGAATTCCTGTAAAGACTGACAGTGTCTTTCACATCGGTTCGGTGAGCAAGCAGTTCACGGCGATGTGCATTGCTTTGCTCGAAGAAAAGCATCTCGATGTGTCTCGGAGGATAAGCGATTTCTTCCCAGATCTGGGAAGCCATGCAAGTGAGATAAGAGTCTTCGATCTGATACACATGACAAATGGCCTCCCGGATTTATACAAGGTATCGCAATACATAATGGGCTTAAGAGAGAGTGACTATCTGACTTCGACAGAAGCGTACAACCTTCTAAGAAACCTTCGATGGCTCGAGTTCGAGCCTGGCAAAAGGTGGGCATACGGCAATTCGGGTTACTTCCTTCTTGGTAGATTGGTTGAGAAAATCACTGGATCGACATTGAATGAATTCGCAACAAGAGAGATCTTCTCCCCATTAGGAATGACGAACACTTTTTTCAGAGAAGACAATACTAGACTGATAAAGAATGTTGTTGATGGCTACTGCGAATACGACTACCTGCATTCCAAGTCTTTCAGATTACCTTTAGACAAATCGGTAAGGCTATCCAAAGCTCTCGATCTAATGGAGTGTACAGGAGCCGGTCAATTGTGGAGTACGCTTGATGATCTTCTCATTTGGGAAAAGGCTTTCCACAAGAAGATGCTTGGTGAAGATCCGGAGAGGTTGTCGGAGAAGATCATTTCTCCGGTAAAACTGAACAACGGCAACCGGTGCGACTACGGTTACGGCCTATTCTTGACGAAGAGAAAGGGTAAGACGACTGTAATGCACGAGGGAGGAAGCCTAGGATTTAACGCTGCCATTTACAGGATACCTGCCGAATCCCTTTCAGTTGTTGTTCTGGCGAATCGTAACGACTTCCTTCACAGGATGCTGGTGAAACTCGGCATCGAGATCTACGAAGCAATTGCCGACTGGGTTCTTGGAGAAGATTCGACGTGTCTTGACAGCAAAGACGAAGGCACAAAACCTGAAGAACTTTCTGAAGATTGGCTTGAAGAGATGAAGGAAGGCGACAAGTGGTTTGCCGATAGAAAGAGCGCTCAAATCTGCAGGCTTTTCGTTGAGGAGGGCTTCCTCAAGCTAGATATGAACGGTGAAAGGGTACATGTATTATTGCCCCTGAGAGGACTCCGATTCGAAGAGATGGATCGTGAGTTTGAAGGGGAAATCTTCCGGGAGAATGGAGAGAAAGGGCTTCTATTAACAAATCACAGCGGTGCAGTTTGGTTCAGACCATTCGAGAAGAGACTTTCAAAATGTGATCTCCAAGAGTACTGTGGAAGATACTATTGTCGTGATATTGACACAGGTTACGATCTCTATGCAACCGAAAGAGGCCTGCTATTTTCCAACACGAATGCGCACCACGATGCTATGAATTTCGAATACCGGCCCGCCGTCAAGGATCTTTTCTTCACCTATGCACCACCTTATCTGAGCTGCTATTTTGGCGTTGAGTTCCTAAGGGACAGGGATCAAGACGTTGAGGCTTTTGTGTTCAGGGACTACGACAATGATGGGAGGGAGTTCTTGAAGTTCGCTAGAATTCATTGAAGAAAAAAGATTAGTTACTGTAAATTGAGAATCAGTTGCCGTTTGGCATGTTTCAGAAATCTTTCGCGAAGCTTCTAAGAGGGTAGTTCAGGTTGCAACTATCACGGCTTCTTCAGTCGATGTCTATACTGCATTATTAATGTCTAGTCTTGATTTCTTGGAACACATGTCGGGACCGCAATGAATTTAGTTGGGGGATGAACCCATATAAGCTCTTAAGAAATTTCTACTTATTTACTCCCGTTTTAGTATGTTCTGTTAAATTTGACTCACATGCTGATTTCGAAAGGACTCTGTAAATTCGTTATTGTTCGAAATCACAGCTGATATAATACTTCGTCCAAACTGCATTCAAACTCCTACGACCAAATTCAAAGTCGGTCTCTATGCTTCTTGTTCCTGATCATCAACGCTAGACTGGAGGCGATATTGTGAGAAAAGCGTTGCTTATTTGCTCTTTGTCGCTCTTAATTATTCTTGCCGGTTGCATAAAAGTCCCGAATACTCGTATTATCAAGGGTACTGTTTTTACTGACGAGTATCTATCGGGAGCAGAAGTGCGACTCCTGGATGTCGATGGAAACCAGTTGCTTGAAGAACCACATCACACAGACAATTACGGCAGATTCTCTGTTGAGATTCCTCTTGGTACAGAGTTCCCGTTGGTGATTCTCTGTTCATTCGATTCCTCAAATGATAACGAAGATAAGGATTTGCTCGCGTCAGTCGTAGAAGAATCATTCAGGACTGAGCTGATTCCCGTAAATCCCTTGACTTCTCTTTTCACTGCCTACATGTTCAAAAGAGGTATCAGTTACGCAGAGGCCTTGCAGGAAATTCGGGGAGCATTCAATATTCCCGATGGAGTTAATCTTCTCAGTCAGATCCATCCTTCGTTCGAGACTTCATACTTTTCAATGAAGAGACTTGTTTCATTCGTGGAAGAGCAATTTGGAGGCAACTATAAGGCTTTCGTAATTAGCCTAGTAGAAGCCATTGATGAAGGAACAGCCTTCGATTTTGGTGTGGAACCGACTCTCGGACTGGGAATATCCGATATTCTGAAAGAACTTCTAAAGGAGATCGGAGGTACGATCTATGATAAGGCCAAAGACAAGGCCTTTTCCTGGATTCTGAAAAGCCTTTTCGGTCTTGGAGATGGTAACGAGGAAGAGATAAAGGAGATTCTTGATCAAATCAGAGAAGTGAACGAAAAACTTGACGACGTCTCCAGTAAGTTGGAAGTAATTGACACGGAGATTCAGGAAGTACTCGAAAAGCTCGACGAACAATACTATGACACTTACATAAGGACGATCGATCAGGACTACTTCACACCTGTAGAAGCCTGCCAAAACAAATATCTCTACATAACCACACTTGAAGCAACTCACTCCACAGATATAAGCATTCAAGAACTTATGGAAGAGATAAACGAAAGCAAGCTTGATCAGGTAATGCTTAACATCAAGAAAGTAATTGTTGGTGGAACTGCTGAAACGAGTTACAAATCGATTTTCGAGTTGTATGTGACCAACGCTCTGAATCTTCTAAGAAGCGGAAAGCATATCGACGAGGCTGCGAAAGGAGGCCTCGGATTCTACAAACGTTGTTCGTCCGACTCGGAGATCTTCACTGACTATGTAAATACATACATAAATCTATTCAAGGCAATGACAACTCGCCAGCTGTACGCTCTCAACCTGCTTACAGAGTACGAGCACAACAGGGGCAGTAATCTAGCAGAACTTCACTTCGAGAACTACAATTCCTATTTAGCGGCAGAAGTAGAGGAATTCTGGAAGTGGCTAGAGGTATTTGTTACTTATGCCATCGGTGGGGATAGCCTTTTGATACAACCCGCGTACAATGCTGATGATATATGGTTCTACAATCAGGCAGATGATGCAGCTTTGAAAGCACTCGGGAAAGACAGCGGCATTGTCGTGCGTCTTTTTTGGAATAGTGGGGAGACCATGGACGTCTCTGTGGACGGTGAAATTCCCCAGGGGATGAAGCTCGCATTCGGTTTCTTGGACAAGGTTTATTCTATGTTCAATGATTCTACTGGCGGCGTGAAGTTAACTCTCGATAATCAGCAGATTCAGCTCATGGGGGTTGACGAGGCAATAGAAGCCGCTAGTCCGCTGGGAACTCTCCACAAGTTCTCTTTCACCTACCAGGACGCAGAAAAATCAAAGGAACCCGGAGTAATTGTAAGACGCTACGTTTTCGAGAATCTCGAGGATGGAAGGTACTCAATATCGAGGAGCACAAACAGCAATGTTCCGGGAACCTCATATACTCACACGTTGTTTGAGGATGTCCACAAGAACATTGTCAACGATCAGCTAATTGCTCCTGAATATCTTGACGAATCAAACTATTCGCTGAGTATTAATTCTGAAAGTGCTCAAGTCCAATCACTGGCAATATCTGCATATATGCCTTCGATGCGCATAAACGGAGCTGAGCGGCAGATAACCTACGGGAGGAGCCATAACATTGCAGACCACGATTACGTGGGTGTTTTGAGTTTTCCTTTGAACAAGTACATGAAGATAGAAGGGCACAACTACTATGAAAAGACGTGGATACTCTTCATTCCTGAGTGGAGCTATTCCCCATTCGACGCAGTAGTAGTCGACGGAACAAACAGGGAGACCTCCGGAAGATACAGTTGCAGGCTTATACTTACAAACAAGGGCGACAATGCTGAAGGAGACAATTGGGGCTGGCAGACGGGGGAGGTAACACGTACACACCCCGTTTGGTTGAGAGCAACGAACCAGTTAAGTGCAGCCTGCCTGGCTCCATATGATCTTTCAAAGAAATACTCAATTTCTAAGAAGGATGATCAGTACAAACTGCCATCGACCGTTTTCTCTCTATACCCGGTCTGACCCTTGATTATT
>NZ_JFHM01000019.1:0-9453 GCF_003664935.1 Mesotoga sp. H07pep.5.4
GTATTCTGAGTATACAAAATTGCGATCTATTTTCGACTTCTTCTGCCGAGCGAAGAGGCGTGATCTAAACTGGCCACGACCGATTAGAATCATTATTCTTTTCTGTAGCCAATATTGTAAGTCCTCTCAAGAGGACTCCTACAAGTTCATAGGTAGACACTTCGAGAGCAGACAAGTTCGGCCATTAAGCTATTGGTGCCAAAAAAACGATTCAAGAAAGAGTTTTGAGTAGAAGAGCTGAAAGCCTCAAAAGGACGTATGAAATGCAGATTTCTCTCCACTCTTCTTGCAGACGAACTCCAGGAGGAAGAGACTGTTCGCAGAAGCAAATATTGAGTTTATATTTCCAACAATTGTGAAGCCTGACTACGTTCCATAAGCTTTGGCGCAGGCCGATTAATCCTGTAGTCCATTTTGTATGATCTGGATTGGTTAAGTGTTCTCTCCTTTGATCTGACTCCTTAACGGGATATAATTTAGGCAGACTTAGTTAGTAATTTAAATTTACCAACCTAGATCATGATCAATGTGGTTCTCAAGTTCTTTCTGAGTTCGCTTTTAGAATACTATTGAAAAATAACTCTGAATGCTAACAGGAGGATCCAGTGGTATCGAGGCTTATAGAGAGCAGAACAGATGAGATCTTAAGAATTGTGAGGGGAAGAGAGAGCACTTCCAGAGTTCAGCTTGCTAAGCTTACAGGATTAAGCAAACCGACGATTTCTTCGATAGTCAACGCTCTCGTTGCGGAAGGCGTGATTACTGAGAACGGTCTTGGAAAAAGCAAGTCTTCCGGTGGTAGGAAACCTATCAACATTTCCTTTGCGAAAGATTACAGATACGTACTCAGCATAGACATAGGTGGAACAAAGACCATCTTTGCACTTATAGATCTAGATGGGAACATCACAAATAGCGAGACCATACCTTCCGATGCTCTTCGAACGAGAAGAGGCTTGATAGATGAACTCAGTGAAAGAATTGAGAGTTACATCGCGCAGGTCGATAGAGGAAAGGTTCTTGGAATTTCCATTGGCATTCCCGGTACAGTTGATAGGAATACCCAGAATATCAAGTATATGCCATCATTCGATATGGGAAATTTCGATCTCAAAAGTCATGTTGAAGAGTGCTTCGGTATACCGACGTTGATCGAAAACGATGTTACTCTTGCCGCATTCGGGGAGTCGTGGATCGGTTCAGCAAAAGAGTTTGGCGATGTAGTGCTTGTGTCGATCGGAACAGGTATTGGTTCAGGTATAGTTATCGCCGATTCAGTTTACAGGGGATCTTCTGGAGGAGCAGGTGAGATTGGCGAGTTTGTTACAGACTGGTCAATTGAATCAAAGATGAATATTGGATTTGGCAGACTTGAGCAATGGTTTTCCGGATATGCACTCGAATCCTTCTGTAGAAGCAATGGTATGAAAGTCTCTGTTAAGGAGCTCTTTGAAAATATGGAGTCGGACGATAGAATCAGCAAAAGAATAGTCAGCGGGTGCGAACATCTCGCTCTCGCATTTGCAAATGCTATTATGCTTCTTGATCCAGCCAGACTTCTAATAGGAGGTGGTATTGGGTTCAACCAGTATGACCGGATTTTTCCGATTATTAACGACACCCTCAGGAGAGTTTTACCGGAAGAGCTATACAGATCCGATCTTCTTGCGAGAGCTTCATTGGAACCTTACAGTGTCGTTATCGGTGGGGCGTATTTTGCCCAGAAGGAGTTACTCCTTAAGGAAGTGCTTGGGGGTGCTTCAGGATTTTGAAATGCAGGATTCAATCCAGAGGAGGTACTTATGAAAAAGCTTTCCGTTTTGTTAGTCATTGTGTTTGGATTGGTAACAGGATTATTATTTGCAACAGACGTCGCCGTTCTACTTCCGGGAACGGTTGAATTCTTTAGTGTTCAGAGAATTGGGCTTGACAAAGCCGCAAAGGAATTCGATCTAAATCTGATTTATGCCGATGCTGAATGGGATGCCGGTAAACAACTATCACAGGTCGAAAACTTCATTGCTCGAGGCGTCGACCTTGTCTTGCTTTGTGCGGCAGACAATATGGCTCTAAGAACGGCCGTCACCAGGTGCAATGAGGCAGACATCCCGATTATTACTTTTACGAACAGCATTGGAACTGATCCTGAAGGAAAGTATCCGGGAGTCGTTAGTCACATTGGTCGTTCCGAGATTGGATCGGGAGTTGTTCAGGCTGAATTTGTCGAGAAGCTATTTGGAAATGTCGAATTAGACATAATTCTTATCGAAGGAAATCCCGGCACCACGGCTCAAAGGATGCGAGAAGAAGGTTTCCTCTCAGTGGCTGAACGAAACCCCAACTGGAGAATTATCGAGAAGCGACCGATTGACGGCTGGACAAAGGAAGGAACACTTGCTTTCATGGAAGCTTTCCTGCAAAGTGAGAGAAACGTTGATGTCATAGCATGTCAGTGGTGGTCGGGAGCCATAGCAGCCTCCATGGCCCTAAAAGAAAGAGGAATAACAGATGTGGTCGTTCTTGGCCTTGAATATGCAAAGGAACTCGTTCCTTACATCGAAGCGGGAGATGTTTACGCATCAACATACTTCTCTGTTATCGAAGAAGGCTATAGAGCCGTTGAAGCTGCACATCTTTATCTTACGGGTCAGGAAGTTCCTAAGTTTATCGAGATCCAGCAGGTAATGGTTACAAAGGATAACGTAGCCGATTTCGAGCCGGAAATGTAAGCGAACACTTTAGGAGGTCACAGGTGCACGAAGCAGGTAAGGCCAGGATATTCTCTCAGCTCTTTCTGAACGAAGAGTTTACTGAAGTGAATTCCCGACTACTCAAAGACAAACTGACAATAGCAAAGAAATCTGGACTTGAAAGGCTCATGATTTGGTCTGTAGAGCCCAGATTCCTTCGTCCTGTCGTTTCGATCTGTAGAGGCGCCGGAGTATCCCCACATCTGTGGTATCCGTTGCTGGCAGATACGCCGGTGAATTTCGATACATCTGCCTTCGAAGTGACTGGGATTATTGAGAGGAGCGAATCCGAAATTCTTGATTACCAAAAGGCCGGTGGCGAGGAATTCAAATTTCTTTGCCCGAATAGAGTTGGCGAAGCGCCAGCCTTTCTGGACCGTTTTGAAGAGATCATAAATCTGGCTGATTTTGACGGCGTCTTCCTGGATAGAATTCGTTTCCCCTCTCCAGCAAACGGTATAGGAGAGATGCTTACCTGCTTCTGTGACACCTGCAAAGTCAAGTCCCACGGTCTCGTTTCGGATTTTGAAAAGACCTTCTGCGCTTTCATTGAAGAACTAAATACTGAGAGAATTAGTAGCGAGGTTCTTAGAACGATCACAGAATTCCGAAAGACATCAACGGGATTTCGAGAATTTCGGATCTCTTCGGTTCTCAATTTGCTTTCGGAGTATTCAAGGAAAGCCAGGGAAAAGGGACTTGAAGTTGGAGTAGATCTATTTTCCCCTTCCCTGGCGGATTTTGTATCTCAGGACTACGGACAGATTTCCAGAGAAGTTGACTGGATAAAACCTATGATCTACTGTAAGACGATGGGACCAGCCGGGCTTCCGATGGAACTTCTCTCACTTGCAAAGACTCTTATGAAGCTAGTACCTGAGTTTAGTGAAAAGGTAGCACTGAAGATCATTTCGGAATTTGTCGGTCTCGCAATACCAGGGAGTTTTGATGAACTAATTGCAGACGGCATCGATCAAAGCAATTTCTCATTGGAGCTTGATAAGATAGTTCGAATGAGCCTCAGCCCGTCAGTGAAGGTTTTTCCCGGCTTTGAAGCGGTCAATCTTCCCCCTGTATGTTCGGTAGGTCTGGAGGAAGTCAGGAATTACGTAGATGCAACTCTTAGAAAAGGCCATGATGGGTTTGTTCTCTCCTGGGATATAAGACACATAAGTGATGCGATTCTCGAGTATGTGGGTGATCGCTTTGAATAAAGATACTGTCGGGCCTAGACTGATTCTCGAAGTGAAGGAAATCTCAAAGAGCTTTCCCGGTGTTCAGGCTCTTGACAGGGTAGACATGGATGTGAGAGAGGGGGAGGTTCACGCCCTTCTGGGAGAGAATGGATCGGGAAAGTCGACGCTCACAAAATGCATTGTCGGAGCTTATCAGAAAGATTCCGGGACCATTCTCTATGACGGGAAGGAAACCAGCTTCTCATCTCCAACGGAATCTTTCAGGCAGGGAATAAGCGTCATCTATCAGGAGAGGAGCCTCATTCCCAAATTCACCGTCGAGCAAAACATATTCCTCGGTGACGAGATGCAGGTCTCGGGCCTGCTTTCAGAAAAGAATATGAGAAAGAGATTTCGCAGCCTTTGTGAGTCGTATGGATTTGATCTCTCACCGGACGAGAAGATATTCAGGCTCGGGGTGGCGCAGCAGAAGGTAGTGGAAATCATGAAGGCACTTTCCAGGAATTCGAGGGTAGTGATCATGGACGAGCCGACGGCATCGCTTTCGAAGGAAGAGTCCGATCATCTCTTCAAGATCATCTCTCAACTCAAAAGCAAGGGAATTTCGATCCTGTATATCACCCATATTTTGGAAGAGGTTTTCAGGATTACCGATAGAATTACTGTCCTTAGAGACGGCAGGAAGGTCTCCACTCTGAATACCGCTGAGACTGACAGAGAAGAGATCGTAAATCTAATGGTCGGTGAAGTCTTTCATGATATCGAAGATATTTCGAGTTCTGCAAACTACGACCTTCCACCGGTCATATCTGTAAAGAACATTCAAAAGTTGCCTAGAGTAAGGGATATCTCATTCGAAGTCTATCCCGGTGAAGTGCTTGGAATTACCGGTCTCACCGGCTCGGGAAAAACGGAGTTGGCCAGGGCGATTTTCGGCGCCGAGAAGGCAGACAGCGGCGAGATAATAGTCGAGGGCAAGAGAGTAAATCTAAGCTCGCCGGTAGATGCAATAAATGCAGGGATAGCGCTAATACCCGAAGACAGGAAATCCGATGGCCTCATTATGCTTTTCGAGGTCTTCAAGAATATCACTCTCCCTTCGATAAGCGATTTCACTGCGATGCCCGGAATGATCCTGACGAAGAGAGAGTATGTTAAAGCGAATGAATACAGGGAAAGACTTAACATCCGGCTTGCTTCGATACATCAGCAGACGAAGTTTCTTAGCGGAGGCAACCAGCAGAAAGTCGTAATTGCAAAATGGCTGCTGACAAATCCGAAATTGCTGGTCATGGACGAGGCGACACAGGGAATCGATGTGAAGGCAAAGAGTGAGATCTACTCGATTGTGAGAGAACTTGCCGAGAACGGCTTCTCCGTTATCTTCATTTCCTCTGAAGTGCCGGAAGTTCGGAGAGTATCCGACAGAATCCTCGTAATCGCAGATGGAGAGGTCGTAGGAGAATTCAAACGCGGAGCTCGCCAGGACGAGATCATGAAGAAGGCGTTGAGCGGAAAACAAGAGCATCTAGATAATCAGGTGGTGAGTTGAATGTCAGGACCCGCTGTTAAGTCGAAGTTGGCAAGCTTTCTGGGAAAGTACAAAATCATCATAGCATTCTTTGTGTTGGCGCTGGTCATCTCACTTATGACACCCAACTTTCTATCTTGGAGAAATATCATAAACATATTCAGGCAGAGCTCGATTATCGGGATAATGGCGATAGGTTCGACTTTCGTCATCATCGGCGGAGGATTCGATATTTCAGTTGGTTCGCTACTTGCCCTTACAGCTGCAATGGCGGTTGGGCTCCAATCCTCGATGCACTGGTTTCTTGCAGTTGTTGTGGTTTTGCTTGTTGGCGCCGCATTCGGCGCAGCTAATGGTTTCTTGAGTTCAAAGATCCACATACCGCCAATCATTGCTACTCTTGGAACAATGACAATTATCAGGGGAATTGTGTACATGTACACAGGAGGGTACCCCCTTTACGTTGACTCTGAAGGGTTTGCTTTCATCGGAAATGGATACGTTGGGCCGATTCCCTTCCCTATAATTCTTCTTCTTGTCCTTGTGGCTCTAGGCCAGTTTGTTCTAGTTAAAACAAAGTTCGGTCGTTACTCATGTGCCATAGGAGGTAACAAAGAAGCGGCCAGATTATCGGGAATCAAAGTCGATCTGTATGTGACCTTAACCTTTGTGGTAGGTGGTTTAATGGCTGCGATGTCCGGAATAGTCTACGCTTCAAGGCTTCTGTCTGTAACACCGCTAGCCGGTCAGGGCTACGAACTGGATGCGATAGCTTCAGCAGTAATCGGAGGAACCAGCGTTTCAGGAGGAGAGGGGTCAGTAGTAAGAACTCTCATTGGAGCGCTTTTGCTGACGATGATAACCAATGCATTTAACCTGATTGGAATAGACCTGTATGTTCAGTACGTTTTCAAAGGACTTGTAATCCTTGCTGCGGTTGGTTTTGATTCATTCTACAAGGCCCGTGGCTAGAAGAATCAGCAAGTAGCGTCGACCCAAAGATGAACATACTGGCTTTCAGGAGCGCGCCTCTTCATCAGTGCATGGTTTAGCTTTCTCTACTTGAGGAGGCCATAGGCATCGCCCACGTCTTGAATGAAAATGATTCCCTTACCAGGCTCATCGATTCTCAGCTTCTCTCTTATCTTGTTCACTATTGTCTGTGTCAACTCTTTTTTGGAGACGATCATGACGATCTCCTTTTCAGGTTCGATCTCCATTGCGAACAACGTGCTTCTTTCGTGGACGCCGGATCCTCTCGCGTTTATTACCGTTCCACCTTTCGAACCCATCTCGGTAGCAGCATCTATAACTTCTTCGGCCTTTCCCCTATCAACTATTACTGTAATCAATTGATACATAATCTCTTTTTCACCTCTTCCTTCTTGGAGCGAATTGCATCCCAGTTCTTTTGATCCTTCTACTTCCTGAATGTCTACAGTGAAAGCGATTCCGTGATCCGGGCGATCAAGCATCATTTCTCTGTCAAGAGCTTCGAGCAAGCTCTTGGCAGTCCTATTGTTTGCAACTATCAATACTATTTCCTTTCGGATTTCGTACAGCGCGAAGAAGTTCAATAATCCACTTCTTACAGTGCCCCTCCCCAGCAGAATCGTGCCTCCGCTAATCCCGTTTTCCCTTGCAATTCGAAGCACTTCGCTTCCTTTTCCAAAGTTAACGACCGCATATATCAACTTATACGGACTGATATTCTTATTACTAGCCACTTGACTCAACACCTCTTTTTCTTGTCTTAATCTTGTATATCAACCCCAGTATTTGAAGAGCGATAATGGGTGTCATTGCAACCATAGATATGAGACCGAAAGCGTCAATGAGCACGTTCGCGCCTTCAATTGCGCTCGCGGCACCCTGAGCGAAAGCAATTACAAAAGTACCCGTCATAGGTCCAGAGGCAACACCTCCCGCATCGAAAGCAATTCCGACAAAGAGCTTAGGCGAAAAAAACGACAGTACTATGGAGATGGCATAGCCGGGCAGAAGAAAATGCCAGAGTTGAACCGCCGGTACAGCTATCCTAATCATTGAAAGAGCCACTGCCAGACCAACACCGGCCGATAGGGCGAGAAGAACTATTCTTCTCTTAACGGCACCACTGGTCACATCTTCAATTTGATGAGTCAGAACGTAAACCGAAGGCTCTGCAAGGATTGTGACAAGACCCAGAATCATACCAACTAGAACTAAGATTGACTTGTTTCCCATTGAGGCTATGCCGTATCCGATTTCTCTCCCGACATCCATGAAGCCCCCGTTGACACCTACGAGAAAAATCACCATACCTACAAAAGTGAACAGAAGTCCGACAGTTATTTGTCTGAGCATTCTCTTTGAAAGTCTCAGTGAGCTAAACTGAAGCAGCAAGAAGGCCAGCAGTATCGGAAGCAGTGAAAGAAGAACCTCACTCGCGATCCTTGGCATCAAATCGAAGAAGTAACCAAGAATCTCTGAAGATTCCGATGCGAAATAAACAGGGGCAGCTTCCATAGTGTTGTTAGTGGATACTAAACCGACGAGAAGCACAGAGATAATTGCTCCGGCAGAGGCAATTCCCAGGAGTCCAAAACTATCATTTTCTGAAGATCTACTATCTCTCTTGAGAACTGATATCCCGGCTGCAAGTGTAACAATGAATGGAACGGTCATCGCGCCTGTGGTAGCTCCGGAAGCGTCGAAAGAGATCGCAAGTAATTCTCTCGAAGAAAAGAGAGAAAGGATAAGTATTATACCGTAAGACACTGTCATAAGTTTCTTGAGGGCGACATTGAAGACGATTCTTATGAGTCCGAGTGAGAGAAAAACTGCAATGCCAATTGATGCAGTTATAACGACACTCCCGCTAGATAATATACCTGAAGAGACAAGCTCGACCTGAAGCGCGTGTATATGCAGTGCGGGTTCGGCTATGGATATGAAGAATCCAAGCACAAGACCTGCAACAGCTACTATCCAGAGCTTATTAGTCTTTGCTATGAAGGTACCCATGAAGTTACCGATAGGACTAATCCCTATACTGACTCCAAAAAGAAACGCAGACAGCCCGACAACAATCAAAAAGGAGCCAATCACAAATCTGAATATTAGAAACCAACTCAACGAGACAAACAGGAAATTGAGCACCAGAACCAGCACCGTAATGGGAAGAACGGCTAACAGCACTTCCTTGAGTTTTTCGAGAAGTAGGTTCATTGATATGCTCACCCTTTCTTCGAGATGCGCTTTTTTGCTTTATGTTGTATCTTCTCTCCGATTCGAAGCTCTTCCGTGGACGCCGAGTAGCTATACGTACCTAGGCTTTCAATCACTTCAAAGATCACCAATCCTAGACTGCAATCATTAGCTTTATTATACCTGTTCAGTCACCTCAGGGCAGGTTTACTATCATGCGTCAATCTAGGAAAGGAAGAGATGAAGAACAGACTGAAACCCCTTTGACCGTTCATCTCAATTATCGATACTTGCTATACGAACTGAGTAAAGTGTAGTATTTCGTACATAACACCATCGAATTCCGAAGGGCATTTCGTCATCAATGAACGGAGGTAGAGATGCTAAGAGAGATAATGATTTCCTTTCTTCTCGAAGGAGACGCCTGTTCATCTATAAAATACAGGGTCCAAAAGGAAATCCTGGAAGAGAGTCAGGATACTCTGAATATGAGAGTACTTCATTCGGGAATCCTCGATGATACCAGTGTTAAGAAGATAATCGAAAACCAGAAACAAGATGGCTGGCTTGGTGAGAGCTTCCACGGGGAAGACAGTATGGAGGCGTCGATCCGCTTCCTGCTGGAAAGGGGTCTTGGAAGTGATGATGCGGTTATTTTGAGAGCCTTTGAAGCTCTGGAAAGAGACAGCAGCGACTTCTCAAGAGAGTTTAAGAAAGTCGGTAGTGTATTGGACTCAAGGGGTTTTGGAGGATCCGAGTCAATCCGTGCGGCACTCAATGTGATACT
>NZ_JFHM01000010.1:0-142153 GCF_003664935.1 Mesotoga sp. H07pep.5.4
GACAACTTAGAGTAACTGAAATGCTCCTGTTCAGGATCTGGGCTTTCCAGAAACCTTGGTTAGTGGTCAGTAGTAAGAGGCTGGAAAGAGCAAGGATCAGTCCCAAGTTGTGAGTTGTTAGACCGGTGTTGGGGGTAGCGGGTACGTGGTAGGAAAGAGCAAAGGAACTGGTTCGCCATTGAAAGGTTCTCCGTTCTCCGAAGAATAAATAGGAGCTGGATGCTGAAACAAGTTCATGACGAATTGAGATGTTCCCGGAATTAACAAACGCTTTCAAACCGCCATGATTTTTCAGAAGTCACGCATGCTGTCATCCCGAACTTGTTTCGGGATCTTGCTTTTCGAAGGGATATAGCGTGGTTTGCGGTAGGACGTAGGGCGTTGGAAAAAGCCAAGTGAAACCGGTTTGCCGTTGAACGGTTCTCCGTTCCCCAAGGAGAACCCGTTCTTCCAGAGCGAGGATCTGTTCTTCGTTCTTCGCCATGTTCAAGAACCACAACCATTATGCTGAAACAATTTCAGATGACGCGGAGCGCAGGGTATCGATTACAGGGTATGGGGTCTCGTGAAGAGAACCGGCAATCAGTTCAGGGATTCAATGCAACTAAGGAAGTTATCCCGACATCGGCTTTGGGAAGTTTCTCACTGTGTCATCCCGAACTTGTTTCGGGATCTAGGTTTTGATCCTCTCGGAGGACCGTGGACCGTTGACGGACAACGCGGTTTTCATCGGCATACAGCGGGTTCTTGTTCCTAAATGGATAGCGGCTCTTTCGAGGGACAGGTTCATGATCCTTGACGAAGGACAGTTTCTTGAGGATGGCGGAATGTGACGTTATCGCAATCGCCTAACACTGTCATCCCGGACTTGATACGGGATCTGTTCAAGAACGAACAACCTGGACGCGCAGCGTCGGAACGAAGAACCAGTCTTTCCGAAGGACGGGTCCATGGTCTTGGACGAGCACCGAAGGACGGCTCTTTCCAGCGCACAGCGTTGCTTACATGTGAGATTCCGTTTGGTCTATGATTCTCCTTTTTGTTTCTTTCTAAGAGCCAACAGCATGGATTAAGAAGCACTATAAATCAAGCTCTTATAAACGACTTCCAGTTCTTATGAAGGATTAAAGCTCTTTCATGAAAGCCGATCACGGCTTACGTGACCGGCGACGGCATGAGAGTTATTCTTTTTCTGGGGCAGAGTCTTTTTCTTTTTTGAGTGCGTCTATAAGTTCATCGACGAGTTTTGGGTTGATTGTGATTCCTTTCTTAGTAGGTTTGTAGTCTCCTTCATCGTCCTGATAGTAGATCCTCAAATCAATGAATTCATGGCCTTTGTATTCTCTCTTGGAGACTCTTACGATCTCTGTGTCGTTTCTTTTTATGTCTGTCAAACTCGTCACGTCCTTTCGTTTTTGATCTTTCCCTTTATAACACATCAAGGGAAATTTGCCTATCTTTCTCTTTAAGAATTGAGTGATAGAATCGATTCAGTGAAGATGAAGGTGGTCGATTCTCTTGATAGATCTAATTATGATAGGCGCTGGAAATAGAGGGTATTTCGCATATGGTGAGGCTGTCCTTTCAATGGGCGATGCGCGCGTCGTTGCTGTGGCTGAGCCCGACGAGTTTAGAAGAGAGAGATTTGCAAAGGATCATTCTATAATTCCTCAAAATGCTGTGGCTGACTGGAAGTCGCTCCTTTCGCGACCCAGGTTTGCAGATGGTGTTATCGTCGCCTCACCTGAGGCGGTGCATGTCGAGCCGGCAATCGAAGCTCTCAGAAGTGGTTACGCTGTTCTACTCGAGAAACCGATCTCTGCGGATTTGAGCGGCATAAGGGATTTGATAAGCTCCGGTGCAGATACGTCGAGGCTTTTTCTTGCCCACGTTTTGAGATACTCCGGCTTCTTCAAAACGATCAAGTCGCTTCTTGAATCTGAAGCTATCGGAAAGTTAATTGCTGTTGAGTACACCGAACAGGTCGGATACTATCACTTCGCCCATTCTTACGTGAGGGGAAACTGGAGAAGATCGGAGCTTGCAGGTCCTTCTATCCTTTCAAAGAGCTGTCACGATATGGACATCCTCACCTGGTTGCTTTCGTCAAGAGCACTTTCAGTTGTTTCCCACGGTGGCCTCAAATACTTCCGTAGAGAGAACGCACCCGAGAGTTCTACTGGAAGGTGCCTGGACTGTCCTCTAAAAGGAACCTGCCCGTATTCGGCCGTCACCCAGTATCTTTCAGATAATACCGACTGGCCAGTGAATACGATTGGAAATGATATGTCACTCGAGAAGAGAAGGGATGTTCTCCGTACGGGTAATTACGGCAAATGCGTTTTCAGAAGCGATAACAACGTTGTCGACTATCAGAACGTTTTGGTCTCGTTCGAAAATGGTGTGGAAGCATCTTTCTCCATGAATGCCTTCACAAGTTCAAAGACAAGAAAGATTTTCATTAGCGGAAGCGACGGAGAGATCTACGGAGACTTCGAAAGCGACAGAGTCGAGCTGAGATTGTTCTCAGGAGAGACGAAGATTTATAAGATATCACATGACGAATCAAGGCACGGCGGCGGAGACATGGAGATTACTAGAGATTTCGTAAGATACCTTAAAGGCGAAACGGCTGGGCTGTCAACTTCGTTCAAAGAGTCGATTCAGAGTCACCTCATGTGCTGGGCTGCAGAAAAGTCAAGACTTGAAGGTGGTTTGAAGATCGATCCGTGGAGTCTTCTAGCTCTATGATTTCTCTCCGGTAAGCTCGACGAATACGTCTTCAAGAGAAGGCTTTATGTGATCAACATCTATCACTTCGAGCTTCATCTGGAGTATCTTGGGAAGAACGCTTTCCATAGTTGTCCCTGGCCTGAAATCTATCCTCACAACTCCGTTTAGCCGGCTATCGCTCATGTAGCCATCTATAGATTCAAATGGAACCTCTGGTCTGTTTTTCACAGTTATAGTAAGGCGGTCTCTATTCAAAGAAGCGCGGATGGCCTCCAGTTTTCCGGTCGTTATGAGTTTGCCTTTATTCATTATTCCTACTGATTTCGCGATATTTTCAGCTTCACTCATGATATGGGTGGTCAGCACGATCGTTCTTCCCGATTCATTGAGTTCTCTGACCATATTTCTTATAGTCCTGGTCGAATGAGGATCCAGTCCGAGTGTCGGTTCATCCATGAAGAGAATCGATGGCTCGTGCAACAAGGCCCTTACAAAGTTGACTCTTTGCTTCATTCCTGTCGAAAAAACCCTTACAGGTTTGTCTTTCCACTCGATCATGTCTACCTTTTCTAAAAGAGAATTTATCCTTTTCAGCGCAGTCCTTTTCTCAATCCTCAACATTGAAGAGAAGAATAGAAGATTCTCGACCGGAGTAAGACGATCATAGAGAATTACTCGCTCCGACACAAGACCGACTTTCTCTCTAATCTTCTTCAGATCTCGTTTCATATCAAGTCCGGCAATATTCACTTCACCTGACGTCGGTTTCATCAATCCAGTAAGGATTCTTATAAGGGTTGACTTGCCTGCACCGTTCGGCCCCAGAAGGCAGTACAGATCGCCGTCTTCTATCGAAAGTGAAACGCCCTTCAAAGCCTCAAACGAACCGTATCTTTTCACGAGATTCGATGTAACGATTCCATTCAATTAGAACCACCTCAAGAATATTCTACTACATTTCCTGTATATGGCTCACGATGTTGTGATATGTTGAACCTCACGATCACGACACAGTCTAATTTTTAGCCTAGATCTTTGACAAGTTACTGGGAGAGAATTATAAAGGTGCTAATCCCCGTTCGCCTATAACTTGGATTCTGTACTATTGACGACATCCTTAAAATCTGATATATTTAAATTCGTGAGCGGGGAGTAGCGCAGTTGGAAGCGCGCCTGTCTTGGGCACAGGAGGTCGCAGGTTCAAATCCTGTCTTCCCGACCAAGGGTCATTAGTGCGGCTGTAGCTCAATTGGTAGAGTATCGCCCTTCCAAGGCGAATGTTGCGGGTTCGACTCCCGTCGGCCGCTCCAGCGCCCGTGGCTCAATGGATAGAGCACTGGACTTCTAATCCGGTGGTTGCAGGTTCGAGTCCTGCCGGGCGCGCCACGCAATTTCTATGGTGGTTGTAGCTCAGTTGGAAGAGCGCCTGACTGTGGATCAGGCGGCCGCGGGTTCGAACCCCGCCAGCCACCCCATTTTTCTCTTTTTCCATGCGCCCGTGGCTCAACGGATAGAGCATCGGATTTCGGCTCCGATGGTTGCGGGTTCAAATCCTGCCGGGCGCACCATCCTAAATCTCTCTCCCAGTAGCATGACAGATCTCAAGAGGAGGTAGCAGTCATGGAAGTACTAAAGGTAGCAACCCACTCAAAACCAAACGCAGTTGCTGGTGCACTTGCCGGAGTACTCAGAGAGAAGGGCGTAGCAGAGATTCAGGCTATTGGAGCCGGAGCGGTCAATCAGGCAGTAAAGGCCATAGCAATTGCCAGAGGTTACGTTGCTCCAAGCGGTATGGATCTCGTATGTGTTCCAACCTTTTCGGATGTTGACATCGACGGAGAAGTAAGAACGGCAGTTAGGTTCTATGTACAGCCAAAGAAGTAATTCCTAGATATAAGAAGGGCCCCATCGGGGCCCGTTTTTTTATTTGATTTCTGCCACTGCCACCTCTCCGGGACCTAACGAGAGATGAAAGTCGCCTCCTACCTTCCATTCCGAGTGACCATCGAAACCCTTGAGCTTCCACGCAACTTTGTGTTCGCTCTTCCAGGTAAAATAACCCAGGTTTATGTGAAAATCCTTCATGCTTTGGAAGTCACCATTAGCAACAACCAGCAATCCCTTCGACCCATTCCAGTAGAAGAGTCCTGCAGATTCGATGTCTTCCTCCCAGAGAAGTTTCAAATCATGGGGGTTGATGAGCTCAAGATTATCTCTTCTCAGTGAAGATAGAAGGGAAATCAGATCGACCATGTCGTCATCCGCGTTCCAGTGGAGAACATACGGATCGAAGAAAGCCAGCTTGCCGTAGAATGGATCGTTTGGCGGAAGGACATATCTGCCGTCCTCGTCGTTATCCAGGCCTAGATTCATCGGTTGTATCTCGAATATCTCCTGGCCGGAATTGACGTAAGTTATTCCGTTTGGCAAGAAGTAGTTCAGAACGGTCGCAAAGCGCGAAAACTTCTTCCCGTTCGGTCTCGCGACTGCCCTGGGAGTGTCTGGAGTTTCAACACAGGCCAGCGTCGGCACGCGTAGTCTGGGAAGAATCTCGTATACAAGTTCTTTGAATTTTCCCTCAGTTATTCTCGGTTCCATCCACCATGTATTCCCCAAAATACAGTCGTAGCCAGACTGTCTCGCCTTCTCGTCATTCCCCATCACAAGTTCTTCGGCAATAATTGCAAACGAAGCATCGTTCTCCTTAGCCTTACGAATTATTCTAAGCTCTAACTCTCTGGGGAGGGCGTGACCCATGTCGAGCCTTGCGCCATCGACGCCAAATTTACTGTTGTAAAAGGGCATAATATTCTCAATGGTTTCCCAGAGATCCGTCATGGGCTCTTTCCCAGGAAAGAAGGATGATTTTACTACATCAAAGAGAACGTAGGGAGGCTGGTCCTCTGAAAGAAATTTCCGTGATTCCTCGGGATGATCTTTGTACAGCCTCAGGAAGGTAACATCGTCCCAGGTGGGCTGGTTGTCGTTTATCCAGTCGGAAAAACCCGGAGGTGTTATTACGCCGAACTCCGAAACGAGCTCATCAAGGAAGTTGTCGCTGCCTTCGTGGTGGGCGACGAAGTTTCTCCACTTTTCCGGATTGAGTTTCTCCGGCGAGTACCTGAACATCGCCAGATGCTTCTTCACGTTCTCATTCGAGTAGATGACAGGCAACGTCTCAACCCTGGCCTGGTCGAAGCCGAGACCATCAATCTTGGGCGGCCTGTAGTCCTTAAGATGAGATGCGTCTATCCAGTAGAACCACTCGGGATGTTTGAGTATTAAGGCAGAGTCTCTAGCGGAAGTTCTCGGGATGAAGTCTAGAACGATCCTCATTCCCATAATATGGGCCGCTTCGACAAATGCCTTGAATTCGCGTTCGACGTCCATATCCTCAAGCAAGACATCGTGGTAGCGTTCATCGATTGAGAAGAAATCCTTCACGGAGTAAGGTGAGCCTAGTTCTCCCTTCTTGAACTTGTCGCTGTAACTGGTAACAGGGAGGAAGTAAAGAGTGTCGAAGCCCATCTTCGATAGATATGGAAGCATATAGATCATCTTAAGGAAGGTCCCTGATTCCGAGTATTCTTGCGAATGGAGATCTGAGAAGAATTCCGGGTCTTGATGCGAGTAGGCTGCGGTCGACCTGACGAATGATCCGTAGACGATTGCGGATTTGATCCAAAGATTGTCGCTCTCGTTTCTAATCCTGCCCAGCGACTTCGAATAATCGACTCCCGGTTCGGCTTTAGCGGCTATGCTTTCAATTATGCTTGAGCCGAATTCGTATGGGTCCACAAATATGTATCGATCTCTAAGCTTCAAGGTACCTGAGTACCCGTCAGGTAACCACTCCTTTGGAATGGAGTAATCCATCTTACCCTTCTTACTCTTCAGAAGCTCTAGGATCTCCTTGAGGATCACGATACCACCTCCAAAAAATAAGGGCGCAACGGCCCGCTGGCGGAGGCGGTGGGACTCGAACCCACAAGGGGCGTCAACCCCACCGATTTTCGAGACCGGCTCCTTAGCCAATTAGGATACGCCTCCGTTTTCGTAACTGATTATATCACGGGCAATAGGGCTGTCAATATGGTAACTTGGGAGTCAGAGAGATCTCATCTATTCAAAACTCTTTCTCGTTCGTAATATAAACGTTACTCTTACACTGTTCTGTCACTGCCAATTATGATAGAATTTTGATCGCGAGTGGTTTTTCGTGCATGAAGCAGGTCTAAAATCCGAAAGGTACCTGGTTTCAGCACATTTCTATTGCATGAGGAGGTGGCTATTAGTGTATGCCATCATTGAGGCCTCGGGAAGACAGTATAGAGTCGAGGAAGGCATGACTCTCTTCACCGAAAGGCAGAATGGAAAGGAAAGCGGAGACGAGATAGTCTTCGACAGAGTGATTCTCGTCCACAACGGAGAAGAAGCAACGGTAGGCAAACCTTATGTGAACGGCGCAAAAGTTGTAGGCAAGGTTGTTTCTCACGGTAGAGACAAAAAAGTGCTTGTGGTCAAGTTTGGCCCCCGAAAGAACTTCGACAGAGTAAACGGTCACAGACAGTGGTTCACGGAAGTCTCTATTGAGAAGATCGAGACGGGGGTGAAATGAGATGGCCCGAAAAAGCGCGGGAAGGTCAAACGGGAGAGAGAGTAATCCCAAATATCTTGGGATTAAAAGAGGCGAATCTTCAGCCGTGAAGGCGGGTTCCATTATTGTTAGACAGAGAGGAACAAAGATTCACGCCGGTAAGAACGTAGGACTCGGCAGAGACCATACCCTCTTTGCTCTTATTGATGGCAAGGTTCACTTTGAAGAGAAGAACAACCGCAAGTACGTTAGTGTCTACAGCGAGTAGGCTGTTCGGTTAAGGAGGATTGCATCTATGAAGATTCAGAAGACACCTTTGTGCAGATGGGCAGTAACCCACTCCAAGGTGCAGACGAAAAGAAAGGGAGAAATCGAGAAGACACTCGGTTATCTGGTTGATCATAATGGCAACAAGATAGAGAAGAAATGGTACGTCGTCGATGCGACTGATGTCCCGCTGGGAAGACTTGCTGGACAGATCGCAATGGTTCTGATGGGAAAGAACAAGCCATATTATACTCCCCATCTTGATACCGGTGACTTCGTCATAGTAGTTAATGCCGACAAGGTTAAGCTTACCGGCAAGAAACTCGACCAAAAGAAGTACTACAGATACTCGGGTTATCCGGGAGGCATAAAGGAAAGAACGGCAAGACAGATGATGGACAAGTTCCCGGATAGGGTTGTAAGACTTGCAGTGAAGAGAATGCTCCCCAAGAAGGCTCTTGGTGAAAAGATGCTTAAGAAACTCAAGGTATATGCAGGTCCCGAGCATGAACACGCCGCTCAGAAGCCCGAACTTATCGAACTGGTTAAATGAGGAGGTTGAGGCATGGCTGACTTTGTTGATTATTACGGAACAGGCAGAAGGAAGACCTCTGTTGCGAGAGTTCACCTGAGACCTGGAACCGGTAAGCTCTTAATAAATGGAAAAGAATACAAGGATCTTAAGGAATACCTTTCAAATGACGCATGGGTCAGGAGTGCACTGAAACCCGCCGTTGTCACAAACACCATAGGTAGATTCGACATGATCATAAGAGTAAACGGCGGTGGACTTGGCGGCCAGGCTGGTGCGATAAGTCTAGGAATCGCCAGAGCGCTTGTTAAGTTCAATCCTGATCTCAAGAAGCTTCTACGACAGAACAGTCTCTTGACGAGAGACCCAAGAGAAGTCGAGAGAAAGAAATACGGCCTCAAGAAAGCAAGAAGAGCACCTCAATTCTCCAAGCGTTAACACGTTTCGAAAAATACGGCCCGTACATAGAGCGTATGGGCCTTTTTTTGCCGGTGGTGATTCAGTGTTCACCAAAGAGGAACTCGACGAGATAAAAAAATCCATAAACATCGTCGATTTCATAGGGCGCTATGTGAACCTGCAGAAGGCCGGAAGCTCTTACAGGGGACTATGCCCGTTTCACAACGACAACGACCCTTCATTTTATGTCCACCCTCAAAGGGGCTTCTTTCATTGCTTTGGCTGCGGTGAAAAAGGTGATGTGATTTCTTTCTATCAGAAGATCGAGAATCTTTCGTTCGCAGAGGCAGTTAAGAGACTTGCCGATTATGCAGGCATTCCCATTCAGGTCGATACGGCCGAGTCCGAGTACGATAAATTCACAACGATCATGTCTCGGCTTGCGGGTATTTACAATAGAGAACTAAAAGAGAAGAGGCCCGAGACACTGGCCTATCTTCTGGAAAAGCGAAGGATCTCCCAGAACACGATAGACGAATTTCAGCTCGGTTATTCACCGGATGAAAGAACTTTTCCGCAGTCACTGCCGTCGAAACTTAGAACCGATGAAAAGACTCTTCTTCAACTGGGGATTCTGGTGAGGAGAGGGGCGACCTATAGCGATAGATTTGCTGGCAGGCTTATGATTCCGATTGACAATGAATCGGGTAAAGTTGTTGGATTCGGCGGTAGAATCATGGATGCCGAAAAGGGACCGAAATACATCAACTCATCCGAGTCGAAATACTTCCAGAAAAATAGACTCTTATTCAATCTTTCACGTGCCAGGGCGGCCATTAAGCAGTTGAACTACGCGGTGATCGCAGAAGGGTACTTTGATGTCATTTCCCTGTTCGAGGCAGGAATAACGAACTCGGTGGGCCTACTCGGTACTGCGCTGACGGAAAGGCATCTTAGAATTCTCGGAAATTATACGCGTAACCTCTTGTTCTTTCTAGATTCCGACGAGGCTGGTCAGACAGCATCACTTAGGTCCATAGACATTGCAGAGAAGCTGGACTTTGGAACGGCCGTTGTTTTTTCGAGAGATCAGAAAGATCCGGCCGATTTGTTTGTTGCAGAAGGTCCAAAGGCGATAAAGGAGACCCTCGCGCTTGCGATTCCGGGCCCTGCCTTCAGAGTCGAGTTCTTTTCGAGAAAACTCGATCTGTCGATTCCTTTGGGCCGAAAGCACCTGATAGAGCATCTCAAACCATATGTGATCTCATTCAGAAGCACTGGAAACCTTGCTGCCGTCCAGTCGACGATTGCAGCGCTTGCACAGAAGACAGGTTATTCGGAGCGAGAGCTTGAATCCGCACTTCGCGGTGGAATGTCGAAGAGCTCCGGCGGGGAAATGAAAAGCGGTTTAGCTCTGAAACTCAAGGATCACATAAGGATATATTTGCAGCATCCAAAGCTGCGGGCAACGGTTGTCAAACAGCTAGAGTTGATGAATGAAAGCAGAGACCTGAAGGAACTCCTTAAAGGAATGAAAAAGGGTCTGGAACTTGAGGAGTTACTCGATCTGGTGGAAGAAAGTATAGGCAGAGAACTGATCGAACTGGCATCTACTTGCATTGATTTTGATACCGCACAACGTGTTCTCCAGTCAACCGGATTGTATGCCAACAAGAGACTTGTGGAAGAGGAGATGGCAGAGATTGACCGAAGACTTCCAAAGGTCAAGGATGAGGGGGCAAGAAAGGCTTTGCTGATCAGGAGGATCGAGCTAAGAAGAATGCTCGAGAGAAAGATGAAGGGTGGCGATTAGTTTGGAAAAACAGAAGAAAACAAAGTCAGGGGCCAAGGTTATTGCGGATAACATCAAATCTCTTGCCGAGAAAATAGCGGATGACGAAGCCGATTCAGATGAAACAGGCGATAACAGTGCTCTAATGACTAAGGAAGAGATAGACAAACGAATCAAGAAACTGCTTAGACAGGGAAAGAAGAAGGGATTTGTTACATACGAAGATATAGACAGCGCTTTTCCGCCGGATTACGAAGGCTTTGACTCTAGTCTTGTTGAATCGATATACGAGGAATTTGAAAAGAACAAGATCAATATCGTCGAAAAGGAGCCAGTTGAAGATGACGATGACATAGAAAGCGAAAGCAGCGAGGAGCTTGTTTCGATACTTGAAACTACGCCTGAGATGTATGACAACATATCATTAAAGGACCCAATAAAGATGTATCTGAAGGAAATTGGCAAGATCTCTCTTCTTACGCCAAGCAGGGAAAGGGAGCTCGCCCGTCGGGCACAAAAGGGAGAGCCGAAGGCTAAGGAAGAGCTGATCACTGCAAACTTGAGACTGGTAGTTTCCATCGCAAAGAGGTATATCGGACGCGGTTTGACCTTCCTTGATCTCATTCAAGAGGGAAACATCGGGCTTATTAAGGCTGTAGAGAAATTCGACTGGAAAAAGGGATACAAGTTCAGCACTTACGCCACATGGTGGATAAGACAGGCTATAACCAGAGCTATTGCAGACCAGGCAAGAACTATAAGAGTTCCTGTCCATATGGTTGAAACGATAAACAAGCTAAACAAAGTAATACGTGAACACTTGCAGGACCATGGTGAGTATCCAACGATAGAGGAACTTGGAAACCTAACCGGCAAGACACCGGAAAAGATAGAGGAGATCCTCGCCGCCTCGAAAGAAACCGTCTCTCTCGAATCGCCGATAAGTGGCGACGAAGAATCGACTATGGGCGACTTTATCCACGATGACTCCATGGAACAGCCAGAGGAAGCCGCGATGAAGATGCTTCTTAGAGAGCAGATCGATCAGATTCTCGATACTCTTTCGCCGAGAGAGGCGATGGTGCTCAAGATGAGGTATGGACTTCTAGACGGAAAGACAAAGACTCTAGAAGAAGTCGGTCAATTTTTTAACGTAACTAGAGAGAGAATCCGTCAGATCGAAGTAAAGGCACTAAGAAAGCTCAGACATCCTTCCAGAAGCAAGCAGCTCAAGGCTCTCCTGGGTATGCTGAACACGTCCAAGCGCGACTGATTTAGCCATTTAATTACAGGCTGTTAATTATTGCATCATTTCAGAGCAAAGAGTCTATGTTTATAATAAAGTACACCAGCGAAGGGACGTGAAAACTTGGTTGAGAAAAAGAAAGCAAGACCGGTTGAAACAAGTCCCAGGATTCTTTCCCAAATTGAATTATTGAAAAAAGCTAAGAATGGCGATTTACTCGCCAGCACGGAAATGTTTAGTCGCTTGAACGATAAGAACGGCAAAGAGGAGCAGTCTCGTGATTGAGACTGCTCTTTCATTGAAAGGTTTTACTCTACTCGTCGAGGGAAGGAAGATGCTCGACGGCATCACCTTTGATGTGCCAAAGGGGAGCATCGCACTCCTGCAAGGAGCAAGAGGGGCTGGTAAATCGGCGCTTCTCAGAAGTTTCATTCACTTGAACGAAGAACTGTTTGACAGAGTTAGCTATACAGGATCGATCAAGCTGTTCGGCGAGGATATAGACTCCCTCGAAAGAAAGAGCGTGAGGAAGAGAGTTGCTTACGTCGACACGACCTTTCTCGAGGCAATGTCTAATTTTACTCTAATAGAATTCTTCAGGTTTTTGAAAGGCAAGCGATTTGAGTTCGAAGACTTCGCGGAAAGCGAATTGGACCTCTTTCATGAACTTGATCTCCTGGACTTGCTTTCACTGAAGGCGGAAACCTCTCTAAAGACAATACCTCTTTTCAAGAGACTCTCGCTGCTCGTATTCTCCACCCTCATACGACACCCGGAGATAATCATTCTCGACAACATTTTAGACCACCTAGATGACGACGCCTGTACTGAAGTGAAAAACGTTCTTTTGGATACAAGGAACGGTGTGACAATGATAATCTCTTCAAGGTTTGTTTTGAGGCTTCTAGACATTTCCGATTTGTTGATTGTTCTTAAAAATGGTAAAATTTCATATGTCGGAAGTCCCGAAGTTTTCGTTTTGAACAACCGATAATTTCTCCCCATCGGAGGTGAACCGTGGACGTTCTTACCGTTACGCTTAACCCTGCACTGGACAGGGAGATCATTGTTGAAAATTTCAAGATTAACGAGTTCCACAGGGTGAAGAATCCCAGCTACTCGGTAATGGACCCAGGCGGTAAGGGCATAAACGTATCGGTTATTCTCTCCGGTCTCGGAGTCCGGAACGTTGCCATGGGATTTCTGGGTGGATACATAGGAAAAGTCGTTGAAGAGAGACTGCGTTTGATCAGTGATCTGATCACAACCGCCTTTGTCCATGTAGAAGAAGAGACCAGGGAAAACATAGCAATCGTCGATCCGCTTGGCGAGACTATAACAGAGATTAACTCATCCGGACCTTTGATCAAGTCTGATGATTTGAGGATGTTCATTCGAAGATTCGAAGTCGCTCTTTCAAGGGCGAAGCATGTAGTCGTCTCGGGCAGCATTCCGAGAGGCGTAGACAACGACATCTGTAAGACTCTGTGCAAGAAAGTCACTGACTCGGGCAAGATTTCCTTTGCAGAAGGAATCGGGCCGGCATTCGAAATAGCTGTGGAGGCTGGAGTTATCACCGTTGCCAGACCTGATTTGAGAAGCAGGAAACTGTTATTCGGCGAGACCATGGTAGAACTCGAAGATTACGTCAGGACCGCGAAGAAGATTATTGAAAGCGGTTCCCGATTGGCGATACTTTCTTATGCTATTGAAGGCGACGTCATAGCCACGAGAGACGGAATATGGTTGTTCAAAACCAAGGGCCACATAGATAGGTCTCACCTTTTGGGAACCGGAGATGCCTTCATGGCAGGAGTGGTACATTCCATGATAGAAAACGAGAACGATTGCTTTCTGGCGGCGAAGAGGGGAATGGCTGCTGCCGTTGCGGAAGCCGAATATATAGGTAAGGAACTTATCTCACTTGAGGATATCGAGCAACATCTTGATTCCTTCGATATCCGAAAGCTGGAGTGATCTCTATGAAAGTAAAAGAAGCTATGATAAGAGACGTATCGGCAATCTTCGAAGATGAGACGATCGAGGATTTCATTGTATTCTGCTTGAGACAGAATAAATCAGGGTTACCGGTGGTAGATCAGGAGTTCAAGGTTGTGGGATTCTTGAGCGAAAGCGACGTTATCAAAAGCGCTCTCCCAAGTTACTTCAGCCTTCTTCAATCGGCATCGTTCATTCCCGATACTCACCAGTTCGTTATCCGGCTCGGCAAGATAAAGGATGATCACGTTTCTCAACACATGGTCAAACCTCCTGTTCTTATAAAGCCCGACGATACGGTTATATACGCAGCCGACCTTCTGATCAAGAACGGGCTTAAAATCATGCCCGTCGTAGACGATGAAGGAAAGCTAGTGGGAATAGTAAACAGGATTTATCTTATACACGTAGCGACTCAAGGCAAGATCAATAGATGAAGCAAAAGGTTTCAATCTATACGTTTGGCTGCAAAATGAACCAATACGAATCCCAGGCAATGGCCGAGATGCTGCACGATTACCAAGTGGGCTTTTCACAGGACAAGGCAGATCTCTTCATTGTGAATTCGTGTACAGTAACCTCCGAAGCAGAACGAAAACTCAGGCAGCTTTTCAGGAGGTTGAAGGGACTTAATCCCAACTCAAAAATCATAATAACCGGTTGCTACTCACAGCTTTCTCCTAATGAGTTAAGAGAACTTGGAGCTGATGAAGTAATCGGAGTCAGAGAAAAAAAGGCAATACACAAGTATGTATCTCGTCAGCTTAATCGCCCCGACGGAGTTGCACCAAGTGAATTTCTAACCGTCACTTCAAGCATTGAAGGAAGAACGAGGGCCTTCCTAGGGATTGAGGACGGCTGCCTGAATTGCTGCTCTTATTGTAGAGTGAGGCTCGCAAGGGGAAGCAAGATTATTAGTAAACCAATAGATCTGGTGAAGAGGGAGTTTGAAGGATTGGTTTCCAGAGGTTACAGAGAGATCGTTTTGACCGGAATCAATATTGGGTACTATGGCTTCGATCTCGATTCCTCGCTGGTGAAACTGCTCATCGAGCTCGATAAGCTCGAAGGAGAATGGAGAATCCGGCTAGGTTCCCTGGACCCGGATAGAGTGGACGGTGAGCTCCTTCATTTAATCACTACTTCTCGGAGGATGGCGAGACACCTGCATCTCTCTCTTCAAAGCGGTTCAGATAGAATACTAAGAGCGATGAGACGGAAGTACACTGTAGATGAGTACCTAAGAGCAGTAGATAGGGCCAGATCGGTCGATACAAGATTCGCATTCACCACAGATCTTATAGCTGGATTCCCAGGTGAGAATGACTCAGACCATAAAGAGAGTCTGAAAGTCGTTGAACAGGTTGAATTCTTGAAGGTGCACGTCTTCCGTTTTTCGAGGAGACCGGGAACGGAAGCAGCGGAGATGAAGGATCAGATAGATTCAGGCACGAAGAAAGCTAGATCGCACGAGCTAATCGAGGCTGGAAAGAGATCAAGGAAAAAGTATCTCGAGAGACAAATCGGGAGAAAGGCAAGTGTTTTGATCCAAAAGACAGGCCATACAGAAAGCAGCGGATTCGATGAGTTCTATGCGCCTCATGCAATTGAAGGGGCACACGAAGGCTTTGTGAATACAACGATAATTTCTATTGAGAGTCAAAGGGAGGGTTCCGATGCTGAACTATATTGCCGATCAGTGGTGCGATGAACAGTCTTCGCTCGTAAGTGTTCTCTATCCGGGCGTAATGAACAGCGAGTCGGTCTATGAAGTAGTTCGAACGTACAACGGATTGCCTTTTGCATTCAGAAAGCATTTTGAGAGACTTAAGCAGTCGGCTGCTCTGATGGGGCTGGAAGTTCCATTTAGCTGCAAGGAACTCAACTCAATAATCATAGAGGGGCTGGAAAAAAACAAGGGATTTCAGACCCAGGATTTCAGAATTCGAATCTCCCTTATCAGTGATGGAGCACGAAGTAGACCAGCGATTATTTTCAGTGACCTTCCTTCACCATCTAAAGACATCTACGAACTGGGCGTAAAGATCTCAATCTCACCTTTTTTGAAGCCCTCCGCCGACATAGTCAATCCTCAACTGAAAATGCCCGGTTCAAGCTGGATCATAAGGACGAGAAAGGCGCTCGGGGACAACTACGACATGCTCATTTTGAATGAAAAGGGTAACGTCTGTGAAGGCTCCTTTTCGAACGTCTTCCTCGTGATGGACGGTTCAGTTGTTACGCCCGACATAAGATCCGGGGTACTTCCGGGAATTACCAGAGACAACGTAATCGGGCTGTGCGAATCGCTGGAGATTTCGGTGGAGAAGAGACCGGTTCCCGCATGGGAGCTTTTCTGCGCCGACGAGATCTTCATAACTCACACGAGCGTCGGGATCGTCCCGGTGCGAAGACTTGAAGATAAAGTGCTTATTGAAGACTTCACCGATGGTATAACTAGACTGCTGCTGGATAATTTCGAAGGATATATAATGACCGAGGATAGTAACTGGAGCGGATTGGATGAAGTGGAACCATCGAACTATAGGGCAGATATTTAACGATCTCGCGAAGAGCTCAAGCCTGTTCAGAAAGATACGGGTTTTTGAGCTAAACAAAGATTGGGAAGAGATCGTTGGAGAGCCTATCGCAAATCACTCGTCGATCGTCGATTTCTCGGAAGGAACCCTGATAATTCGAGTCGACGACGGTATGTGGCTTAATGAGATGAAACTGCGAGAGAAAATCCTGCTTGAAAGGATGAACTCTTCACTGGGAGTAGAAGCAATAAAGAGAATCAGATTTAGAATTGGACGGTAGACCTGGAGGTGTTAAATGTCTGATTTATACAACGCACAAAACATAAAGATTCTGAAGGGACTGGATCCCGTCAGAAAACGACCCGGAATGTACATTGGGTCGACAGGAAAGTCGGGGCTTCACCATCTTGTCTACGAGATCGTGGACAACAGTATCGACGAAGCTATGGGGGGATTCTGCGACAGAATCAATATCGTAATTACGGAGGACGGCTCTGTAATTGTTAGTGACAACGGGCGTGGAATTCCGATAGACATCCATCCCGATACCGGGACAAGCGCTCTCGAAGTTGTAATGACAACGCTTCACGCGGGAGGCAAGTTCTCCAAGGACTCTTACAAGATCAGCGGAGGTCTTCACGGTGTGGGCGCTTCCGTTGTCAATGCCCTGTCCGAGTGGATGATCGTTGAGGTAATGGTCGATGGAAAGATTTACAGGCAGAAATACGAACGAGGCAAGGCCCTTGCTCCGGTGGAAGTCGTCGGGGAGACCAACGAGACGGGAACGGTAACAAGTTTCAAGCCCGATCCACTTGTTTTTACCGTTACTGACTTCGACTTCGATATTCTTGAGGCGAGGTTCAAGGAACTTGCTTACCTCAACGGTGGAATCAAGATCACCTTCGAAGACAGAAGAATCGGAGAAAAGAGGAGCTATCATTTCGAAGGCGGAATCGTAGAGTTCGTGAAGGCTCTAACGAAGAACAAGAAATCCATCCATAAGGATCCGATCTATTTAGAAGGCACGTACAACGATGTCAAGATACAGCTTGCAATGCAGTACACATCTTCCTACGACGAAGACATTCTTACTTTCGTAAACAACATAAAGACCATAGAGGGCGGAACCCACTTGACTGGCTTCAAGACGGTTCTAACGAAGACAATGAATGATGTCGGCAGAAAGCACAACGTACTCAAAGACAAGGATCCGAACCTTCAGGGCGAAGATCTTCGAGAAGGGCTGTCAGCAATCCTAAGCGTCTTTGTCAAGGAACCTCAGTTTGAGGGTCAGACAAAGGCAAAACTTGGAAATGACGAGGCTTTCGAAGCAGTAATGAAGGTAGTCAAGGAGAAGCTTGAAGAGTACTTCGATTACAATCAAAAGGATCTCAAAGCGATCCTCAGTAAAGCTCTGGAGGCTTCCAGGGCAAGGCTTGCTGCCAAAAAGGCTAGAGAAATGGTCCGCAGAAAGAACGCGCTCGAAAACACGACCCTGCCAGGCAAACTAGCCGATTGTATCTCCGAGAACCTTGACGAGACAGAGATCTTCATAGTTGAAGGTGATTCTGCCGGTGGTTCGGCAAAGATGGCACGTTCGAGGGAGACGCAAGCCATACTCCCTCTCCGGGGAAAGATATTGAACGTCGAAAAGGCCGGTCTGGACAGAATGTTGAAAAGCGAAACGATAAGTAATATCATTGTTGCCCTTGGAACCGGGATGGGGGAGGATTTCGAGATCAAGAATCTGAGATACGGGAAGATAATCATCATGACTGACGCCGACGTAGACGGCGCACATATCACGACACTTCTCTTGACTCTCTTCTATCGTTACATGACCCCACTCATAACAAACGGAAAGGTCTACGTTGCTCAAGCCCCCCTGTACAAGATCGAGTTGAACAGGCAAAAGCACTACTTCTACAGCGACGAGGAGTTGACGACTTTTCTTAAGGAGCATTCAGACAGAAAACTGAATTACTCGAGATTCAAGGGACTCGGCGAGATGAATCCCGAGCAACTGTGGGAAACAACGATGAATCCAAATGACAGAAAACTTGTGAAGATAACCATAGAAGATGCGGAGGAAGCAGATCGGGTATTCACAATACTAATGGGTAGCGAGGTGGAGGAAAGAAGGTCGTTTATCCAACGGCATGCACTGAGTATTTCCAATCTTGACGTATGAGTCTTTCACTGAGAGCCGGAATTTGCATGGTGATTCTCTTTGCCATGTGGATATTGTCTATAGTGAACTTCGTGCTAGAGTCGTTTTTCACTGAACCCGTAGAGCAGTTAACCAGGATTGTAAATAAGGACGAGATTCTCATTGAATTTCCGCTGGCCTTTAGAAGAGCCTGGAAAACTGATATAATTTACCCACCGGGAAGTGTTGATGTTTCAGGCGGTAGAGTTTATTTGAAACCTGGTAAGTATATCGTCAGTTACGAGGGCAAATACTACTGGGTTTCGGAGGATTTTGTTATAGTAGACTATGCCCATCTTTCTGAAATTCTAAGCTATCCGATTATGGGTGGAATACAGTTCATTCTGACCGATGGAGTTTATGTAGCCAGCGAAAGAGACATAGATATTTTTGCCGGAGCGGTAGAGGGCATTCTTGCTGACAGAAGAGTTCTTGCACTGGTATCGTACTTTGATTTCGAGAACAACGTGTTGCTTCTCAGGAGAGGAATCAGAGTTAAGGTACTTGATTGGGAGAGTTTGGAGACAAACAAGGAGCTGCTTCTTCAGTTGGAAAACGCCTCCGACAGGAGCGAATATATTTTCTTGAGTGATGGTAAACTGTTGAGAGCGAGGTGACATTGATGGCCAGGGGAAAGGATTATACAGTTTCTCTCGATGTTGGCACGAACACCCTAAAAGGTGTGGTGGTAAGTAGAGAACAGACAGGTGAGATGACTCTTGAAGCCTATGGAAGCGTTAAGACTGTTGGACTCGACAAGGGCGAAGTGAAAGATGCTGTCGCTCTTAAACAGTCTATTCAGAAGTTGATCGAAGATCTTACGGGTCAAATGGGAAAGAAGGACGTTGAAGCGGACTTCAAGATAAGTTTTACGGATGGTGATTACTCGGTATTCTCTCAAAATATCGAAGAAGTCCTGTCTGAAGATAAACAGGTGATGGTAAAGGAACAGACAATTGTCGGTTTGATGAGCAGACTCAAGGCCGAGAAAATGAAGACCGGGAACACCAACATACACAGGAGTTACATTCGCAAATACATTCTCGACGATGACAAAGTCGTTTTCAACCCGGTTGAGATGTACGCGAAGAAACTCAATGTCGAGATGGTCTTCGTTTCCAGCGAAGGCAAATCAGTAGAGATATTCCGGAGGCTCTTCGAAGAGCTTTTTGGCAGAGGTGACTTCTTCATCTCTCCTGCGCTTATCTCCGCCTCCGAGGCCGTACTCACGGATACCGAGAAGCAGCACGGTGTGGTCAGCGTAGTTCTTGGCCATAGTTTCTCGGAAATGGTAATCTACAGAGAAAACCTTCCCGTATACATTTCGAGAATTCCTCTTGGAATTCGACATATCGTTCTCGACATCGCTAGAGTCCTGGGTACTTCTGTCGACGAGGCCGAAAGACTGCTCGTGAATTACGGCCACTGCAGCATGTTCCCGCCCGATGCTGAAGATGTGGTAGAGTATTTTGGACTGGACGAGAGGACAAGGAAGAATGTCTCCGTCAGAAGACTCTCAACAGTCATCTATGCAAGGGTTAAAGAACTCCTGAATAAGATTCGCAAAGAGATTCAACTCTTCGTAATAAACAATCCCGAGTATTCAGAAGAGAGAATACCGGGAGGAGTGGTCTTCACAGGCGGTGGATCTAAGCTCAGGGGGTTAACGGATGTGGGAGTCGAGTCTCTTAAGATGCCCGTGAGAATCGGTACGTACGAAACGAGCTTTAACAGGCGAATTGAGAATAGTCACGATGTTGCTAATGATCCCATATTCAGTTCGTGTTTGGGCAATCTGGTCTCCCCAGAAGAGATTCAGGGAGAAGCGGTGGAAAGTGTGGTAGAGAGACCCAAGAAAGGTTTTGCATCTTTTATTAGATCCCTCTTCTTTGGAGGTGTAGATGATGAGCTTTGAGATTGACACAGGCAAAAAAAACACACAAATTAGATTGCCTTCCATAAAAGTAATCGGTGTGGGCGGAGCCGGTGGTAATGCAGTCAACAGGATGATATCCGAAGGCATTCACGGTGTCACATTTATTGCTGCCAATACTGATGTCCAGGTCCTTGAAAGCAATAAAGCCGACCTGAAGATCCAGCTCGGTACGGAGTTGACAAGGGGTCTGGGAGCCGGCGGTAACCCCAATGTCGGTGAGAGAGCTGCAGAAGAATCGGTAGATGAGATTGGTACGTTCCTTGAAGACACAGACCTTTTATTTATTACCGCAGGAATGGGCGGAGGCACCGGTACAGGTGCAGCCCCGATAGTAGCCTCTATCGCAAGAGAAATGGGAATTCTGACGGTTGCAGTGGTCACAACTCCCTTCTTCTTCGAAGGAAATACCCGTTTAAAGACTGCACACGAGGGCCTCAGAAGGCTGAAGAATTCCGTAGATACTTTGATTCGAATCTCGAATAATAAGTTACTACAGGAACTACCACCAAACACTTCCATTGTCGATGCATTTGCGAAGGCCGACGAGACGCTTCATCACGGAATCAAGGGTATCTCTGAGTTAATAACTAAACGTGGCTACATCAACCTTGACTTCGCCGATGTCGAATCAGTTCTGAGAAATGCAGGTACGGCCATGCTAGGGATCGGAGTCGGCTCGGGTGAGAGACGGGCCGAAGAAGCAGCAAGAAGAGCTCTTGAGAGCAGACTTCTCGAAAAGCCCATAGATAACGCAACCGGTATAATCCTGAACGTCTCTGCAAAGAATATAACTCTTAGAGAAATGAATATCGCCGCGGCGATTGTTAGACAGAACTGCAGCGAAGATGCCGATGTGAAACTCGGCCTTATTGTCGACCCCGACATGAATGATGATGAACTGGATATAACTTTAATTGCGGCTGGTCTGGAACTCGACGAAGGTGAACTGATGGGCGATGCTTCCGATATCCCTGCAATTTATAGGTTTGGATTGGATCTTAGCGAGGAGGAGTAATTGTTGAGAGTCTACAAGAGACTCGGAGAGCTTTTAATAGACCAGGGTTTGATAAGCGAAGATACTCTCCAGCAGGCTGTTTCTCTGCAGAAAAAAGTAAATAAGCCGATCGGAGAAGTCCTCGTTGGGATGGGAGTAATCTCCTGGGAGGACATCTACGATTCGCTTTCGAAGCAGTACGGCCTGAAGGTACTGGAAGATCTACCTAACATGCTTTCTCCAGAAGTTCTCAGGATGATTCCCAAGCCTGTCGCCGACAGGCTGAATGTGATACCTATAGAGTATCTTCCAGAAAATGGTCTTCTGAGAGTTGTAACGACCGATGTTCTGAAGGTTCCCCAGATAGACAGAGAGCTTTCATTCCTTACCGGGAACAAGATTAGCACTCTTCTCGTACCTCCCCCGATGTTCGACGCTCTCTACAGGTCGTCATACGAAGAATCTGCTTCGAGTGAGATAATCGACAATACCTTTAGCATAGACCAGCACTCAGAAGTCGATCTCGACGAGCAAAAGGTCGACGAAACGGATGACACACCGGTCGCGAAATTCATAAACTCACTTCTCGATAACGGTATAAGAAGCGACGCCAGTGACATCCATCTCGAACCTTATGAAAAGATGGCCGTAGCGAGGATGAGGGTCGACGGGGTTCTGAGAAAGATACTGAGCTATCCTAGAAAGGCACATAATTCTGTTGTCTCTAGAATCAAGGTTATGAGTAACCTAGACATCTCTGAGAAGAGAATGCCGCAGGACGGAAAGTTCTACATCCGCCGTGGCAATGAGCAGTTCGACATGAGGGTCTCGACGATGCCGACGATTTTCGGTGAGAAGGTCGTCATGAGAATTCTCCGTGTCTCGAATGCGAAGAAACAGCTCGAGGACCTTGGCCTTTCGGAGTACAACCGACAGCGTTTTGAAAGCATCATTACTTCTCCATACGGCATCATTCTGGTATCCGGTCCCACGGGTAGCGGAAAATCGACCACTCTCGTTGCCGTTCTAAACCAGGTTACTTCCGACAAAGTAAACGTACTTACAGCCGAAGACCCCGTTGAATATACCATTGAGGGAATCTCTCAGTGTCAGGTAAACACAGACATAGGATTGACCTTTGCCAGATACCTAAGATCATTTCTCCGTCAGGACCCCGACATAATAATGGTCGGAGAGATTCGTGACAGGGAGACGGCCCAACTGGCAATTGAGGCTTCACTTACCGGCCATCTGGTCTTTTCAACGATTCATACGAACAGCGCAGCAGGTGCCGTGGCCCGTCTTGTCAATATGGGTGTCGACCCATTTCTTCTTGGCACATCCCTGATTGGAGTCATGGGCCAGCGACTGGTCCGTAAGCTCTGCAACAACTGCAAGGTTAAGATTCCCGTGAGAGAGGAAGTAAGGAAGATAGCTTCGATGCTTTATCCCAATCGCGATGATTTCAGTGAGTACATCCCCGGCAACGGCTGCCCCGAGTGTCGCGGAATGGGATACAGGGGAAGAACCAGTATCAGCGAGATACTTGTAGTCGATAATAAGCTGAGACAGCTTATAGGCGAAAACGCTTCCGAAAGGGAGATCGCAGCCGCCGCAATATCCGGTGGCATGAGAACGCTTTACAATGACGGCGTTCAGAAGGTAATAGACGGAATAACTTCACTCGAAGAGATCAAGAGAGTCGCCATAGAGTACTGAGTCATTCTCACTTCTAGTTATCTTATCCATACTTACGCATACTCAAACATACTCACGCAAGGTGTGTTTAAACGGGTTTTTTCACGAATAGCCGCATTTTGCTCAAATAGCTTCGCTTTTCTTCCGATGATAGTATTGAATTGAATAATCTAGAGTTCAGAATGGAGGTTTATTTATGGCTTACAGGGTTTTGGTATGGGGCCTGGGCGCCATGGGTAGTGGCGTGGCAAGAAATCTTTCTCAGAAGGAGGGCCTCAGGCTTGTTGGCGCCGTTGAAAAGGATCCACAGAAGATCGGCCGAGACCTGGGAGAGTATCTTGGCGGAGAAAAGACTGGGCGGCAGATCTATTCAGATGTGGAGAAGGCTGTATCCGAAACGAGACCGGACATTGTGGTTATTGCTACAAATTCCTTCGTCGAAGAAGTTCTAACGAAGATTGAAACCGTGGCCAGACACCACGTGGACATTCTTACGATAGCAGAAGAGATGGCTTTCCCATTTTTCTCGCATCCCGAAGAGTCGGAGGTGCTTGAGAACATTGCATGGCGCTATGGTGTATCGATTCTGGGAACAGGAATCAACCCAGGATTCGTACTTGACCTTCTAATAATCGCCATGACGGGCGCATGCTTGAAGGTTGACAGAATCGAAGCGAGAAGGATTAACGACCTCTCGCCCTTCGGTAGGACCGTGATGAGAACCCAGGGAGTCGGAACCTCGCCAGAGGAGTTCAAGAAGGGAATAGAAACCGGAGAGATTGTAGGGCACATAGGCTTTCAACAGTCAATAGCAATGATCGGCAACGCACTGGGATGGGATATCGACAGAATAGAGGAGAGTCGAGAACCGATCATCTCGAAAACCGAACGAAGGACGAGCGTTGCGCATGTCTTGCCTGGAATGGTGGCCGGATGCAGGCATATAGGCCGGGGTTACTGCGGAGACAAGTTGATGATAGAGCTGATTCATCCTCAGCAGATCCTTCCCGAAAAGGAAGGGGTCGACACGGGAGACTATATTGACATATTTGGCGAACCAGACATTCACCTATCAATAAAGCCTGAAATTCCGGGCGGAAAGGGAACGATCGCCCTTGCCACGAACATGATTCCTGCCGTAATTGAGGCAGGTCCGGGACTTCTGGAGATGAGTGAACTCTCGATTCCCAGGTGCTTGCTTAACGAGATCAAGGAGATCTAAGTATGAGTGTAATTAAGGGACAGTGGGTGCAGATTCGTCGAATAATCCTTGCTGCGGGTGAAAGAGCGCCCTCGGTTCCCGAGGACACGAAAGAAGTCCCTCTCGAACTAAGGGTTAAAGGCTTTCTCTTGGAGGAAAAGTCCGAAGTAGGTGAGATGGTAACGGTAGAAACGGCTTCAGGGAGAAAAGTGTCGGGAAAGCTTGAGACTGTTGAGCCGGCTCACGAACATAACTTCGGTGATTACATTCCAGAACTGTCCGAAGCGGGAAACGAGTTGACAAGATGGCTTACCGGTGGCGATAACGATGAAAGATAGATCTTACGAAGCCGTTATGGCAAGAAGAAAAGAGATAATGAAGGCAACTGTGGGAGTCGATTACGACAGATACGAACTGGACGGAATCGCCTTTGATTACGAGAGGCTAATGAAGGATACATCGCATCCGATCGCTTCCATCAGAAGGATTCAATCGGAAACCGGAGTGGGAAACACTCCCCTGATAGAGTTGAAGAACATCACAAGATTGGTCAGGTCGATGAGTAAGTCCGGCTATGGCGCAAGGATCTTTCTCAAGGATGAAGCGACGAATCCTTCAGGCAGTTTTAAAGACCGACGGGCCTCCATAAGTGTTTCACGGGCCAAGGAGCTTGGATATAAAGGAGTCATCGCTGCAACGAGCGGCAACTATGGCGCAGCCGTTGCATCTCAGTCGATGAAGAGAGCCCTGAAGTGCATAGTTGTTCAGGAGTGTTACGACAGCAGGGGAAAGGGTCAGCCTGAGATACTTGAGAAGGCTCGTGCCTGTGAAGCTTACGGAGCGGAAGTGGCTCAACTGACTGTTGGCCCGGAGCTCTTCTATTACTTTCTTTTGCTTCTTGAAGAGACCGGCTATTTCAACGCTTCACTGTACACACCATACGCAATTGCAGGCATAGAATCTCTCGGATACGAGATAGTAGAACAGTCAAATACACTTATCGGAAGAAATCCCGACTTCGTTCTCGCGACGCATGCGGGCGGTGGAAATTTGACCGGGACGGCCAGAGGCCTTATCAAAGCCGGTGCAGATCAGACAAAGGTTATCGGTGTTAGCGTCGATCTTTCGGGCCTTCACATGGCTAGCAACAGGGATTTCAACAGGAAGTCTTTCACAACGGGCCATACCGGTTTCGGCATACCCTTTGCCGTTCTCCCCGATAGATCCGATGTTCCCCGAAACGCTGCACGAGCACTGAGATATATGGATAGATATCTTCTGGTCACTCAAGGAGAGGTCTTCTACGTTACCGAAATGCTGGCCAGGCTGGAGGGATTACAACGGGGACCGGCTGGCAACACCAGTCTGACTGCGGCAATAGCTCTCGCAAGAGAATTGCCCGAAGACAAGACCATAGTGGTCCAGGAGACCGAGTATACAGGCGCCGGGAAGCTCCCGAGCGCACAGCTTACATTCGCGAGAGACAATGGAATAGAGATAGTCAGGGGAGACCCGATCAAGATGGATTCACCTGGCAAGAGAATCGCAATTCCCGAAAGCTACTCGCAGATTGCTTACAAAGAAGTGAATATGGACGATCTCAGAAGGTCTTATATCAAGCAACTCATGAAACAGGGAGTAACGCTGATCGATAGCGATTTCGAGTTTCTCTCTGAAGAGCTGAAGATACCTGTGACAAAGGTTCGGGAACTGGTTAAGGAGGTAAGTGATGATGTCGATTCAGAGAAGTGATGATTTCGAGAAGCGGAGTGTGCATCTTAAGAATCTAACCGACGAGGAGCTCGACAGAAGATTCTGGGAGCTAGCTGATAAGATTGTTGAACCCTTGATAGATCTTGCGAAGGCTAATACAAGCCCTTCAATCGAACGCTCTGTGCTTCTTAGAATGGGGTTTGATAGTTTGCAGGCTGGATCAATAGTCACGAAGGCCGTCGAACACGGTTTGCTCGGGAAGGGCGCCGGAAATATCGTTCTAACCTACGCGAAGATGAATTCACTGACCCTGGAAAAGGCGGTTGAAGAACTAGCTGTCGGAAAGGGATGGGAAGCTCTCGTTTCTAACTTCAGGGGAGGCGATCGTAATGCTGCCCGTTAATGAAAAGCTGAGAGTGGAAGAGATTCTAAAGGATCTCGAACACTATGTACCCAAGAGAAAGGGCTGGACCTGGAGAAAGAAACTTCCCGAAGGCACGAAGGTCGATGGCTTCTACTACGACGAGATCTCCGAACCTCTGAAGAACAGCGTGGGTCTTCCCGCTTCTCACTACTTTGATAACATAGATCCTCAGCCCGATCCCGTTATAACCTCGGAGATAGCTTCTGGAAGATTCGAAGACGATGTAAGGAGAATGAGAATGGCCGCATGGCATGGGGCCGATCATATAATGGTAATAAGGACTCTCGGCCAGAGTCACATAGACGGCCTAATAGAGGGAACCCCCGAGGGGATCGGTGGTATTCCAATAACGAGAAAGCAGCTTAGAGCCACACGTAAGGCTCTTGACATTATTGAGGAGGAAGTTGGAAGACCTATAAACTTCCATTCATATGTAAGCGGAGTGGCCGGTCCGGAAATTGCCGTTCTCTTCGCAGAGGAGGGAGTAAACGGAGCACACCAGGATCCTCAGTACAACATTCTATACAGGGGAATAAATCCACTTCGCTCCTTTGTCGATGCGGCTGTGGCGAAGAAGATTATGGCAAGCGTCGACATGCTGCAGATCGACGGCGCCCATAACGCTAACGCCTCTGCTAAAAGAGCATGGAAGGTTATGCCTGAACTCCTCGTCCAGCACGCGATTAACTGTGTGTTCTCTGTCAAGGCCGGAATGAAAAAGGATTTGATATCCCTCTCCACAGTTCCACCCGTCGTTTCTCCGGCTCCTGAGTTCAAGCTGAACTTCATATATGCGCTAACTGTTCGCGAATTATTCAAAGAGTACAGGTTCAGAGCGCAGATGAACACGAGATACATCGAATCCGATCTCGTCGACGCAACCAGAATACATGTTCTAGATACCCTAATATCAAGATTGACCAAAGCCGACATCCAGTCGACGATAACTCCCGACGAAGGCAGAAATGTTCCCTGGCATGTTAATTCGATCAGAGGGGTAGAAACAGCAAAACATACACTTGTTGCCCTGGATGGAATCAAGGATTTGCTCAAGGTAAATGAAGAAGTTGTAAGGCCAAGCATTCGAGAGCTGAAGATGCGGGCGATTCTTATGATGGAAGAGATACTGGAAGTCGGCGGATACTTCGAAGCTGCGGAGAAGGGCTTCTTCGTCGATAATGGTCTTTACCCGGAACGAAATGGAGATGGGATAGCAAGACCAAAAGACGGAGGTATAGGCGCAGGCACCGTAATCCCAAGGGATGCCGATTACTTCGCTCCTGTCTGTGAACACTTCGGCTACAACAGAATTCCCGAAGGCTTATCCTCTCCAGACGAGCCTATTGGCGGCTGCACTCTCCACGACAGGGCGAAAATTAAGTATATAGACGAACTAGATGAATCAGACAATGTGAATCTCAGGATCACACAGCAGCTCGAGGACAGGGAAAAGGGCCTGATATCGCCTGAAGTGGAATGGTGGGGTGACGGATGGGTTCAACTCGACATGACCATTCCAGATGATCCCGAACACTCAGAGGCGGCCGCAATTGAAATCGCAAAAAGGATGGGCTTCACAGATGCCTCCGTCATAAGCAAGACGATCCTACACCCCGTAGAAGGCACATATCTGGAACTCAAGGCGAGAGTCCCATTCAAGATCGAGAGAGATTCCTTGCAGCTGCCGCAAAAGCCCGATCTATTAAGTGAAGAGGAGATTACCGCCTTCATTGATGAACATCCCATGAGAGTCGTGGCGGGGACCGTTGGAAACGATGAGCATTCTGTAGGTATAAGGGAGATTCTCGACATCAAACACGGGGGAATCGAAAAGTTCGGCTTCAAATACACATACTTGGGAACGAGCATTCCTCCGGAGAAGTTTATAGATGCTGCTATCGAGACTGGAGCAGATGCGATTCTGGTTTCGACGATAATAACTCACAACGAAGTACATGTAGACAATATGACGAAGATTGCGCAACTAGCTGTTGAAAAAGGTGTAAGGGACAAGGTAATAATTATTTCAGGAGGAACACAAATAACGAATGACCTTGCAGTTTCCTGCGGAATGGACGCTGGCTTTGGCCGCGGAACGAAGGGCATTAACGTAGCATCTTTCCTTGTAAAGAAGAAACGCGACCTTCTCCGATAGAATCGAGTTAACATCGAAGGCGGCATTCGCCGCCTTCTTTGCGTTATACTTGAAAAGATGACTGAACAGATAGAGAATTCCATAAACAACACGATAGATGAGATCAGAGAACTGGCCGGCGGGGAACGACTCACGGTGGCTTTTTCGGGAGGCCTTGATTCAACTTTGGTTGCCTACTTGGCTTCGAAAGCCCTTGGACGTGATCGAGTCAAATTGATAAACGTTTGTTTCGGCCCTTACTCATACAGTAGAGGACTAGAAATTGTTGCATCCCTGGCAGAAAGGCTGGACCTAAGACTTGAGTTTACACCGGGCTATGAAGCTCAAGAGAACGTTTGGAAGCGTGGCCCTTCATGCAATAGATGTACCAGATTGGCCAAGCTGCCGGCTGTCAGATCTGGAGTTCTTGGCCTGGTTGCGACCGGGGCCAACCAGTCGGACACCTGGGGAAAGACTGGAATTGTGATCAAGGATGGTTTTTACGCGCCTTTGAGAAATTGGACCAAGGCTGAGATAGAAGAAGCGCTTTCTTATCTTGATATCGAGGTCCCGAAGATTGGCGAGGCACCCGTGAGGGAAGGCTGCAAGTTGAAACACCTGTTGAAAATTATGGCCAAACCTTCCTATCACGGATATTCGGTTGCGATTTCAAATGAGATTTTGCTCGATGAATTAGATGGTTTCTCACATACTCTGGCAAACGTAAAGATAATCGGTCCGCTCTCTAGGAACGTTGCACTGATAAATGTCAGTCCCCTTCCATCGGAAAGAAAGAGAGGCAGGATCGCGGCTTCTCTGGAGTCGCTTGATTCGATCGATGAAGTTAGATGGGTAGAGGGTCCCATGGTGCTCAAGATCATTGCCAATCCGGGATTGTTCAACAGTCCCGAAGCGAGAGAATGGGTCCTTAACGGAAGGCTGGCGCCGGAGTTTGCATTTCCGATCCATGCCAGGTGGGTGAAGTCAAAAAACAACAGGCTCGAGACTTTTCAGGTAATAGATTGCTGGAGGTTGGAAGATGATTCGGCTCATAGTTATTGATCTCGACGGTACTCTTCTAAATGATGAGAAGAAAATCTCTCAGGAAAATGAAAATGCTATACGCCGCGCTCTCGAAATGGGAATTGCGGTTTCAATATCCACAGGAAGAAGCTACGTTTCAGGCCATGAGTACGTTGAGCAGCTTGGAATCGATGTCCCTGTCTCGTATCAGAACGGCGCTCTGGTAACTTTCGGCCATGGAGAAGAGATCAAGGTGATTTCAAGGTCTGTCCTCGATCCCAGCAAGGCAAGGATGATATACAAAAGAGCAACAGAAAAGAGCCTGAATACTCTGGTCTTCTTTGACTTCTTCACACTTCCCGATATCTCTACCGTTGGGCCTTACGATTCCCCTTACAGAGAGTACTACAGACATAACAAGTACCGCATGGTATTTGAAGAGAATCCGCTAAAGAGAATCTCAAACGACGGAATTCCAGAAATCGCTGTAGAAGGCAAAGAATCCTTGATCAAGGACCTTATTCTTGAGTCGAATTCCCATCTCCAAAACGTCACTGTAGTGAAGAACGATTCCCTTGAAGATCACGCATTCTACGAGTTCTTTGGACCGGGCGTTGGAAAAGAGAAAGGTCTTAGGCACATACTCGATTATCTCAATCTAGACTGGGATAGTGTAGCTCACATAGGTGATAACTACAACGATTTGGAGATATTGAAGAAAGTGGCTTTGCCGATCGTAATGGCTAATGGTCCACTTGGTGTCAAAAAACACGCGAGTTTTGTCACAGTTAGAGACAACAACAGCGGAGGTGTGGCAGAAGCAATTGAAAGAATCCTCCGAACCAGGGGTGAACTTTAGTGGTCCTAGTTCTTGTTTCGGCAGCTCTCACTGCACTGGCCATGCCGGGAATGCTTTGGGGGTACTTGATATGGGTCGCCCTGATCCCTTTATTCATGGCAATGAAAGATGTATCACCCCTAAAGGGGGCTTTGAGAGCCTTCGTCTGGGGCTTTGTATACCTTCTTCTAACCCATTACTGGCAGCTCCCAGTGTTGACAGTGAACGTTCCCGAAGTACTGAATTCATTTCCCAATTTCATAGGGGTCGTCGTCTTCTTCTTGATGGGAATTGTAATGGCCGTTCCCTTTCTAGTATTTGGTCTAGTTTATGGTTTGTATCAGAGATTCTTCGACAGATACCCGGTTATTCTAGCTCTTTTTGCCGCTTCATTCTTTACGGTTACAGAATATCTGAGAGAGATCGGCCCGCTCGGCTTCACTAACGGAAGACTCTCTGATGCGCTTCTAAATGGGCAGCAAGGAATCTCTCAGTTACTTACTATTGGTGGGCCTCTCCTTCTAGTATTCATTATTGTTTTCGTAAATCATTGTCTTTCCTATCTCTTCGTGAACAGAACAAGAGACAGAGCAATTCTTATTGTCGTTTCAGTGGCAATCGTAGCCCTAGTTAATGCGGCTATCACGGCCTTAGTTCCGATCCCCCATTCCTCAAGCAAATATGAAAGCACTCTCTATGCTCTGCAGACAAACATATCGATGCAGATGAAGTACTACCAGCCACCGGATGAAACTCTGGCAGTCGTATCACGAGCACTCAGAGAGATTCCGGAGGGCTCCGTCGTGATTTTGCCGGAGGCAACCTTCATGAGCGACATAAGAAGAAACTCAACCGGAACCCAGCTGCAGCAGATTGCTCAGGAAAGAAATCTGAAGATTCTGATCGGTTTCCCCACCTACAACGATCACAACTACAATCAGGTGAGATTTGTTACTGCAGAGGGCTTCTCCGATAAATACTATGCAAAGATCCAGCTTACCCCGTTCGTAGAGTCTCTTCCTTGGCCCAAAGTATTTGGTGTATTCAGTTTCCTAAAATTCCTTGATTATTTTGATGCCGGAGAAGAGTTTACGATCTTCTCGGTCGACGAACATCGCATTGGAGCTCAAATCTGCTTTGATTCGCTATACAGTAACGTCGCCAGAGGGCTTACTCTGAACGGCGCAAATGTGATCGTGACGGCGACAAATGATGGCTGGTTCGATATTTCAACTGCTCTGAATCAGCATCTCTCAAAAAGTATTGCAAGAGCGATTGAAAATAGAAGATACGTCATTCAGGTATCCAACACAGGAATATCTGCAATAATCGACCCCTATGGGCGAATCGTCAAGCGTCTGCCGACCTCTAAGGAGTTGAATGCAGATTATGTTATTGGCGAATTCCAGTATCTTCCCACGGTCAAAACTACACTTTACACCAGGTTTGGAAACTGGTTCTTCTGGTTCTCACTATTTCTGGGAATAGCATTGATAATACTTGGAGGTGTTGTTCTTTGATCTACAAAGAGAACGCAAAGAAGATCCTAGAGACTTTCAAGACAGTAGTTGTCGTTGGTTTCTCGAAGAGTCCCGAAAAGGCCGCCAATTATGTCCCGATCTATCTAATTGAAATGGGATATCGGATAGTACCTGTCAACCCAAGTATGGAAGAGTACAGCGGCCTAAAAGTCTACCCGGACCTCGAAGCCGTTGTGGCAGATGGGATAGAACTTGAAGTGGTTGAAATCTTCAGACCCTCTGAAGAGGCCGAGTCCATCGCCTTGAAGGCAATAGAACTAGGCGCCAAAGCAGTCTGGCTTCAAAAAGGCATTTATAGTGAAAAAGCTCAGTTAGCTGCAGACGAAAACGGCGTCGTTTACGTAGAGGACCTCTGCATGTTTGAAGAACATAGAAGAATATCTCTTTGAAAACGTATCGTGTTCGCAGCTATGGGTAGGCGATCGAAAAGAGCACAAATTACACTTTTTGCTGAAGCAGATTATCCTCGACTCCTTAGAAAGTTAGGCTGCTTTGCAGAAAGCCTTATCAGGTCAACCGCCGACGGTACGCCGTCCTCCGAAATCAGCAGACTGGCGAGAGCTGAAGTGATGCGGCGAATAACATCGCCGGAAGTCATGCTACCATAAAACACTAAACGCAAGGCGCCGAAAATCATCGGCGGTCGCAATGACCGCTTCGCGGGTAAGATTTTAAAAACCAGTCTGCTTCGCAGGCCAGTCACCTTTGGTGGCCAGTCTCGCTTTGGCGAGCCCAGTTCCGCTTCGAGGGCCACAATATCCGCTGAGCGCTGCAAAGAGCCGTCCTTCGTACATCGTCCCAGATCATGGACCCGTGCTTTTCAAGACCCATGATCCTGAAATGAATTCAGTGACAGCGTAAGGTAACTTCGAATGCGGAAAATCTCGTCATTCTGAACTTGGTTCAGAATCCTGCTCTCAGAACCACTGTGCGCTTAGCCACAACCCGCTGTTCGCTGCAAAGAGCCGTCCTTCGTACATCGTCCCAGATCATGGACCCGTCCTTCGAAAGAGCAGTTGCAAGTTTTCCTATTCCAAGTTGTAAGTGCAAGAACAAAACAATTGTCAAAGAACGGTTCTTCAACGCGTCCCAGTTCACGGTTCACCGTATGGGATTCCGTTTGAATTTGATTCAGCATCGTGCTTTTCGTTTTTGATCTTGGCCAAGCACGAAGAACAGATCCTCCCTTCGGAACCAAGAACATGCTCTTTCCGGAGAACGGAGAACCGTTCGACGATGGACCAGTTCCTTTGCTCTTTCCTACCACGTACCCGCTACCCCCAACCACGCTTCAAGAAACGGCCCAGATTCTGAGCAGGATCATCTCAGAATGACGTGACCAAGGGGAATAGCGTGAAAAAAAGAAGACTTTTTATCCCCAGCAGCTCGTACCTACTTCTTAACTTTATCATCCCGTATAACCTGCAACAGATGCCTGTGTTTCGTGCTCCCGTTCAGGGTCATCCTCGTGTTTCTGCTCAGGATCTCGAATCTAAGAGCCGCTGTATGGTGATGAAAACCGTGTGCAAGTCAACGGTCCGCCGTCCTCCACCGAGAGGATCAGAACCTAGATCCCGAAACAAGTCCGGGATGACAATATTGGGCGATCAAGAGAACATCACATTCTATCTGAATTTGTTTTGGCATCCAGTTCTTGCATTATGACTTCAGTTCCGCTTTTTGCAGCTGATCTTTTGCTCTTTCCAGCGTTGAACGTCTCCTAGCGAGCGGTGACCGGCTCTCCTCGGCGAACGGAGAACCGTTCGACGATGGACCAGTTCCTTTGCTCTTTCCAAACCCTACCCGCTACCCCCAACCACGCTTCAAGAAACGGCCCAGATTCTGAGCAGGATCATCTCAGAATGACGTGACCAAGGGAATAGCGTGAAAAAGAGAAGACTTTTTATCCCCAGTAGCTCGTACCTACTTCTTAACTTTATCATCCCGTATAACCTGCAACAGATGCCTGTGTTTCGTGCTCCCGTTCAGGGTCATCCTGTGAGTGTTTCTGCACAGGATCTCCATCTAAGCGCCGATAAACGCCGATGAAAACCGCGTTGTCTGTCAACGGTTCGCTGTCCTCCGCCGAGAGGATCAAAACCTAGATCCCGAAACAAGTCCGGGATGACAAAGCGAGGGATTCCCACAAACCGATGTCGGGACAACTTCCATAGTTGCATTGAAACCCTGAATTGATTGCCGGTTCTCTTCACGAGACCCCATACCCCGTAGTCGATAGCCTGCCCTTCGCGTCGTTCTGAACTTGTTTCAGCATCTCGTTCCGTCCAAAAGATCAGGCGAGAAAGACCATTATCGAGAGCTCCGGCAAGAGACATAGCGGGAAGGGGGAAGCAATTGCCTTAAGAAGTAGGCTGCTTTTTTCTTTTGCACAGCAATAAGCGCGTAATTTCTTGAGAGTGGAGCATTTATTGCTCAAACTCCTTTTCAAAGGATCGCAGTATAGCCGAGCATTCAAATAAGCGTTAGTTATCACTGCATGATTGTGACGGAATGTTCAGTCTGAAATGAATTCTCCAGGTTGAAAAATAAATTGCGTTCAGTCGTACAGGACTCTATCGCGGAATTCTTTCACAAGTTCCGGTGAGTTGTTCGCAACGAGGACGTTTGGATTGAACAGGTCGAAATCCTCTTCGACACAGCTGCCGACAAAACCTCCGGCTTCCTTGACGAGTAAAATGCCACTTGCGACATCCCAGGGTTTAAGTGTCTCTTCCCAGAAGATGTCGGCTCTTCCAGACGCAACGTAAGCAAAATCGAGACAGGCACTTCCGGTTATTCGCAGTCCCCTGCAGATCTTTATTGCTCTATTTATTCTCCTTGTAATCCGCTCGAAAGCAGTTTCAGACGAGTATTGCATCCCCACATGGCTCGTGGCTTCTCGGAGTTCTCTCGTCTTACTCACCCAGATCCTTTTGTTATTAAGATAAGCGCCCTGCCCCTCGATCGCATGAAAGGTCTCCCTCCTGTTGTGATCGTAGGTAACTCCGAGAACAACTCGGCCTTCACTGTATAGAGCTATTTGAGTAGAATAATGGGGGTTGGATTTTGAGAAGTTTGTGGTTCCATCAACTGGATCAACGATCCACATTGTAGAAGATCTTACATCGGGACCGGACTCCTCACCGAGATAGGCTGCTTCGGGATAAAGATCGTGCAGGAAGACACGCAGGTTGTCCTCGATCTCCAGATCAACAGAGGTAACTATGTCCTTGTATCCACTCTTGCGTTCAATAGAGAACTCTTCTTTGGAGATCTTTCTCCAGAGTTCCGGAAGATACAGACGAATCTTTTTGCTGAAATTATTGAGAAGGAGGTTATCCACGTAGCTTCACACCAATCTTCTCGGTTTCTCTTAAGACGAGTTCAATGAGTGTATTGATCTCATCGTCAGTGAGAGTCTTGTCAAAGGATTCAAAAGCCAGGGTAACTGTGATGCTCTTGTATCCAGGTTCAATTCCTTTGCCTCTGTAAAGGTCAGAGACCCTGATCTCCTCGAAAGAGGTACCGTCAAGAGTTCTTCTTATTAATTCCTCCAGCTCTCCATAGGCTATTGAGCCAGGAACAAGGAAGGACAGATCTCTAAAAACCCTCGGGAATGGCGAGATTTTCTTCGCTCCGGAGAATCCCTTCATCAGGCTCTCGATTGTGCTAATGTTGAGTTCTCCTACGTAGACTTCACCACTCTTTATCTCATAAAGCGCATCGGCAGCTGAGATATCCACAGCGCCAAAAAATCCAATTTCCGTTCCGTCAACGTCCACCGATACTGCCTTGCCCTTTTCAAGCCAGGAGATCGTCAGGGGATTGTACACGGGATCCAAACCATATAGAGAGCACAACTCATCAATGACTCCCTTGAAGGTGAAGAAATCAAGTATTCTTTTGTCTGAATAATCAAGTGGGTTCTCCCTCCCGGTAGCAACAAAACCCAGTGCCGTTGTTTCACTCTGCTCTCTTTCCGGATTGAAAACAGAAGCTATTTCGAAGAGTTTTATATCTCTGTTTTGTCTTCTGTAATTGTATGAAGCCGCTGCCAAGAGGTTGTAGACGAGAGATGGTCTCATGACGGCCATGTCCATTGAAAGAGGATTCAAGAGAGCGACGTGTTTCGGATCAGTTCCAAGCTTGTCAAACTCGTCCGGGTTCATGAAACTGTATGTCACAATCTCATCGAAGCCATTGGCAACCATCAGATCTTTCACTCTCTTCTGCCTTTTCAAGAACTCCGGAACACCTCCCGAAATCGGCAGAACTCTGGGCAATACATTATCGATCTTGTCGTAGCCATAGATTCGTCCTATCTCTTCAACAAGATCGATCTCCTGTCTCGTATCGTAGGACCGGAAAGCCGGTGGAGTGACCTTCCATCCGAAGTCGGTTCTCACGGTCTTGAAACCCAGACTCTCAAGTATCGCGCCTATCTTTTCGGAAGGAACTATGCCACCCAGTCTATCGGTTACAAATTCCTCTCTCAAATCTATGGCCTTGACTGGAACAGTTCCGCCGGCATCGACAATCTTCGAGGCAACCGACGCACCACTAAGCCTCTCCATGAGATCGGCAAGGCGCCGAATCACGTATATAGAATCTTCGTAATCTATTCCTCTTTCAAATCGATACGAACTATCTGTTGAGATTCCTAGCTTTCTCGATGTTTTTCGGATTCTCACTGGGTCGAAGACGGCGACTTCTAAAAGGACTCTTTTCGTTGAAGAATAGATTCCGGAATCCTCACCGCCCATGACTCCAGCCAGAGCGAGTGGTGTTTCACCGTTGGTAATAAGCATGTCGCTACTGTCGAGCTGAACCACTTTGCCGTCCAGAAGCTCAAGCTTCTCACCGTTTCTTGCTGAACGAACAACTATTTCCGTAGATCCTATCCGATCAACATCGAAAGCGTGAATAGGATGGCCAGTTTCGAGCATCATGTAGTTAGTTATATCAACAACATTGTTTATCGGTCTCAAACCGGCCGCTACTAATCTTCTCTTCATCCATAATGGAGAATCACAGATTTTTACATCGTTCATTAGAAGTGCCGTATATCTTGTGCAGCCTTCATCTTTCAATGTAACCTTTAGCAGTCGGTCGTCTCCAACGGGGATTGAGTCGTCAACACAGGGTCTCTCTACCTTTCTCTCATAAATGGCACCGAGCTCCCTAGCCATTCCAACAACTGAGAGACAGTCGCCACGATTTGCAGTCAACTCCACTTCAATAGCCGCCGAATCGAGTCCCAGCAACTCAATGACGGACTCTCCAGGTTTGCCCTGCTCAAGTCGCATTATCGTTTGCGACTTCTCTTCAAGTTCTAACTCTTCAAGAGAAAGGAACATTCCTTCAGATAAAACTCCTAGAAACTCCTTGTTCTCGATCTTCGTACCGGAGAGGACGGAGCCTTCCGGCAGCACGCCAACGGTTTCGCCTTCCTTAACGGTCAAATCGGCAGTAACAATTGTTAGTTCACGAACCCCTGCGTCCACCCTTGTTACCAGAAGTCGATCACTCATGGGATGAGGTCTTGCTGACTTAATCTTCCCTACCACCGCACCCTGGACATAGCTCCATGGATACTCTATTCCCGCCACTTCCGTACCGCTGAGTGAAAGGCTGTTGTTTAATTCCTGGGGAGATTTGTCGCTTATGTCAACGAATTCATTAATCCATTCGAGATACAGTTTCATATTACTGCCCTCCTGTAACCCCTGAGGAAGCGTCTGTCATTGCGAAGAAGATCCCTGATATCTTCGAGATCGTACTTCAGCATAGCAATTCTCTCAAGGCCCGTTCCGGCAGCAAAGCCACTCCAGACCTCCGGATCATACCCAACATTCCTGAATACGTTCGGATGCACCATCCCGGCCCCCAGAATTTCTAGCCACCCACTTCCACCACAGCTTCTGCAACCAACTCCTCCACAAATTCCGCAGCTGACATCGACTTCGAAACTCGGCTCGGTAAAAGGGAAGAAGCTTGGCCGCAGCCTTATCTTCCTGTCTTCTCCAAAGAGCCTCTTGGCGAAATGGTCCAGAGAGCCCTTTAGATGGCTCACCGAAACACCCTTATCCACAAAGAGGATTTCAAACTGGTGGAACATCGGCAGGTGTGTCGCATCGGGAGTGTCTTTTCTGTAGCATGTCCCGGGCGCGAAAATTGCTAGAGGGGGCTTTCTTGATTCCATCGTTCTTATCTGCACAGGCGAGGTGTGCGTTCTAAGAAGTCTTCCGTCCTGAAGATAGAATGTGTCCTGCATGTCTCTTGCGGGATGCCACTCGGGGGTATTAAGTGCTTCGAAGTTGTAGTAAGAGGTCTCGATTTCCGGGCCCACTGTCACTTCGAAACCCATACTGACCCAGATACTCTGCACTTCTTCCATTATCTGCGTTATCAAGTGTAGAGAACCGATGTCTCTTTTCTTTCCGGGAATTGTGTAATCGAGTCTTTCAGAGGCTTCCCTTTCTTTTTTAGCCTTGTTCTCCAGTTCGCTCTTACGCCTGTTAAGAGCTTCTTCAATGAAATTCTTATACTCGTTTACGGTCTTTCCGTACTCTCTTCTCTCTTCAGGAGGAATCTCTTTCAACTTTTTCATAAGAGAAGTTATCACGCCTTGTTTTCCAGTGAGCCGTGACTTTTCTTCCTGAAGCTCATTAAGGTCGGATATTTTCATCAATCTTTCGAGGACTTCTTGTAGATTAATATCGAGTCCCTTCACTCCAGCACCCCCAAAAAGATAAAACTTGTCTATAGAAGTTTTTTCTTGCAGTCTGGACAAATTCCCTTGATGGTAAGTTCGAAAGAATTCACCTCGAAGTCAATCATTTCAGAAGGAAGCACCTTCAAGCAAGCTTCGTAATATTCCGTCGGAATATCGAAGACTCTCCCACAGCTATTACACATGAAGTGGCCGTGAGGTTTCACATCTGAATCATAACGTCTCGATCTCTTCGAATTCGCTATAGCCTTTATGATTCCTTCCTTTTCGAGAACTTCCATTACGTTGTAAACGGTTGCCATCGAAATATTCGGATGAACCTGTATTACCGATCTAAAAACCTCTTCGACTCCAGGATGGCCTTCATGATCCCTTAGAATCCTTATTATCGCGACTCTCTGAGGAGTAATTCTGTAACCTTTGCTTTTTAGAAGAGCAACCGTATCCTTTATTTCCATACAATTAAAGCCTCCATAAAGGGTTTGAGTTGATTATACAACAGAATTCAATCAATTTTGAGAAATCTTTATGAAAACCTCAATAAGTCTTACTTTTAGTGAACGCTCGCATTCAGTAGAGATCTTCAAGAAGGGAAGAGAGTGTTTCTGTATCTATCATCCCGAGAAGACTAATCGCAGAGTTCTCCGAGAGTCTCTCAATCGCGTAACTGTAACCGTTTGCCTGGGCCATCTGAGCGGAAAACTTCTGAAGATAGTCCGGTTCGGTATTGAATGAGAAGTATAGAACCATTCGACCATACTCGATCGAATACATCAGAACAGTGTAAAGATATGTCTTTCCGTCAGTTGCGAAATCCATTGATGACCAGGCAAAGTGCTTTTCCAGCATTGCCTCTGAAAAGTAGATTGGAGGACGGATTATTATCATGCCTTCAGTCGCGTTTGACAACTTTGTCAACGCTTCGTGAGACATTTCCGAATAACCTCTGTAACTCGCGCTAATAGTATGAAATGGATACGACTTAACCAGCTTCAACAACTTGTAATTGTCATCGTAAGTAGCTTCGAAAGTTAGATTGCCCGATGATATGGTGATTTTTCTGCTGTTGGGAAGATCTAGAAAGAGATCGACCACATAGTTCTTCCTGTTCACCAGGTCAATGAAGTTGTCTTCCACATCTTTGATTTTTGTTAACGGCTCGAAAGCAATACTCCTTGTGCGAAAGATAGCAAAATGGCCTGAGCTGTTTCTCACCCAGCCAAATTCACCCTTTGCAGAAGAATACGATGTAACCAGTTTATAGGGACCGGATTTTATTACTCGCTCGTTCTTTGCAGTAGTAACTATTCCGCTCTCTTGTACGTATCTATCTACTTCATACGAAGAGTTCTTCAAAACATCTACCAGGGTAGTTAACTCTTCGACAGCATCCTTTCCAACCGCCAGCCCGACAACAAGCAACAGGACAACGAGTACGGACAGTTTTTTCACGGCGATTTCACTCCTTCTGTGTCTTAGAGCGTCTATAGATTAGTAGGTCGTGCTGATTCCAGAGATCTCAAAATCATTCTCCACAGCTGATTCACTAAGAAAGCCGAGCGAACGCTCCATTTCCTTCTCCATCATTACCAGATTATTCCCCTCTGCTTCGCCCTGCGTAAAGGCATTCAGATTGACCCTGAGCCTTTCATTCAGACTCGAGCTACTGCCTAGGACATCTGCGAGCTGGTAAAGCTCTCCCTTTTTCTTAATAAGAATAGTGTTACCAGTGAAGAACGAAACCGAAAAGATACCCAGTACCAAACAGGCAGCTACGGTACCGAGAATTTTGTAAGGTCTGCTCTTTAGCTTCCTTACATTGCTCAGAGTTCTTTTCTTCAGTTCATCAGAAGGCTTGTAGCAACAACTCTCTTTCAGAGCGTCTATAGCCTTCACATAGCCTTTTAGTTCTTTCCTTTCATCTACCCTCAGCTTATCAAACGGGATCTCTCGATCCAAAATGCGGACAAATCTTTCTTCATCCAATGTAACCTACCTCCTCGAGAAGCTCTTTAAGCCGCTTTCGAGCGTAATGCAATCTGCTCTTGACCGTGCCGACCGGTTTATCGAGTATGTCGGCTATCTCCTCGTACGACAGATCATCTATGTCTCTCAACTTTATAAGTAGTCGATCATCTTCAGCAAGTCTCTCAACAACAGACATCAGTTCCTCAAAAGAGATCTCGTCCATGACTTCTCTGAACACATTTGTCGTAGCCGGAGGTTCAAACGCAACCTTATCTTCACTCTCTCTGAAATCCGTAAGAAATTCGTTGTTTCTCTTCCTCTTCACCAGAGTATCCTTACAGACATTCACAGCTATTCTATAAAGCCAGGTCGAAAGTTTTGCATCCCCACGAAACTTCCTAACGTTCTTGAAGACCTTTATAAAAACCTCCTGGATAACATCCTCAACATCATCGTATCCAAGGTATGATTTTACGACACTTCCCAACCTCGGAGCATATTCATCGTACAAGACTTCGTATGCCCAGACCTTCTTCTTCTTTAGTCCATCTATTAGCTTCTTTTCGTCCAACCATACCACCCTAATCTGTTCTATATGACGATAAAGGAGCGAATACAGTTCAACTCCTCACGTTAATTATATAATTATCCTTAAATCAATCATAACACCGGGGAAGAGACTGCGAATCTTTTGATTAGCGAATCATGAAAAACAAGACCATCTGCAAGCAAAAACGGAAATTTTGTAAAGCAAATCACTGAGCTCGAAAAAGCCAATCAAATCGGATAAAATTAAAGGTGAAAGAACTTATTCGCATTACTGGAGGTGAAGAATTGAAACGGGAAGATGCAAAGAAGCTCAGTAATAAGCTAACGATGAGGAAAAGGAGTGCCTGGTTCTCGCTTGATAAGGAAGAGGTCTTCGCTTACTCGAAAGAGTACATGAAATTCATTGGCAAATCTGTTACAGAGCGCCTGGCAGTGAAGAATCTCGTTGATCTTCTTGAATCGAGAGGTTTCAAGCCCGTATCATCATTTGAGAAGACGGGCGTGAAAAGGGGAGACCGAATTTATCTGACGAAAGACAACAAGGCGCTTATCGCCACAGTGATCGGCGAAGACCTCAAGGAAGGTATCGACATGGTTGCCGCTCACCTAGATGCGCCAAGGCTTGATCTTAAGCCCAGTCCGTTGGTCGAAGATTCGGAAATCGCAATGCTCAAGACTCATTACTATGGAGGAGTCAAGAAATACCAGTGGCTCAACATTCCTCTTGCCTTTGTGGGGACTGTAATCAAGAGTAACGGAGAGTCGGTTGACGTCTCGATAGGATTGAACAGTGGAGATCCCGTCTTCGTTATTTCCGACCTCCTTCCACACCTAGACAACAGGGAAGGGGATTTCAGAAAGGTATTTCAGGGTAAAGACTTGAACGCAATGTCCGGCACGATACCTATTGTTGAGGGAAAGGATTTCGAGAATCCCGTCAAACTAATGTTCCTTAACCTCCTCTACGAAAAGTACGGACTTGTCGAAGAGGATTTCTTTTCTGCCGACATCCAGCTGGTACCCGCTCTTGAGCCCAGGGAAGTCGGACTGGATAGATCCATGATCGGAGCTTATGGTCATGATGATAGAGTCTGTTCCTATTCTGCCCTCACTGCGCTTGCAGATATGTCCTCGATTGATAATCCTAAGCGTACGGCAATGGTTCTCCTCTTTGACAGAGAAGAAATAGGAAGCGAGGGAGTCACCGGAGCGAAGGGACAGTTCTGGGTAACGTTTATCGAAAAGCTCCTCAATCTCTCGGGGGCAAAAGGGCTTTACGAAATAGATTTCCTTTTGGAGAAATCGAGAATGCTTTCCGGGGATGTCGCAGCCGGCTTCGATCCTACTTTCAAGGATGCTCATGACCAGGCAAACGTAGCGAGATTCGGCTATGGAATCGCTATCCTCAAATACACGGGTTCTAGAGGAAAATCGGGGACAAGCGAAGCCAGCGCAGAATTCATGGGCTATGTGCGAAGACTGCTTAACCAGAAGGGAGTGCATTGGCAGAGCACGATCCTCGGAGAGGTAGACAGAGGCGGTGGCGGTACAGTAGCAAAGTTCTTTGCCGAAAGAGGAGTAACCGTAGTCGATGCAGGAACGCCAGTCTTTGGTATGCATTCGCCGTTTGAGCTTCTCTCCAAAGCAGATCTTTACGAAACTTACAGAGCATACAAGGTTTTTCTGGAGGGGGGCGATGTCTAGAAGCGACTGCTCTCCCGAAGCTGTTTCTAGCTGGATAGTTGGAAATTTCCCGCGCGAACAGGAATACGGAGACCCGTTCAAGGTTCTGGTAAGCACAATTCTCAGCCAAAGAACAAGAGACGAAAATACCGAGGAGGCCTCTCGCAGGCTCTTCTCGGTTTACCCAGATCCTCAATCCTTAATTGACGCAAAACCCGAGGATCTCTACGACCTAATAAAGGCCTCGGGGATGTACAGACAGAAAGCCGCAAGAATTATCAATTGCGCCAGAATGATAGTGGAGAGCTTTGCCGGCGAAGTGCCGGATACTCTCGAAGAGCTGGTGACAATCCCTGGAGTCGGGAGAAAGACGGCCAACATCGTTCTAAACGTTTCCTTCAAAAAGGAGGCACTGGCCGTTGACACACATGTACACAGAATCGCCAACAGGTTGGGATGGGTGAAAACGAAGACTCCCGATGATACTGAATTTGAGCTGATGAAGATCTTGCCACCTAGTATATGGGGACCGGTGAATGGATCGATGGTCGAGTTCGGCAGAGAAATCTGCAGACCGATCGGTCCTAAGTGCAATCTCTGCGGAATCAGCCAGTGTTGCGAATACTTCTCTCTGGTTTCTGAGCAAACCACCGAGAGACAGAAACAACAGAAATGATAATTATTCCCAACGCCGAACTGAGAAATCTCGCCTCCAGAAGATAGCGGCTGCCGTTGAGTCTGTAGATCGCAACGGCAAAGGTTGGAAAGTCTTTGCTCCCAAGTATGAGCGATCCACCGAACTCACCCATAGAGATCGCGAAGACAACGGTTGCCGCATATATAATTGTGCTTCTGAAGAAGGGAATGATCATGTATCTTAAACGCTCTATCTTTGAGGCGCCGTCTATCTGTGCCGCCTCAAGGAAGTTCAGTTCTGCTCCGATAACCTGACCGCTTATATAATTTAGAACAACCGGCAGGGAAATCACAATATAGAGCAATAGAATCAAGATTGGAACCGGAAAACCACCGAACACAGTAAGATACGATACTGCCAGTATAGAGGGTGTTACGGAGAGTGCGATCAAAGAAATTATCCGAAGCTGTTTCGAGCCTTTTATGGTTTTTCGTGCCTGCCAGGAAAGCAAAAAGGCTATCGTTACGGTCACTAGCGCCGCAAGGGCAGAGAGTGTCAGTGAATTGATCAGAGTATTTGTCAGACCGGCTCCAATGAGTACGAGTTTCTCACCAAAGAGCTTTGAAATTCTACTGAATATGAATTCCCCTCTCGTCCAGTCGTAGAAGGAACTCAGGAGCGCACCAAGAATTGGAAGCCATTCGAAAAGAAGGAAAGTCCATGAGTAAATCGCCGTAAATCTGTTTTTCTCTTTATACTGCTCACCCTGCTCAAAAGTCGCACTTTTTTCACTCGCTGAGATAAGCAATCCAAACAACATGATGAAAATGAACTGAACGACGGCAAGCACGACTGCGTTTTGAGGAGCAGCCAGAAGCCTGAAATTCATGTAGATCGAGACTTCAAGAGTGGCGAATTGAGCACCGCCAAGGATAAGTACTACTGCGAAAGAGGTAAAACAATAAGTGAAGATGAGCAGTGCCGAATTGATTATTGCCGGCGTAACGAGAGGCAGTTCAACGCGGAGAAGCCTCATTATTCTTCCAGATCCGTCTATCTTTGAGCTCTCGAGAACATCCGAGGGCAGTTTCCTAAGAGCGTTCCCTAGCACGAGAATAACAATTGGCGCATTGTAAAACACGTGCCCAAGGAGAACGGCCCCCAAAGAATAAAGAATCTGTACCCTTTCGAACCCTAAACTAGACAGGAAGTTGTTGAAGATTCCATTTCTGCCATATACAGACAAGAAGCCAATTGCCATAGAAATACTTGGAAAGAAGAATGGTATGTACGTAGTTATACCCAGCAAACTTGAAAGCCGTCCGCTGCTCCTCGCATAGTGTACCGCCGCGGGGAAACCTACGATCATTGCAAGCAAAGTGCTTAGCAAAGACTGTTTTACAGTGAATCCCGCAATTGATTTGAATGAAGGCGATGAAACCACAGAGAAGATCGTTTCAAAGTTTAGGTTTCCAAATGCGAGAAACAGCGGCAAAAGAACAACGGCCGCGATAGCGACTGAGTATATTGTTAGTGACTTACCTTTCGTAAATTACCTCTTCCCACGTTTCAATCAGCTTGGAGAGATCAACATCGGCTGAGAGTTTTAGAATCTTTTCAGGTTTTACCGCATAATCGAAGGCCGGCGGCATCTCTACTTCGATAACCGGGAACATCCACTGGTTCAAAGGGATGTGGCTCTGGAAATCTTCGCTAAGAATGAAATCCATGAAGAGCTTCGCTTCTTCAAGATTATCAGTCCACTTAATTATCCCCGCTCCCTCGACCTGAACATATCCCTTACCCTCGGGTATAACGGTTGAGTAGATCGATTCTCCGTAGTAGTGCTTCGAATACGCTCCATCGGTGGCGTAGGAAACCATGATTGGAGCCTCTCCCGACTCGAACTTCTGGAAGGCGTCGTCCCAGCTCAACGAAACCGTCAGAATCGACGGAGTTATCGCCCGCCAGAACTCTTCGAAGCGCTCTCCAAACAAAAGGTAAGTCCATGCAAGAAATGAGAGACCGGTACTGGAGGTTCTCGGATCTTGGATTATTACGCTTCTTTCGAACTCCGGCTTAGTAAGGTCCCACAAGGTTGAAATTGACTCTTCGATCTGACTTCCGTTACAGATGAGCGCTATACTTCCAAAGTCATAAGGCGTGAGTCGCCACTCCTCATCCAGCAGGAGATCGTTGCTTATGATTCTCTCAAAGCCCATGGGGCGATAAGAGAGAAATATGTCCTCTTCGAAGGCCCGCCGCGAAAGAAGATTGTCGATCCCAATAACGACATCTCCATCAAACTTCTCTCTCTCCGAAATAATCAAGCTCAACAGTGAGCCCGAGTCTCCCACCGCACGAAACTCGACGTCAATTCCAGTCTGTTCTGTGAATTTCCCAAAACTCTCTTCGGCAAGCGGTTCGAGGGAATCATATGAGTAGACAGTCAACGCTGATACTGCTGAAAGAGAGAGGAAGAAGATCATCAGTGAGAGCAGTAATGCTCTTCTCATAAAAATACACCTCCTGTAAATGATTACCGGAGGCGCACTCACTGGCCGTCCCTACGCCGGTCCTAACCGGATCAGGTTCATGGGGTCTGCTTTCAGCACTCTCAGCCCTTTGGGCTCCCCCGGCAATCAATTATACCACCGTCCGTTTGGTGATACAATTGACGAGGAGGTGGTCATTTGAAGGCTGCAATCCTTCTTACAGGCGATGAGATTACTAAAGGAGTTGTCAAAGACAGTAACGGCGGCTATCTTTCTGAAAAACTCACTGCCCTGGGATTCGAAGTTCAGTCAATAGTCATTGTACCCGACAGGAAAGAATTCATAGAAAGAGAAATCAGTAACGCTCTGGATAGAGCCGATCTCTTGCTAATAACTGGCGGACTCGGAAGCACTTTCGACGACATAACGCTCCAAACGGTTGCCGATTTTCTCGGGAAAGAGCTGATTTATGACAGCGAGTATCATTCGTCGCTCTCCGAAAGTTTTGAAGAAAGGTATGCTCGAAAAGCTCCCGCAGGGTTGAAAAGACAGTCTTTTGTGATTCAGGACTCCATTCAACTAGCAAATCCATCGGGAAGCGCGAGAGGAGCTTACATAAGAGAAGACAATAAGGAAATCGTTATACTTCCGGGACCTCCAGTGGAGATGGAAGCGGTGTTCAGAGAGGCGCTTAAGTTCATCACGCTCCCACCGCCTTCTTATTCTAGAACAATTGGTTTTGTCGACCTTACGGAACCCGAAGTAGAGGAGTTCACGGAGCAGATGCTCACGGAATTTCCAAGCGTCAAGTTTGTCACGAGAGTAAGATACTTCTCGGGGCCAACTGTCATTCTCACTTCGGATAATGAATCTATCCTTGAAGAGATCTGTTCGTTATTCACAAGACGATGGAAGAAATACGTGTATACCACGACCGGCGAAGAGTTGGTCCAGGTAGTAGTGAAAGAGCTCAAGGCTAGAAAACTATCTGTCTCGGTTGCAGAATCCTGTTCGGGGGGGCGTCTCTCAGCTCTTCTAACATCGGTTCCCGGAGTATCCGATGTTTTTCCCGGTGCAATTGTCTCCTATTCCAACGACATCAAGATATCACTTCTGAAAGTGAATGAAGATACTCTGAATCGCCATGGGGCAGTTTCAGAAGAGGTTGCCGCTGAGATGGCGGCCGGAACAAAGATCCTTTTCGGCACAGACATCGGTCTTTCCGTCACGGGAATAGCCGGACCGACTGGAGGCACAGAAACTAAGCCCGTGGGTATGGTCTGCTCTGCAGTCAGGATCGGCGATTTAACAAAAACTTATACCGACATGTTTAGAGGGGATAGAGAGACTATTCAGCTTAGAGGTGCGAGCACCGTCTTAAAGAGATTGTGGAGGTTATTTTGGAACGAGTTTTATATAGAGTGAATGAACCAATCTCCTGGGTTGAAAAAGGAAATTATAATGCTTCGCGAAACTTGATCATCTTCCCAAGTGAGAGAATGCTTGATTCCTTCATTGAGATCCATGAGAGACGTGAAGGAGACGGCTTCTTTTTTTCTCATGATGTGTTTCCATTTGAGGAAATAGGTACTTCTTCGAGGATAAGATCGGAAAGGCTAGCCCTGCTCAGAAAGCTTCTCCTCGGAGAGCTGAGAACGGTTTACACTTCTTTTCACGGAATCCTGAGAAAGACCGTACCGATCGAAGTTTTCGAAGAGCTGTCCTTCAAGGTCGAAGTTGGCGGCCCGATGACAATCAGCGAGGACCAGCTTCAGAGTCTCGGATATTCGAGATCATTCTCAGTTACTATCCCGGGAGAGTTCGCAATAAGAGGTGGAATTGTAGATGTCTTCATACCCGGATCGGAAATGCCGGTGAGGATAGACACCTTCGACAGGGAAATTGAGTCCATCAGGAGTTTCGATCCGGTCTCCCAGAAGAGTCTACAAAGGTTGAACGAAGTGTTGATTACTCCGGCCGCAGAAGGGATTACGGCTTCGCCTTTCAAAGAAACTGCACTGAAGCGAATCAGGGCGGCCGAGCAGGCGACTGGGGTCTCAGATGAGATTCTCTTAGCCCGATTGGATACCATGGACACAACGGCCGGCATCTTCTACGAACGCCAGTCGATACTTCTCGACTTTCTAGAAGGCTACAGCGTTATCTTTGTGAAGCCCGACGATGCGATCGTCGAATATGGAAGAAGAGAACGAGAAACACTGGAACTCCTTTCCGAAAAGGCGGTAAGAAAGTTCCTTTACATTAGGTACGGGGGAGTTTCGTCGGAAGTGCTGATGAAGCTCAACGAATACTCGATCGTTTCCGACGGCGACGTTTCTTCTCTAGACTACGACGAAGAATTGACTGAAGAACTTCAGATCATCAAGAGACCGAGAAGAGAAGAGGAGTACTTACCGAGAATTCCCGTTGTCGACTGGACGGAACTTGAAGAGGGAGACTACGTAGTCCATAAGGAGTATGGCATCGGGCGGTATCTTGGAGTGAGAACGGTAGAGAATATTCTGGGAACGAGAGAATATCTTCTACTTGAATACAGAGATGGGAACAAGATCTATGTACCGGTAGACAGGGTTGATCGGGTCCACAAATATATTGGAAGCACCGAAGGAATTCAGTTAAACTCCTTGCGCGGGACTGCCTGGACGAGACAGAAATCTAAGGTCAACAAAGAGGTAAAGGCCCTCATCTCGGACCTGTCGAACCTCTACGGATCTAGAGAAGTCACTTCCGGCATTCCACTCACTGGAGACAGCGAAATGGAGAAGGGCTTTCGTGACAGCTTCCCGTATGTCGAGACAGAAGATCAACAAAAGGCAGTACAAGAAGTAATGGAAGACCTTCAAAGCACCAAACCTATGGACAGACTCATAAGCGGTGACGCGGGCTATGGAAAGACCGAAGTTGCTTTACGCGCTGCGTTCCGAACGGTGGTCTCCGGAAAACAGGTAGCCGTAATGGTTCCCACTACGGTACTGGCCCGACAACATTACGAAAACTTCGAACGCCGGTTGAATCCCTTTGGAATAAGAGTCGAGATTCTCGACCGTTATCGGACCGATGTACAGCGAAACAAACTTTTGAAGAAACTCAAGAAGGGCGAAGTCGATGTTGTAGTAGGAACACACTCTCTACTTTCGAAAGAAGTGGGGTTTGCCGACCTCGGCCTCGTCGTGGTCGACGAAGAACAACTTTTCGGAGTCCTTCAGAAAGAGCATTTCAAGAAGCTCCGTCTTCAGGTCAACGTTCTCTCAATGAGCGCGACTCCGATTCCGAGAACTCTTTACATGTCTCTTTCGGGTCTGCGGGATCTTTCGATAATCTCCACACCGCCTGCGGGACGCACCTCACCAGAAATCTATGTTGGACAGATCAACGACAGACTGATCAGAACCGCGGTCCTCAGAGAGACCAATAGGGGCGGCCAGACGATCTTCGTTCACAACAGAGTGACCGAGCTGCAGGAGTTACTCTCTCGATTGAGAGACCTTCTGCCCGAAGTTAAGATAGACGTCGCCCACGGGCAAATGAACAAGACCGCATTTGAGCGAACAATCAGAGACTTCTATCTTGGCGAACTAGATATGCTTTTGTGCACAACGATAATCGAGAGCGGAGTCGACGTTCCTAATGCCAATACTCTTATAGTCGATGACTCTCATAGATACGGACTTGCCCAGCTTTATCAGTTGAGGGGAAGAGTTGGCAGAAGCAACAGAAGGGCATTCTCGTACTTTCTGTACGATCCAAAGAGATTGTCCGGTCCGTCGAGAGAGAGACTGAAGGCTTTGAAGGAGTTCTCCGGAGCGGGAAGTGGTATGAAGATCGCCATGCGGGACCTGGAAATAAGAGGATTCGGAACCTTATTGGGAGCGGAGCAACATGGAAACATAAACTCCGTTGGACTCTATCTCTACCGCGAGATGGTGGAAAAGGCAATGAGGGAACTTCATGGTGAAGAAGAGATCGGAGTAGAGGAGCGAACCGTCGATACTGAGCTTAAGAACATTCCATTCGATATGGTTATCCCCGAGGAATATGTTTCCGATTCCATTGAAAGATTGAAGATCTACCGGAGAATAGCCGCATGCAAAATTCAGGACGAGATAGATGAAATCGAGCTGGAGCTTCTGGATAGATTTGGTCGGCTTCCCTCTCAGGTCAATTCGCTTCTCGAAGCTTCCAGGGTTAGGCTAGGCGCCTTCAACATTGGGATAAAAATCGTAGAATACGATCCACATTCAGAGAGTATAGTTATGTTACACGGTGAAAACCATATTCGGGATTCACTGGGAATCAAAGGAAGAAGGTTAGTTGTAAATGAACGCGAGGGCAAATCGATACTCTACGGCGTGCCGGAAAGACATCTTATGAGAACACTGAAATCGCTTTTTCTTGGAGCTGAGAGAAATGTTCAATGATCCTATATGTGCACTTTCAACACCGCGCGGACTTTCTGCTACCGCTGTAATTAGATGTTCCGGAAAGGGGATAGTTTCAAGGACAAGTCACCTGCTGCCGGACTTGAAAACCTTGAAACCAAGGCATGCACACTTGACCTCATTTATGGAAGGTGGTCGCTACATCGATGAAGTTGTCGTCGTCTTCTTCCAAGGACCTGCTTCATACACCGGAGAAGATTTACTTGAGCTTTCCTTCCACGGCAATCCCCTCATAATTGAGAACGCGCTTGAATCATTATTCAGAGTGGGTTTCAGAATGGCCCTCCCCGGAGAGTTCACAAAGAGAGCAGTCCTGAACGGGAAATTCGATCTTGTGAAGGCCGAAGCGATCAATGCCCTGATAGCCTCTAAGACCGAAAAGTCTCTTGAAGCTGCAATCAAAAGCTTCAGAGGATCTCTTTCCGAAGAAGTGGCTTCATTCAGGGAGAGGATGGTTCGTCTCCTCGCCTCAGTTGAAGTCGAGTTGAATTATCCCGACGAGATTGAAACCGACTACTCTTCGCTCTATGAAGACCTGGTGCGCTTAAAAAAGGAAATGGGTGAATTCATAGAGAAATCCAGGAACGGTGTTGTGATCTCTCAGGGTATAAAGACCGCAATCGTAGGGGAGACGAATGTCGGTAAATCGACTCTTCTGAATGCCCTTTTGAAAAGAGATAGAGCGATCGTCTCCGAAATGCCTGGAACTACAAGAGATACGATCGAGGAGGATCTCAACGTCGGCGGGGTACTTTTCCGCGTAATTGACACGGCAGGAATAAGACAAGCCGAGAATGAAATCGAAGAGCTTGGAATTGAGAGAAGTCTCAAGGCCATCGAAGAGGCCGAACTGGTAATACTGCTGCGCGACCCACACAACCCTGAGAGCAAAGACCTCGAAGAAGAATTGAGAAACAAAGGAAAGAGGCTTATAGTCGCCGCGAACAAATCCGACATCAGAAAAGTCGAGCAGCATCATTTCGACGTTGTTATTAGCGCAAGAACCGGAGAAGGTTTGAAAGATCTAGAGAAGCTTATGTTAAAGAGAACGGAGGAGATTACTTCCATAGGAGACGAGGTAATCATCAGTGCGAGGCAGAAACAAAAGCTCTTAGATGCGGTCGATTATATTGCCAGATCTATTGAGGCCATCGAAGGTAACATTACCGTTGATGTTTTAAGCACGATGATCGAGCAGGCAGCAAGGAGTCTGGACGAACTTCTTGGAACACACATAACGGAAGACGTGCTGGAGAGAATCTTCAGCGATTTTTGCGTGGGGAAGTGATTTCGATGACTGGAATTCTTTTGCTTTTAGTCGGATCTGCGACAAGATTTCTGCTTTCGCCTCTATGGTTTTTCCTTGCCTGTACACCGTTCTATATAGCCTTTACGGTTCTAAGAAAGAGGTTCGACTATCGAGTTCTGGTCCTGGCTCCGTTTGTTCCCATAGTTGCAGAGATAATTGCAATTTTTTCAGGCAATTTCAGAGCCGGATTTCTTTTTGGTGATGTAATCTGCATAATTACGGTTCTACTGGGAATGGGAGATGAGCGTCCCAAGGAAAAGATGACAAGGGAGCTCGGCCTGTCAGGACCCATAAACAGAAGAAGGGTCAGTTCGGTGTTCTACACGTTCGGAAGAGTCGCCCAGATCGAAAAAGTAAATATGAGCCAGAGCTATTCGATAGTCCATGAAAATGCCTTCCATTTCACGGTCGATGTGCCCGGAACGGGGAGAGTGAAGATGACAGTTCCGCTTGAAGAAATAGAAGAGGTCTCGGTTCACATGAGCATGTCCCCCGGTGAGCTGTATCTTCCTTCTCTGAGGGATATGTTTCTTCCCGCAAAGAAGATCAAGATGATAGGAAAGCCAAAGATTAAAGACTACTTCCTGCTCGTAAAGACTTCTGAGGATACTTACTCTTTCTATGAGGAGCCGTCGACGGTACTGAGGATTCAAGAGGAAATTGAAGAAGCAAAGAAGAAAATCTCAGTGACCTGAAGAAAGGCCTTCCCTCGACGTCCGTTATTAATACAGCGGTCGATACAAGTAGAGATATTTGTCGGCTAACGATTCTATCAATAACATACTTGTTTTACTAGCTTCATACTTAATGTTACCGGCGCTCCTTCTTTCCTACGATATAATGTCATAAAGGAAGCGAGGTGTTTATTATGGATAAGACGAAGAAGCACCACTTTGATACCCTCTCGATTCACGCCGCAGAGCAAGAAGACCAAAATCAGTCTCTGAATCCGCCAATATACATGACCTCTACGTTTACATTTACTGACCTGCAGCAGGCGGAGGATACTTTTTCATTCAAACGACGTGCCTACGTATACACACGAGGTGGGAACCCTACGATAAATCTTTTCGAACAGAGGCTGGCAACCCTGGAAAACGGTGTTGACGGGGTAGCCTTCTCTTCAGGCATGGCAGCCATAAGCTCAGTTGTCATGTCCTTTGCCGCCGCTGGGGATTCGTTGGTTGCCCACAGGAATCTCTACGGCTCTACATTCGGTTTTCTAAATCACCTAATAACGAACTACGGGGTCAAGACGAAATTCATAAACATGACCGATCTTAACGCCGTAGAGAAAGCTATTACTTCGGAGACAAAGCTAATCTACCTTGAAACTCCTACCAATCCTGCACTCGAGATAATCGACATAGAAGCACTCGCTAAGATCGCACATTCAAACGGTGTCAAGGTAGTTGTCGACAATACATTTGCAACACCCGTCTTTCAACGACCGCTTGATTTCGGCGCGGATGTCGTGCTTCACAGCGCAACGAAGTACATATCCGGTCATGGAGACGTAATCGGCGGCTTTGCAACTTCAAAGGACTTCGACTACGTTCAAAAGCTCAAGTTTGGATACATGTGCGAACTGGGGGGAGTGATGAGTCCCTTCAACGCCTGGTTGTTGCTTAGAGGTATGAAGACATTGGGCCTTAGAATGGAGAGACACGAAAAAAACGCAAGGGAAATCGCAAACTTTCTGAGGAACCGCCCCGAAGTAGTGAAGGTATCTTATCCTGGCTTTGAAGATCATCCCGGACATGATATTGCATCGCGGCAGATGGAAGGATTTGGAGGTATCATAAGCTTCGAATTGAAGGGTCCAAGAGAGAACGCTGAAAGCTTCGTGAGAAATCTGAACCTAATCAAACTCGCGGTATCTCTCGGTGATGCCGAGACACTGGTGGAAGTGCCAGCGATGATGACTCACAGAGATTATCCGGAAGAAGAGCTGCACGAATTCGGCTTTTCAAGCAAGACTGTACGAATTTCTGCTGGACTTGAGCATTACTCGGATTTACTCAATGATATCGAAAATTCTCTCGACAAGGTTTACAGACAATGAAAGCGCTTGTCTTTGATGGCACCCTTAAACTGCTGGACGTTCCGTTACCGGTAAGATGGCCCGGAACATCTTTGGTAAAGGTCAATCTTGCCGGGATATGTAATACAGACTTGGAGATCACCCGCGGCTACATGGACTACCATGGAATTCTCGGCCACGAGCTTCTGGGGACGGTTATTGAAAGCGACTCGGCCATCTTGTCAGGCAAACGTGTAACTACGGAGATCAACATTCCCTGTAAGACCTGCGATCTCTGCAAACAGGGGCTTCTCAAACACTGCAGAAACATCAAGACCGTTGGAATCTCCGACTACCCGGGGGTATTTGCAGAGTACGCGGTACTTCCAGACGAGAATCTTCATGTGATTCCAGAATCTGTTTCAAGTCTGAAGGCAGTATTTACCGAACCTCTGGCAGCGGCGGCTCAGGTCTTCGAGTCCGTAGAACTCTCACCGGATCAGAGAGTCTGCCTGATTGGTGACGGAAAACTGGGTTTGCTTATTTCAATGGCTCTTTCGGCAAAGAAGATTGAACACCGACTGGTAGGTAAACACTCCCAAAGGATAGGGCTTCTCGGAAGCAGCTCCGGTGCGCTATTTTTGAGTATCGATGAAGCCGAATCTTACGACAGGCACTTCGATATCGTAATCGAAGCAACGGGAAACTCTTCAGGACTTGCTCAAGCGCTTAGGCTAGTAAGGCCACAGGGGAAGATAGTGCTGAAAAGCACCTATCAAGGAATACCGTCATTTGACGTGACGAGCGTGGTCGTTAGGGAAATAGAATTGATCGGTTCAAGGTGCGGACCCTTTGATAAAGCTATTTCCATGCTTGAAGAAGGAACGGTAGACCCAACAACACTTATCGAGAATATCTTTCACATCGACGAATCACTAAAAGCTTTTGAAGCGGCAAAGAAGTCGCTCAAGGTGATAATAAGGATGGATTGATTTTGAGCAGTAAATATAAGATGTACTTCTTTGATCTGGATCACATGATCCTTGACTTTGAAAGGAGCGAAGTAGAATCTCTTCTAGAGCTCTTCAAAGCGCGAGATATTGATCTCTCTGAAGAACAGGTGAGATCCTATCAGTCTATAAATTCAAAGTGGTGGGGCTATCTTGAAAAGGGAACAAGGAATAAAGAAGAAGTAGTAGTCGGAAGGTTCAGGGAATACTGTGATTCTATTGACGTAAGCTTTGATCCTGAGGAACTTAACGATGAATACCTTACAAGGCTTTCGAGAAAGGCATATTTCCTGCCCGGCGCAAGAGAGTTTCTCACGACCCTGAGGCGACAGGGTAAACGGATGGCAATAATAACCAACGGTGTATATCGCGTACAGCATAACAGATTTCTATCTGCGGGCCTCCCCGAATTTTTCGAATTCTCACTTTCTTCCGAAGAGGCGGGAGTGGCAAAACCCGATCCAGGAATATTTCATGAAGCAATCCGCAGGGCTGGCGTTCAAAGGAATGAGGTTGTGTATATAGGAGACAGCCTTGAGTCAGACTATAGAGGAGCCGAAAATGCGGGAATCGATTTCATCTGGTTTGGAAAACATGTCAGGAGAAACAAAGGCCCCGTTAACATAGCAAGAAACTACGATGAGCTATTAATGCTTCTTGTCTAGCTGCTGTTCCCTTACGTTAGTTTCCAGTTCCCGACTAGGGCAACGCGGGAGGTTAGAGGTATGAGGTTAGAGGTAAGAAGATCAAGCTCTTATCGCTCTTTCAACCTCTTCCCTCTGACCTCGGCTTTTACCAAGAACCTGGACGCGCAGCGTCGGAACGAAGAACCGGTGTTTATTGGCGGGGACGCTGTACCGTTGACTGGCAAATGGTTTTCATCAGCGTACAGCGGGTTCATGCTCCTAAGCGAACAGCGGCTCTCAAGACCAAGATGGTAAAACAAGTTCAGGCCGACGTTTTCGGAATCAGCAAACACTGTCACACCCCTCTCGCCTTCTCGGGTGTCTCTCACATTGTCATCCCGAACTTGTTTCGGGATCTGTGTTTCCATCTTCGAAGGATCCTCTCGGAGGACGGTGGAACTTTGACTGGCAAACGGTTTTCATCAGCGCGCAGCGGGTTCTTGCTCCTAAGCGAACAGCGGCTCTCAAGACCAAGATGGTGAAACAAGTTCAGGCCGACGTTTTCGGAATCAGCAAACACTGTCGTACCCGGCTCGCTTTCTCGAATGTTCTTAACTTAGTCATCCCGAACTTGTTTCGGGATCTCTGTTTGCATCTTCGAAGGATCCTCTCGGAGTACGGTGGGCCGTTGACGGTTGACCCGAAACTCTTCCTGCGTAACAGCCTCACTTCCGGTGATGTTCTTCGCCGCATCACTTCAGCTCTCGCCAGTCTGCTAATTTCGGAGGCCGGTGGACCGTTGACTGACAAAGACGTCTACTCTCGAATTTCCGAAGACCTTCCCGGAAGCTTATCACCAAGTTATGATAAAATCCGACTGGCCGTGTAACAAGTTGATTTTTGGTGGTGAGCTTTATGGATTATGGTTCTCTTATCAGGTTGATCGGCTTCGGATTGTCGTTACTCATGCTCTTCTTTTCTTTCAGATCGTACAGGCGAAAGCGGTTGATCGACGACATGCCAACTTCGAAGGCACACGGGGTCTTCATAGGTCTGGTGGAAGTGTCGGGAAAGGTGGAATGCCAAAACCCCGTTACGAGTTACCTTACTGAATCTCCATGCGTACAGTGCTCTTGGGAAATCTCTGAACACTGGAGCAAGACGACTACAGAAACCTATACCGATTCAAAGGGGAAGACCAGAACGAGAACGAAACGTGAGAGTGGTTGGAAGACAGTCGCATCTGGTGAGTCGATGTGTCCATTTAATCTCCGCGACGAGACAGGCACGATTCAAATTAGACCCGAGAAAGCGAAAATCGAAGGAGTTAGAGCGATGAATTTGAGATGCAGACCGTCCGATCCGCTGTACTATGGCAAGGGTCCTGCAGAATCGATAATTCACTCCGATCACTTAAGAATGTTCACTGAATCGATTATTCCCCTTGACGCAAGAGTTTATGTTATCGGCCAGTCCAGAGAAAGAGAGGATGTTGTTGCCCCTGAGATCGCTCATGATGAGAGTTCACCCCTGTTCTTGATTTCAACTCGTGAAGAAGACAGGATTAGCAAGTCTTACTCCCTAAATTACTGGCTGCTTTCTCTGGGCGGATTGGGAGTATTGTTGATCTCATTCTTCATAGCAAGCAGGATTGGCTTTTATAGATGGATACCTTCCGGAGTTTCAGATTACTTCATGCCGACCGGAATATATCTGGGCCTCTGGCTGATAGGATGGTTCTGGACCACTTTCAATAGTCTCAAATCGCTTAGAGAAAGAGTGAGACAGGGCTTTTCACAGATTGAGGTTCAGCTGAAGAGAAGGCACGATTTGATACCGCGCCTTTCTTCCGCCGTCTCGAGTTTGATGAAGCATGAGCAGAGTATCCAGACAAAGATAGCAGCTCTCAGAAGCGAGGCAGCTGTGAACGAAGAAGCGGCTGAAAGGCTCCTTCTTCTTATCGAAAACTATCCAGAGCTTAAATCAAGCGATGCCGTATCCAGACTTCAAAGAGAACTATCGGATACCGAAAATAGGCTCGAACTCGCCAGAGCCTATTACAATAACATCGCGACATTTTACAACACAAGGCTCGAGAGAATCCCCGACAATATAGTCGCTACTCTGGCTCGTTTGAAGAACTGTGAGTTACTTCTTCAATCAAAAAGCGACGGAGATTCCAAATAGGCCTCCATCGGGGCTGGATGTGCTTTCGATAAAAGGTATGTCCAGCTCGAAATAGAACTTTCCATTTGTCAAGAAGAGACCGGAAACGATACCAGCTTCGCTGGCCACGAAAAGCTGGATTTTAGCCCCAACCATCCAGTCTCGTATGTAAAACCCCGCCATCGGCGCTACCCTGAGGAATGGTATGAAGTAGTCGTCTCCGCTTATTCCACTTGGTTTTTTGCCGAAAAAGGCCCCTCCACTCACCAGAAGGGCTGCGTTTCTGAAGCCCGGTACTCCCAGCTTTGCCCCAGCTTCGACCGTGGCTGCCGGCGCGGAAATGAAGATGCTCGGAATTGCTACCCTAAGTGAACCTTCGAGATACTCCGTAAGGCCCATCCTGGCAAGATACTGGAAACTCCAGGGGGCGAGGATAGATTCTTCGAAACCTACAAGGAGATCCATTCCAACGGCCTGTTTCAACGTGCCGCTAGGTAAAATCTCCGGTCCCATCATTAAAGCCATCGGAACGCAACCGGAGAACAGAAACATAATTACCAGAGAAAAAATCATCCATTTCATAGTATTCACTCCTCTACTCCCCTAAGCGTTATGAAGGAAGATTTGAAAAGGTCGAATTGAGTGGGTGGTTCAGGAATCTCTGCCTTTTCCAATAGGAAGATAAAAAAGCTTAGCATCTTCCTGAGGTGAACAGGTGAGACTTTCTCATCTAGGAATCCTTTGCTCAGGTAGGCATCACGCAGGGCTTGGAGTATTTCTTCGACGCTGTACAGATCAAGAGCCGGTACCTCAAGCATTGAAGCCAGCTCATCTACTACGTCTATCATGGGATCCTCACTCTCATAAATCACTTCAAGAGATGATAAGAGCTCAGAATAGAAGCTCTCGGGATCGTCCCATTCCCGAGAATCATTGATTATCTTCATTGCCTCGTTCTTCTCTTCCGGGGAGAGCGAATCGAACATCATCTTGAAGATGTCTCTGTTCTCGAAGATATATGTGTACTTTCCCTTCGTCAAGCCAAAAGCGGCCAGGGTATCTAGATAGCCTGCTTCGATCTGTAGTATGGCTTTCTCCGAATCGAAATCCAGAGTACTGCCGTACATAACTCTCGGTCTTATATGGGTGAGCTTAGCCCCGGAAAGATACGCCTGGAACTTCCCTATTCTATCTCTAAGAGCAGTTCTACCGATATCGACCAGAATGATCTCTCTAAAACCTCTTTCCAAAGCCATCTCAACTGGCTGATTTGAGTAGATTCCTCCATCGACAAAGGCCTTTCCATCGATGACTACCGTTTTGAATCCGGGGAAATTCGCGCTTGCCATCAAGTAATCCACTAGAGATCCTTGAGGTATGTCTTCAATGAAGAGCATTTCGGGCCTGACATCGGTCAGATCAAAAGTCACAAGTCCGAAGTCTATCGAGGAGTTTCTCACGGCTTCTTCGGATATCACAGAGCTGAGCAGCTCCTTGAGCGGCGTCACATCTATGCCTTCATTGATGACGTCTACAGCTCCCTGATAAAGCTCACCGAGACTCCAGTCAGAACCTCCTCCATATGCCTCGATCAACTTTCGCTGCGCTTCCGTTGGCTTCATCACGCTCTCTTCAGAAATGTTTCTCCAGACATCCAATGCTTTATCGAAATCGCCTTGTGCAACTGCAGCGGCATTAAGAGAACCTACCGAAGTACCGTACACTCCACCCAAATCGACTCCGAGATCTATCAAAGCCTTCCAGGCACCGATCTCATAGCCGCCCTTCGCTCCACCGCCTGAAAGAACCAGGGCAACACTTCCCGACAACACAATCAAAGGAGCCAAAATAAAAAAAGCAACCGCGAGACGTCTCAATTTTCACACCTCTCTTCGGGAGTTTATAGAGGGATGATAGCATTATCTCAAAGCAAAACGGAAGAGAAAATCTAGATCTGACCTTTTCATTCAAGAAAAGAGATGATTAAAGGGATCGAAATTAGGGAGAAAAGAGTTGAGGAAGCTATCAATCTTGAAGAAAGCTCGAAGTCCGAATCAAAAAGCCGCGCAAAGATCGACGTATTAGCTGCAGCCGGCATTGCACTCATTATTATCAGCACTTTCTCGACCGTTTGCGGCAGTCTCAAGAAGGAAAGGAAAAGAAAGACTATCATCGGCGCAACGCAAAGTTTCAAAAGGCTGTAGATTATTATCGTTCGCCCTTTCAGAATCGCAGAAATCTTTGAACTTGCCAAAATGATACCGGCTACGATCATAGCCAATGGAATAGTACTCTCCCCAAGAAGCGCAAGAGCTTCGTCGAGAAAGACCGGAAGTTTAAGAGGTGTGAAGAAGAGAACAAGGCCAATGAAGACCGAGATCATTCCGGGATTCAGGAAGGCTTTTTTCCCTGACAGTTCCGTCTTGCCCGACATTATCCTGATCCCAACGGTCCAGGTTAATATGTTGAACCAGATATTAAACACTGCACTGTAAAAAACACCTTTCTTTCCGATCACCAACTCCACAACCGGATAGCCCATATAGGCGACGTTTCCGAAGAGCATAGCATAACGAAATACACTTCTAACATCACCGGTAAGCCTGAGAACTCTGGAAGAAGCAATTCCCAGGATCCAGAGAAACAAATAGAGCACACCACCGGCCATTAACAATATTACGGAGTTTGAAAGCATCTCGTAAGAAAAGTCGAAATTCATAGACTCTACTATCAAAGCGGGTAGGGTTATGTACAGGACAAATCTTGAGATCCCCTTTGTGAATAGATCGTCGGCCAAATTACTTTTCTTCATTATGAATCCAGTTCCTATCAATACAAAGAAAGTTAGGATTTTCGAGACGATTGCGCTCATCAAGAGGATTATAAACCAGCATAACAAAGGACAGAACAAAGAGAGGAGACTAGACGTACTTAGGGAGCTTGAATGACCAATACTGAAGAACCAGGTCATTACATTAATGACTCAAAATTGTGATAAACTAGTCTCGTTAAACATTATACTTTCCTTTTTGATATCCGGGCCATCCGGCTTTTATATCGGTCAAACAAGATATGTTATTAAAGGATGCCTGTCGGGCAGCCTAAATCCTTAATAAAAGGGGGGTTTTGAATGCGTAAAGCACTATTAGTTCTGCTGGTAGTTCTTGTAAGCGCGGCTTTCATGTTTGCCGCAGAATTTCACATCGGCGTTGTAACCGGAACGGTGTCACAGTCTAAGATGATCTTCGAGGCGCCGAAGCGCTGATCAAGAAATACGGGGATGCTGCTTCCGGTGGGATGATCGTACATCTTACTTACCCTGATAACTTCATGTCTGAACAAGAGACAGTTATAGCACAGATAACTGGTCTCGCAGACGATCCTCTAATGAAGGCTATCATTGTCAACCAGGCAATTCCTGGAACAGTCGAGAGCTTCAGAAGAATCAAGGAAACAAGACCAGACATTCTTCTTCTTGCCGGTCTGCCTCACGAAGATCCTCCAATGCTAGCCGATGCAGCTGATCTTTCCGTCAACGCCGACTCACTGGCACGTGGCTACCTGATAATCTACACGGCCAAGCAGCTGGGCGCAGAGAAGTTCATGCATATCTCATTCCCAAGGCACATGTCTTACGAACTTCTTTCCAAGCGAAGAGACATCATGAGAGCTGCATGTGAAGAACTCGGCCTCGAGTTCATTGATATGGGTTCTCCTGACCCTGTCAGTGACGTTGGAATCGCAGGAGCACAACAGTTCATTCTTGAAAAAGTCCCTGCCTGGCTTGATGAGTATGGACCAAAGACCGCCTTCTTCTGTACAAACGATGCCCACACAGAACCTCTTCTAAAGAGAGTTGCCGAACTTGGCGGTTACTTCATCGAAGCCGATCTTCCTTCTCCTCTCATGGGCTATCCTGGCGCACTTGGTATCTCCTTCACTGAGGAAGAGACTGGCAACTGGCCGGCAATACTCGCAAAGGTAGAAGAAGCCGTTGTCGCGAAAGGTGGGGCAGGGAGAATGGGTACATGGGCTTATTCTCTTGGTTACACGACTACAGCCGCTCTTGCAGAACATGCCAAGAATGTCATCGAAGGCAAATGTGAGATTGACGACTTCGATGCCATTATGGCGGCATTTGCCGAATACACACCAGGCGCGGCTTGGAATGGAAGCTATTACGTCGATGCCAATGGAATCGAGCAAGAGAACTACCTCCTGATCTATCAGGATACCTACATATTTGGCAAAGGTTACATGGGAATCACGGAAGTAGAAGTTCCTGAGAAATATCTAAACTTCTAAGCTAATAGCGTCAAGAAGGGGGGTAAGCCCCCCTTTTCTTGATTCTTTCCAACGTTCGGTATTTGGGGTGAAGCCATGGATGAAAAGCAATACTTGCTGAAGATGGAAAATATCAGTAAAGAGTTCTTTGGTAATCAGGTTTTGAAAGACGTAACTCTTAGTGTTGGAAAAGGCGAGATCGTTGGATTAGTTGGAGAAAACGGCGCCGGAAAGTCAACGCTCATGAACATTCTCTTCGGCCTGCCTGTGATTCAGGAAACTGGGGGTTTTCAAGGAAGGATACTTCTAGATGACGTCGAAGTCAATTTTACCAGTCCCTTTGAAGCGATAGAAGCAGGGATTGGCATGGTACATCAGGAGTTCATACTTATACCCGGCTTCACGGCAACGGAGAATATCCTGCTGAATAGAGAGTCCACAAACTACAACATTTTCGTAGAGGTCTTTGGCGAGAGACTACGTACTCTAAACAGAGAAGAAATGCACAAAAGAGCCGTTGCTGCAATAGAAAAGCTTGAGGTACAGCTGGACCCTGATATGCTCGTTAGCGAAATGCCTGTCGGTCACCGGCAGTTCACCGAGATCGCGAGAGAGATGGATAGAAAGTCTACGAAGCTCCTCGTTCTCGATGAGCCGACGGCCGTCCTAACGGAATCCGAAGCGGAAACCATGCTAACGGCGGCAAGAAGACTTGCAAATAAGGGACTTTCTATAATCTTCATTAGTCACAGGTTGAGCGAAGTGTTGAAAATAGCAGATCGTCTAGTAGTACTGAGGGACGGTCAGGTTGTTCGAGAGCTGGAATCCTCAAAGACGACTCCAAGAGAGGTCGCCTCTTTGATGGTAGGAAGAGAAATAAAGGACAGCTCATCGGTTAGAGAAAACAAAAGTGAAGAGCCTGAAATTGTTCTGGACATAAAGGATCTCTGGGTAGACATGCCCGGAGAACAGGTAAATGGAGTCAATCTCCAGGTTCACAAAGGAGAGATTCTCGGCATAGGAGGTCTCGCCGGCCAAGGAAAGCTTGGAATAGCCAACGGAGTAATGGGACTCTTTCCCGCGGAAGGTGAAGTCTATTACAAAGGCGAGAGATTACCGCTAAACAATCCCGTCGGCGTCCTGAGTAGAGGCATCGCATTCGTTTCGGAAGACAGAAGGGGCGTTGGTCTCCTCCTTGATGAACCGATAGATTTGAATATTGTTTTCACCGCGATCCAGATTCAAGGAAGGTTCATCAAGAATCTTCTAGGTGGCTTGATCAAGTGGCGAGATGACAAAGAAATCTCAAGGGTGGCCAGAGAATACGTTGAATCTCTCCAGATCAAATGCGTGAGTGAAAAACAGCAGGCGAAGGAGCTTTCAGGAGGAAATCAACAGAAGGTATGTCTTGCCAAGGCCTTCGTTCTCGAACCCGATCTCTTGTTTGTCTCTGAACCAACGAGGGGAATTGACGTAGGCGCGAAGAGCGTGGTTCTCGAAACCCTAAGAACACAAAATCGAGAACACGGCACAACAATCATTATGACCTCCTCCGAGCTAGAGGAGCTTCGCTCGATCTGCGACAGAATAGCAATAGTAAGTGAAGGAAGGATACTTGGAATTCTACCGCCGACCGCCGATCCGGCTGACTTCGGTTTGCTTATGCTGGGCGAGCAGGAAGAGGTGAAGGAAAGTGTTTGAAGGCATTGCGAACCTTATAGAGAAGGCCGGTTGGCCGAGAATCATAATTGCTCTCTTCCTTTTATCTCTTTTCGTAATAGCGCCATTTGTCAACATAAGTATAGGGACGTCGATTAGCGACACATTAGTAAGGTTTGCCATGAACTCCGTTCTGGTTCTTTCGCTCGTACCGATGGTTCAATCCGGTTGCGGATTGAATTTCGGAATGCAGCTCGGTGTAATTGCAGGATTGATCGGTGCGGTTACAAGCATTGAACTCGGTGTAACGGGGCTTGCCGGTTTCTTGACAGCAATTGGTATTGCAATACCATTCGCAGCAATTCTAGGGTTCTTCTACGGCCTTTTGCTAAACAGAGTTAAGGGAGACGAGATGGTCGTAGCAACATACGTGGGTTTCTCTTCAGTGGCCTTCATGAGTATGATGTGGCTTCTCCTGCCATATAAGAGCCCGAACATGATATGGGGATATGGAGGCTCCGGTCTAAGGACAACCATAAGTGTCGAGGGATACTGGTTGGGTGTTCTTAACAACTTTCTCAGCATAAGAATCGGAAACTTTTTCTTTCCAACGGGGACGATCCTTTTCTTCGCCCTCATTGCTTTGCTCGTCTGGTCATTCTTCAAGACGAAGCTAGGAACGGCGATGACGGCGGCAGGATCAAATCCTGTATATGCAAAAGCAGCCGGAGTTAATGTAGACAGAATGAGAATTCTATCAGTCGTGATCTCTACGGTTATTGCGGCTGTGGGAATCCTTGTCTATGAACAGAGTTTCGGATTCATTCAGTTATACATGGCCCCTCTATTGATGGCCTTTCCGGCCGTTGCTGCTTTACTGCTCGGGGGCGCATCCGTTTCGAAGGCGTCTATGGGAAACGTTATCATTGGAGCGTTCTTGTTCCAGGGAATTCTAACTATGACACCTTCCGTCATGAATAATCTCATTAAGAGCGACATGTCGGAGGTAATCAGGATAATCGTCTCTAACGGTATGATCGTTTATGCTTTGACGAGAAGAACGAAGGTGAGAAAATGAAGGATCAGAGCTTAACACGCGCAAAGAATCCATTGGTGAGATTCGTAATTTCCAATGCGGTTCCAATCTTGTTTGTCATTCTCCTTATTTTCGCCGTGCCGTTGTCGGGATTCTCAACTGATTATCTTCTGAACGAAATCATCACGAGACTCGGGAGAAACTCCTTCCTTGTCATATCTCTACTGATACCTGTTATGGCCGGCATGGGATTGAACTTCGGTATTGTGCTTGGAGCCATGGCAGGGCAGATAGGCTTGATTTTCATGCTCGACTGGGGAGTAGTAGGTATTCCGGGAATTGTTCTTGCTATGCTTATTGGAACACCAATCGCGATTCTTTTGGGCATGCTTGCGGGAATGATCCTCAATCGTGCAAAAGGCAGAGAGATGGTTACATCAATGATTTTGGGATTCTTCATAAACGGGATTTATCAGCTTACGATCCTCTACGGTATGGGAAGTGTAATACCGATTGCCAGTGACAAGTTGCTGCTTCCCAGAGGATACGGTGTCAGAAATGCAATCGATTTAATAAGCATAAGAAAAGCTCTCGACAATATGTGGTCCATAGAAATAAGCGGGGTCTCTATTCCTCTAGGTGTCTTCGCAATAATAGCTGCACTCTGTATATTTGTTTTCTGGTTCACGAGGACAAAGCTCGGTCAAGACATGAGGGCTGTGGGCCAGGATATGCAAGTGGCGGCAACCGCCGGAATAAACGTGGATAGGACGAGAACGCTCTCGATAATTATTTCGACGGTTCTCGCCTGTTACGGTCAGATTATCTTCCTGCAGAATATCGGGACGATCAACACATATAATTCCCACGATCAGGTCGGAACGTTCGCCATTGCCGCGCTTCTTATTGGAGGCGCCTCAGTCGCAAAAGCAACCATTCCAAATGTCTTCATTGGAATCACTCTCTTCCATCTGACCTTTATTGTCGCTCCAAGAGCGGGAAAAGAACTCTTAGGCCAGGCACAGATCGGCGAGTTTTTCAGGGTCTTTGTATCTTATGGAATAATCGCCATCTCACTCGCTCTCTACGCCTGGAGAAGGCAGGTTGAAAAGGAGACCGAAAGAAGGCAGGCAAAGGCAGCAATCAAAGCAGCGGTTGAAGATGGGACAGGAGGCTGATCGCATGAGGAGGAACATTATTAGAGTCGCCCTTGTTGTGGTCCTTGTTGCTCTTGGATTTGGTCTTTACGTTCTCGGAAAGGAACATAACATCTTCGTAGAAAACAAAGACATCGTCGTAGACGGCGTCGAATATAAATCGGCAAATACAATAAATGTAATTGTCGACGATATCGAACTTGAGGATGTCAAAAAGGGAAAGAGAAAGGTTGCTTATTCAGCCGGTCCGTGGCACAGAATAAAGGCAGTTGAAGTGTTTCCTGATGGGACTACAAGGGAAATTGAACGAAAGTTTACTTTGTCGCCAAACGATACTGCAGTAATAAATCTTGTCGCGCTTTTTGAAGTCGAAGAGGGATGGCTTACGATAGAGCAAGCCGAGCGATGAAATCTCGAAATGAATGGTTGAGCTAACCGCAATTGATGATAAAGGGACTGAATGATGTCAGCGTTCGGTCCCTTTTCTTTTTGCATCGAAAAAACTTCGAATAAAGCGTCGTTCTTCTAGGCCAAGCCTTTCACAAGTTGATAAGCGAATCATCGTCAATCGATTTTTGAAAGCTCCTCTTAAAAGCGCAGTCTGGATCGTTATTTGAGCTTAGCAAGGATTGTGATATACTAAATATAGCAGATAGAAACTATCGGAGTTCATCCTTATATAAGGAGGTTCACTATGAAGAGATTCGAAGGCAAGGTAGTAATGATATCGGGAGGAAGCTCTGGAATCGGAGCCGAAACCACCATCGCATTCGCAGAAGAGGGAGCAAAGGTAGTAATTACAGATGTCAATGAAGAAAAAGGAAGGAAGTTAGCCGAAGAGATAAACGAATCCGGCGGCACTGCAGTGTTCATGAAGCACAATGTCGCAGACGCCAAGCAGACAAAGGAAATAATCAACAAAATCGTAGAGAAGTTTGGAAAGCTTGATGTCGCATTCAATAACGCTGGGATTGCTGGCCCTTCTCTTCCGATATCTGAGTACCCTGAAGAGGAGTGGGAACGAGTGATTTCGATCAATTTGCTGGGCGTCTATTATGGAATGAAGTACCAGATTCAGCAGATGCTTAAGCAGGGCGGAGGAACAATTGTAAACAACTCTTCTATACTTGGAAAAGTCGGTTTCAACAATGCCTCCGCTTATGTAGCCGCCAAACACGCTGTCGTTGGATTGACGAAAGCCGCAGCGCTGGAGTATGCAAGCAAAAACATAAGAATCAATGCCGTTAATCCTGCTTTCATAAAGACGCCGCTGATTGAGAATGCCGGAATGAAGGAGGGAACGGAGATGTACGACATGCTAGTTGGCTTGCATCCTATAGGCAGGCTCGGAAATCCCAGAGAAGTCGCTAATGCCGTCTTGTTTCTTTCCGGTGAGGACGCCTCTTTTATTCACGGAGAGTCTTTGATGGTAGATGGTGGCTATACGGCGAAATAATTGTGAATGTTCCTACTGAGGGCGCCATTAGGCGTCCTCTTCTTTTATAATGGAGTAAAGCATTCATTCAGAGGAGAACTTCATGGGAGAAGAAACTCTTGAATTCAAGGATCTTGACAATATGCTAGAACATATAAGAACGATTCTTGCAGATGCGGGTTTAACCAATCTGAGAGTCAAGTTTCCTGCCGATGTTACCAATATAAACGTCAGAGGCAGCTATGTATATATCAATGTATCTCAGGATTACGTTGAGCGAGGTACGAAGCGGCGAATAGATCTGAGCATGATTTCAGGCACCTCTGCCTTTGCAAGGATGGGAAGACAGCTAGCTCTAAAGAGCTCGTCCGACTTGAAAGGTAAGAAGTGGCTCTTCGAAGGTACTCTCAGTTTCTACAAACCGCGTGCAAGCTTTTCCATCTGGATAGATACGATCGCGCCGATCGGTGAGTCGGATATTGCCGCTCGAAGAAGGGAGATCTATCTCGCTCTTAAAGCTCGGAATGCATTGAGAACCGAGGAACACGATCTCGCCGAGCTGCCCCCGATTAAGAGGATTGCCGTCATCTCGTCTTCAACTGCAGCGGGACTCGGGGATTTCTTCTCCAATCTCTCTCTTCAATATCCTTACAAACCCATTGTTCATCTTTTTGAATCATATATGCAGGGGAATCGAACCGTCCCCGGGATTCTTTCCGCTTTGAAGAAAATCGCCTCCTGTCCCGTTAAATACGACGTTGTGGTCCTGACCAGAGGTGGTGGCTCTGCGAGCGACTTAATGTACTTCGACAACCTGGATTTGGGAAGTGCAATTTCGGATTTCAACAAGACTTACTGCCCTGTGCTTAGCGCTATCGGCCATGAAAGAGATTTCACGATTCCGGACTTCGTCGCATGGAAGAGATTCGACACCCCAACGGCAGTAGCGAGAGGAATAACCGAACAGGTAAACGAGTATATCGCCTCTCTTGAAGAATTCGCGGATCTCTTAGACGACGAAATGAACTGGCTATTCCAAAGAGCTTGGGATGAGACCGATCCTAAAAGACTTGGGATCATGTCGGACAGAATAGAGGAAAATATGAGTCGAACGGAGCATTTCTTCGAGGATGAGATAAGGGTTTTGTCGGGAACCATTCTTCACAGGATCGGCCAGGCTGTAAACGAACTTGGATCCTTCAACCCAACCAGGTATGTTCTCTCGATTGAGCGAACGATGAACGAAATTTTAGCACTTACCGAGGGCCTAATAAACAGGGCGGAGACGACCATCCAAAGAAGTTTTCACTACAGTGAAAGTCAGCTAGATTATGCAGGATTGAGAAATCAGCTCGACAGACATTTGATGAACGCAAACGGACAGGTCGAGCTACTTGACAAAGGAATATTCAGACTGATCGACGACAAAATCAACGAGGCAGGTAACGACCTCGACGACCTCTTCAACGACCTCACTTTGCATGGGGGATACGCAGCCTCCCTCCTTTTCGGTGGTGTGGTCCTGAAGAAAGCCGACAGGATTGTTAACAGTGTCAGAATTGTCTCTCCTGGAGATGAAGTTGACTGTATTTTCAAAGACGGCGAAGCAAAAGCTACAATTGATGAAGTGAAATCGGAGGTATGAAATGGATGAAAAGACTCTCGAATCAATTCTGAAACTGAAAGAAGATCAGATAAACGCTATGGACTTCAAGAAGCTTCTTGGCTACATAAGATCGATAGACGAGTATTTCCGTGGCAACTCTCAGATCGACGTCGAAATTGCGCTCAAAGCTTACCAGAAGGCTATTCAGCTGCTTACAGCCGCCCGATTGCGTTTGATCACTCTCAAGAAGGAGAAAGAAGAACTTGATCAACAGTACTCTAGTTTTCTGAATTCAATTGAGGCGGAAGATGTTTCCGAGGGGCCTCCAGAGACATCCGCGGAAGGCGAAGATGGAAAACTACCATTCTGAGAGCCCTCTACGCGAAATCACTCTAAGAAACGGTGATTCTTGTCACTTCTACAGAGCAGACATCGGCGATTCAGATAGAATAATCGAATACATCAATTCAGTAGCCGTCGAGTCCGACTATCTCAGCTTTGGAAGAGGCGAGTTCACCATGAGCAGTGAGGATGAAAGGCGTCTCATAAGTTCTTTCAAAGAGAGAAGCAACTGTCTCATGGCAGTAGCCAAATGTGATCAGAGCATAGTAGGTCTTATCACAATGCAAGGGGGCTCAAGAAAGCGAATATACCACTGGGCCGAAATAGCTCTTTCAGTGTCAATGAAGTACTGGGGAATGGGAATAGGAAGAGTCCTTATTGAACTCGCAGTTGAACATGCTGGCAGAAACGGGATTACAAGGATCGGTCTTAAAGTCCGTACCGATAACGATCGGGCGATAGCTCTCTACAGAAAGATGGGCTTCGAAATCGAAGGGAAACTGAAGAAATTCATGCGAGTCAACGATGATTACTTCGATTTCTATCAGATGGGACGAGACGTTTGACTATTTCCTTCTAAAAAGAATGAGCAAACCAAAGACAATAAGAACCGCCCCAACCACTATCATTGTCCATTGGGAAAGTGATGAAGGTATAAGAGCGATCACACCCACAGCAGTTAATATCGCAATCGGAACGAGTAAACCGAAATTCCTTCGTCCATCGGCAAAATAGAGCTGTAGCAGCCCAAAGGCAGGAGCAAGAACGAAGAGACCCCAACCTCCTTGAGAATAGAAACCGGGGAAGATGACTCCAAGAGTGAGCGCAAGCGCAACGACCAGAAGAATTCCACCGGGAACAAGCAAGCCGTTATTCCTGTTTCTAAAAGCATTGTATTCCATTATCACTCCTGGAAGCCAGATAAACAAGAGCCAGAAGTTCGACAGTACGGCGGGCACAAAAATGATCACCAATCCTAGCGCAATAACAATCAGACCCAGAAAGATCTGAGACAGTCCGCTCCCCTTCTTTACAGTCTCTTTCTTCACATTCTCTTCTTCCATACAAAGACCTCCCTTACGAAATCCCCTCACAAATATAATACCTGATAATCCTGGATGTTACACCTCTGCAGCTCAAGAGTCACAGAAGAGTTAGATTCTTCCTCGAATTTACGCCTCGCAGCAGACAAAGAGCAAAGTGCAGTCCCGAAGGCGAACTACTAAGATACAAACTGGACTATGAGGGTAAAAGTTCCAACGGAACGCATCCAGTCATTCAGTCCAACAAATCAGATTCCAAACATCTCAGTGACAAATGACCGCAAAACCTGGATAATGGAAACGCGTACCTTGCAATTACATCTGTGACTCGATCCACTTCTAGCTTCAAGAGCGGGGCGATACTGCCGATCGCCCCGTGCAATGTTTAGCAAAGAGACACTATCAAATCTTGAATCTAGGTTTGAACTCCTCTTCAAAAGGCGCAAAGGCTTTCTTACTCTGAAGGTAACACAGCACGATCTCTTTGAAGTTCGGGAATCTGCCTGCCTCTTCATCAGTTCGGACCAGGGTTTCCTCACCCGTAACACCTATAATCTCTCCTGAAGGTATAGTCTGCCCCTTCGGGATAATCCGGTGTGTTTCCTTGGCACCATCTATTGTGTCTGAATATAGCACCTTTCCCTCAAGGACTACGGCAAAGGAACCGGCAATCTCCTCCAGATCGTAGATCTCGTGAGAGGAGATAATCATTGTTTTGCCCTCCTGAAGAACATAATCTCTCAGTACACCCATCACTTCCTGTCTTATCACCGGATCGAGACTTTGAGTGGGTTCGTCAAGGATGAGCAGATCGGCTCCGCTAGCAACCGTAAGAGCTATATGGAATAAGGTTTTCATGCCCATTGAATATGTTTCAACTCTCTCGTTTAGATTGAACTTGTAATGCACTGCGAAACTGGCGAAAACCTTCTCTCGCCAGCCTGGATAAAGCATTCTCCACATCCTTAGGTAGTCCTCGCCGAGGAACCTCCTGAAGGTCAGGCGATCTTCCGTCATGACCGCTATCTTCTCCTTAATACGCGATGTAACCTTCTCTCCAAATACCGTTAGCTCTCCACCTTCCGGAGCGATTTCTCCGAATATACAGCGGAGCGTCGTGGTCTTTCCCGCGCCATTTGGTCCGACTATCGCAAAGATATCTCCCTGCTCTACATTGAAAGAAATATCGTTCAGAACGGGCTTCGACGAGAAGGACTTTCTTAGTTTATCTACAGAGACTATCATTTCTGCACTCCTTTCTTGACGAATAGATAGTTTGCAACCAGCAAGACAGCTAGTGATACGGCCCCACTGATCCAAACGTTACCCTGGTGGGCCGGGCTGGCATAGAAGTACGGATTGCTGAACCTGTTTCCGACACCCCCAGCTATTAAATCGGCAATCAGCACGAGGAATGGAATACCAAAGTTGTCCAGACCGGCCGTTACGCTTATCATTGAAACGGCAAAATAGGCAGTAGAAAAACTTATGGAACCGATCACCATTGAAAGCCAGTAAATATTCATCGATGAGATTAGGCTAGCGCCGAATAACGCCATTCCAATCACCTGTGTAACAACGCTCAACGCAATGAGAAAGAGATACGATATCCAGAACAACTCCTGGCGCGAGTACGGAAGCGCCAGCAGCGACCCAAGCCTCTTATGCTGAATATCTGATGGGAGAAGACTCGTTGCCAATAGAAAGAGGAATATCATTCTCACCGGATAGAAGGGAATCAGCAATCCAAGGGAAAAGACGGCTATCCTTCCTGCCTTTTCGCTGAACTCTTTCATAAAATATGCTTCAATTTTTTCAGTCATTCTTCCATACCTCCTCCAGCAAAACCTTAGCCATCTGCAGATCTATGCCGTTTTTCTTTAATTCCCCTACAGTTTCAGATATCGTCTCCATTACTTCTCTGTTTATCGAATGTGCTGTCTTCACAAAATAGCCTACCCCATGTTCTGCCTCCACTAACCCTTCGAACTGCAACCTTTCGAGTGATCTGATTACGGTGTTCATATTCACTCCGAACATCGCGGCCATCTCCCTAACCGGGGGCAACTGGTCTCCGTTTTCTAGACGTCCGAGCATTATCTCCCTCTTAACTATGTTCATAATCTGTAAATAGGCCGGAACACCATCGTGTTTATCGATTTTTCCAAACATGACATCACTTCTTTCAATACTTCTCAGTAACGACGCTCACCCTACCAGAGGTAATAAGTTCAAAGCCACCACTCCCGGTGGGCATCAATAGATTGAGCGACCCGCCTATTCCCGAAACGTTCACCCGTCTGCTTCCGGTCCACGAATCGCTGAATTTTATCCTCCCGTTCACCACGGTTCCATGAATCGAAAGATTCTCGATTTTCGACGCATCCATAGAAAAGGCCAGTGCTATCCCGTTCTGCACGGTAAACTTTTCTGCCTCTACACTTCCCATGAAGGACAGCGAAGGCACATTTGCAATAATTATTTCCGGAGCTTTTAGGGTTCCAGTTATTGAGAGAGATGTACCCTCAATCGAAATCATATTGCTCGCCATGATTTCTCCCCTGATCTCTCCTGAGATAGTCTGAATTTCCATCTTCGCAACATTCACGTTGTCGTTCAGCCTCAAGAAAGCCGTTCTAAACTCCAATCTCTCAAATTCTAAAAGCGTTCCAATAGTTATTTGCGCAGTTGAGTTTTTCATATCCTTGGGCATCGAAATCTGCAAACTCTCTCCATATCTGTTAATTTCGAGCTCCGAAGGGATGTGGACCTTATCTGAGTTTTCATCGAAGCTAATCTCAAAACCAAGTCCCGAAACAACGATTTCCTTTGCTCCATCCACATACTGATCAGGCATATAAGTCTTATGATCTGAGCCTTTCCTGTTGTAGTCCCTTTCGTTGTTGCCATAGTATTCGTAATCATCGTTCTCGATCCAGTTGAACCACTGAAGAATCGAAGGATCGTCTATGAAACCGAGAGGCCAGTTGAGGAAATTCTGCCCGATTCCATTTATCGCGCCCAGGGCTACTATTGGAATAACAAGGAACAGAACACCGAGAGTTATGAGCAGCCATTTGAATTTCTTCAGGCTTAACGCAACTATAACGATTCCAGCAATAGCTAGGAGTATCTTGACCGCCGCGAAAGGAATCAGCAAAGCCAAAAGACCAAGCACTCCTGCCAATATTAGCTTAGTAATCGAAGGATACTTGTTATTCACCTGCACACCTCCTTAATCACATTGTGTTCTAGTCAACTAGAACATTGGTCATCTATATTGTCAAGTGCTACTTTTGGAAATTTCCCTTCGACTTTTGCTCTAATTCACTAACTTTGAATCAGCATGGAGTTATATAGATTCGTTCCGGAAAACCGTGCTTCGGGGTCGGAGGTTGGGGGTTTGAAAGAGCAAAGGATCAGTCCCAAGTTGTGAGTTGTTAGACCGGGGTTGGGGGTAGCGGGTACGTGGTATGAAAGAGCAACGGAACTCGTTCGCCGTTGAACGGTTCCCCGTTCTCCGAAGAATAAATATGAGCTGGATGCTGAAACAAGTTCAGATAATCTAAGTTGTCAAGTATAGAATTAGGAAAATTATGAGAGTGAAAGGTCGAAAGGAACGTTATTTTTCAAAAGTTGGTGCACCATTTCCGCTGCATGACGAATTTAGACGTTTTCGAAATAACCATCGCTATTATTGCATTAATGACTTCTCAGTCCTCCCTCCCTTTGTCATCCCGAACTTGTTTCGGGATCTCGGTTTTCGAATATAACGTGGTTTGCGATAGCACGTAGGGCGTTGGAAAGAGCCAACTGAAACCGGTTCGCCGCCGTTGAAAGGTCTCCGTTCTCCAACAAGAGCCGCTTCCCGCTTGCAAGGAGACGCTTAACGCTGGAAACAGCAAGAGATCAGCTGAAAAAAGCGGAACTGAAGTCATAATGCAAGAACTGGATGCCAAAACAAATTCAGATAGAATGTGATGTTCTCTTGATCACCCAATATTGTCATCCCGGACTTGATCCGGGATCCGGTTTTGATCCTCTCAACGGAGGACGGTGTACTGTTGACTGGCTTACGTTTTTCATCAGCGTTCAGCAGGTTACTGCTACTAAGCGCACAGCGTCCTTTGGACCGAAATTCTGACCAGGGGCATTGTCAGAATGACGGGATATGGCCTTTTCACAGTAACCATTAGTTGTCATCCCGTAGTGCTCCTGTACGGGATCTCGCGACTAAGAACAGTCATCCCCTTAATAACGAAGATCCGCTGATCGCTGGAAAGAATCGCCCTTTCGCACAACAGCCCGGTATTCTGACCAGGAGCATTGTCAGAATGACGACATGTGTTGCTTTCAGAATAACCGAAGAGCCATTTAACATAGTCATTCTTTCTCGCACTGCACACGATCGAATTCTCTGACTTTCATTTCTTTTGAGCATCCTGTCACAAAAGTGTTAGCATCGCCGGGAAACGTTGTAATCAGTAATAATCAGCGGAGACCTGTTATTTACCCGACGTAGTCCGAACTGGCCTCGCCGAAGGCGAGACTGGCCACCGAAGGTGACTGGCCTGCGAAGCAGACTGGCTACGCAGATCTTCCCCGCGAAGCGGGCATTGCAACCTGGCGTGACCTTCGCCAGCCTTGCATCCCGCCGCAGGCGGCATTGCGACCGCCGATGATATTCGGCGCCTTTCGTCTTTCGACTAAATATGCTCTTATCGGAGGACGGTGGACCGTTGACAGTTGATTCGAGGCTCTTCTCGAAATGTTCTTGCCAGCCTTGCGTCCACGATTTCTTATCAGAATCACGTTTTCGAGATTCCTCTAATTTCTTCTGAATCTGCTATTCTTTGTTATGCTAAACTTATTTATATAGCTGAGGAAGGGGAGGGTTGTATGATTGATAGAAAGGAAGGAAGAGCCTTCTTGGGCAATAAGGTCTGGGAAGAAGCGAATAGCCAGCTAAAGAAAACAGATCAAATGGAAGGAAAACCTCAGCCTCCACTGGAAAAAAGCTCGGAGGGATATGAACTAATCAAACTGCCCGACCCGAACGTTGTTAACCTCCATATGAAAGACTTGAGGGAAATCATCTTTTCCAGAGAAAGCAGGAGAATATTCTCAGATGATAAGATCTCTCTTGAGTCGCTTTCATTTCTTCTCTGGTCCACACAGGGAGTCAAGGGTGTTCTGAAAAACAACTATGCGACACTGAGGACGGTCCCCTCAGCAGGCGCTCGTCACCCCTTTGAAACTTACCTTTTCGTCAGACTTGTTAAGGGTCTCAAGAAAGGTTTATATCGCTACGTAGCTCTGTCTCATTCGCTAATCCTCCTAAAGGAAGGAGATTTCGCGAAAGAAGTGGCAGAGGCCGCTTTCGGTCAGAAGTTTGTCGGCCAGTGTGCAGTCACCTTTGTTTGGTCCGTCATTCCTTACAGAACAGAGTGGAGATACGACTTGACTTCATATAAGCCGATTCTCCTGGATGCAGGTCACGTCTGTCAAAACCTCTACCTGGCGTGCGAGGCACTCAATTTAGGGACATGTGCTATTGCCGCTTACGATCAGACAAAGACAGACGAGTTAATCGGTTTGGATGGTTATGACGAATTCGCAATATACATGGCTCCAGTAGGAAAACCAAAGAAGTATTGATTTTGAGTATCTTTCAACCAGAAAAGCTGGTTCTAGAAAGTATATCCAGAAAAGTGTTTGGAAGAGAGGAGAGGTATTTTCCAGTAGAGTAAGTAGTTAGGAAGTCAGACCGTTACCCAGATGAACTAAATGAGATCGTGCAAGTCCTCGGCGAGAAGAACTCTATGATATAAAGCCCTTCAAAATGCATGGAAATACACGCAAAGGTATTCTAGAAGTAGAAGAAGAGAACAAACCCGAAAAGGAAGGAATTATGCGGGCATTGTTGTCAAAGATAATGGAATTAACTTCGGCAGACCGTTCTATTTTCATCAACATTGATGCTCTGGCAGGAAAGATGAACATGATGAGATATGAAACGTTCGATGCTCTGAATTTCCTTCACGGGCGATGGTCTTGTAAAGATTCGCTCTAGAATCTCCGTGTCATTACCAGCAGAACAGAGAAAGAAGTCAGTCTCCTGGCTTCCATTTGGGGATGATGAAAAGGGCATTTTTCACTTTCTCAGAAGCGGAGCCTGATTTACTATCGCTTTACCGGAGTAGCTTAATCATCGTCAGGCTCCCTCTTCGTAATTTGCATTACCTACTCTGCGTACAGGGATGGAATCTATGTGAATCTTCTATCGCTGCATCAACTTAACTATAAGGCTCTTACATTAGAGAACAATTAGACTATCATTAGAGTTTTCTAATCTTCGAAGGTAGGCTTACTTTGAAGGTAGATCCTTTTCCTGGAGAGCTTTTTACCGAGATAACGCCACCATGCGCTTTTACAATTTCCTTAGCAATCGAGAGGCCGAGACCTGTGCCTCTCGTTTGCGATCTTGCTCTGTCCACTCTGTAGAATCTATCGAAAATCCTCTCCATATCTTCTAACTGTATGCCAATGCCGTTATCTTCAACGATTATCTCGATCCTCTCTTTAGATTCACTAAGTTTTGCCGCAATTCTTATCTTGCCGTTTTCAGGCGTGTACTTTATTGCGTTGTCCACAAGATTGAACACAGCTCTCGACAGATGCTTTCGATCACCTGCTATCTCTAGGTTCTCCTGTAAGTCGGTTTCGATCTCGATATTCTTTTCCTTCGCGAGAACCATCATCGTTTCCAGAACCTCCCAGATTAGAGCGCTCACAGAAAAGACCGCAAATTCCCTTTTCGGAAGAGTATTCTCCAGCCTTGTAATAATTAGCAGATCGTCTATTACGCTGCTCAACCTCTCTATTTCGTTCTGAATCTGCAAAAGAGCACTTACATATTCCTCGGAACTGCGATCTCTATGAAGCGTAACATCCACTATGCTTCTGATTGCCGTTAGCGGTGTCCTGAGCTCGTGAGCGGCGTCAGATGTAAATTGTCTCTGTTTCTTCACAGATTCCTCGAGCCTTTCGAGCATTCCGTCGAATGTACTGGCGAGATGACCCAGTTCATCATCCGGGAGGGTGAGATTCAACCTCTTATTGAGCTTTTCAACACTGATTTCCTCTGCGAGAAGCGTGATTCTTTCAACGGGTTCCAGTGATTTCTTCGCCAAATAGAAGCCCCCAACTACTGCAAGAATGATTATTGTAGGGCCAATCAACATCATGAGCCTTGATAAACGAAACAGTGCAACCCTGACGCTTGAAAGAGATTCGCCCACTTGTATCCATCCCCATTGACCTATCTGCAGGGTGAAGATTCTCCAAACTCCAACGGAGGTCGAAACGCTTGAAAACTCTTTGTCAGTCAAATCTATCGAGGCTTTCAGTATTCCAAACGGTCCAAAACCCTCTACTATGCTTCCAGAATTGTCCATGAGTCTTACGGCAAAACCCTCTGCCAGAAGCCTGTTGGTTAGCGAATCCATTTCGACCGTCTTTTTGAATACTGGATAGTTCTGAACAATCTCTATGTTCGCCAATAGCTGTGAAGAGACAATTCTCAGCGAAGAATCTGTTTCGCTGTGCAGTTGAGCACTCAAAATCATGTAGATGAGAATGCTGAAAGCAAATAAAATCACACCAAGAAAGAGAACATACCAGAGGGTTAACTTTATCCGTATCGGAAGTAGTTTCTTCATTCTATCAACCTAGCTTGTAACCGAATCCTCTCACAGTATTGATGAGTTTCGTAGGGAACGGGTCGTCTATCTTCTTTCTCAAATACCTGATGTAGACATCTACTACATTAGAATCACTGAAGAAGTCCTGATCCCAGACGCTTTCAGCAATCTGAGTTCTGCTCAACACCTGATGTGCATTCCTCGCCAAATGCTCCAAAAGGCGATACTCTTTTGGCGAAAGTTCTATCTCCTTGTCGCCACGCTTGACGGTATGAGAAACGGTATCTATAGACAGATCGCTAACTCTCAGGACCCTGTCGAAACTTTCTCGGGGTCTCCTGAGCAACGCGTTCACTCTCGCAAGAAGCTCCTTGAAGGCAAAGGGTTTCACAAGATAGTCGTCCGCCCCAGTGTTTAGTCCCTTTACTCTTTCATCTACGGAGTCAAGAGCCGTGAGCATAAGGACCGGAGTGTGGTTGCCGCTGGCTCTAAGTTCGCTGCAAACTTCAAACCCGTTTTTAATAGGCAAGAGAACATCCAGTATAATTACGTCATACGGATTGGATGACGATAGTCGTATCGCTTCATTTCCATCCTTTGCGGAGTCAACTACGAATCCCTCTTCTCTCAAACCCTTTTGGAGAAAAGCAGATATCGTCTCTTCATCTTCGACAATCAAGATTCTCAGAACTACACCTCCAGAAATCAAAAAACCGGAGGGGAGACCCTCCGGTCAATTCTAGCATCCCAAATCAGTATCTTGGATCTATATCAGTAAATCCAGTCAGTCTCCACTCCTTCAGGGACATTTTCCTTCATGTAATCTGAAAGCTGTAATAGCCACTCCTGAAGAGCAAGGGCTTTATTAGGATCGGTCGGGCTCCAACCCTTCCAACCATGGCCCTGGTTTGGACCGAAATCGAAGGTCATGTCGGAGACTGGATTTTCCATCTTCTCCATAGCTGCCTTCAAAAGATAGACGGCCTCATTGAGATAATAGTTGTCCATATCGCCCACTGCAACGTGAACGTCTCCAGCAATTTTCGGACCAATCTCTTCCCAATTTTCCTGAAGAATATAGTTAAGATCAAAGTTCTCTTTCCAGTATTCGGCAACATCCTTGTTTATTTCGCCGGTAATTTGGTCCCAAATGGGTTGAGGGAATCCATCTACTCCCACAGGGCTATATGTTGATTCCCATACGGACCATTGCCCGCCGGATCTGTTGCTCGGTCCTGCAGCCATCTCATAGTAGTTCTCCTGCTTAACGGTGAATCTGATATTTCCGTGAGTGTCTCTTGCACTCGGTCTTTCCGTCTTTACCCAGCCGAAGTCAGAGTAATAAGCATTGTCGTCATTGTAGATATTGATTAGCTGGTAATAGTTGAAATCAACCGCATCCGGATACCAAACATATGTTCTCCCGAAGAAATCTGGATAGAAGACCTTCATTGCAAGAGCTTCCCATCCACCGGTAGAACCGCCAGCAAGAACTCTTGCCCACTTCTCGGGAATCATTCTGAACTGGCTTTCTAGGTAGGGAATGAATTCTTCTGTAATTGCCGTTCCGTATGGGCCTGAGTTTTCCGAATCAACTGAATAAGAGGTGTCGTAATAAGGTGTCGCATCTCTGAAAGAAACAGCGATGAATCTCGCATTGCCGTCCTCTGTCCAGAACTTGTAGACATCGTTGTCTACTCTGAATCCTACCGGCGCGCCTCCGCCAGGGAAGTGGCCCTGATAGTAAATGACAGGGTAATATACATCTGGGTTATCGTAATAGCCTTCAGGAAGAAGAACATTGGCGCCGATATACATGTCTTTTCCCCAGAATTCCGACACCACGTCACTCTTGATCTTTACGTATTTCACCCATTCTGTGTCTGTGTAATTTCCCTGCTGAAGTACCATTCCCGGCTCCAGATCGTAATCAGGCATTATTACTTCAGTGATAGCAAGTTCTACTGACCCTGGGTTTGCAGGATCAAGATAGACTTTCTTTGTCTTGCTCGTAGCATTACCAATGGATTCCCAGAACCATTGACCGTCGCCGGTATCGTCATGCATAAGAATTGTGTGACCGTCTGCCCTGTTAAATGTCGTGTAGACATTAATCAGTGCCTGAACGAAATATTCTCCAGCAGGCAAGTCAGATAGATCGATGGGATAGCCGGCTACTGCCATATCTCCATCGGAGATCTTCACAACCGATTCAGAGGTCATTTTGAATACATCTTTCCCCCAGAAGGGAACTCCTCTAACATCTGTCTGCATACTTGGCTCACTGGATGAGTCTTTGCTGACAATAACGAAGACCCTTCCATTTATCGGTGTCTCAAGGCCTAGAGAAGCCACTGTATCAATGGCTTCCTGGCTCATTGACACTTCGAAAGTCAGTGAAAACGCCGTAAATCCAACAAAAAGAATAACAATTAGGGCAACAAAACCCTTTCTAAACATATTTCCCACCTCCATAGAATCGTGAGTATTTGTGGAATTATTGTCAAAAATCGCAGGTCAATAACGGTCGTACTCAAATGATTGCCGAGATTGGAATTGAGGGATGCTAGCTTTGAAAGACTTTCCTTAGAAGCAACGACGACGAGCGCGGAGAGAGCGAAGTGAGTCTTCACACGAATGAAGTTTCACACTTTGAGGTTGGTTAAGTTTCATAAATTCGCATTCAACAACAGAAAGAAAGATGAACTCCATTGTTTACCTCCTCTTCCAAACCCTATTAGGTCGGTCTTTGCTATTATACACTCCTGAAGGTTATGAAAGTACACTATGCGAATTTATTTACATCATCTTATGTTTTCCGTTGCTTTGCTCGTTCTTTCTTCAAACCTCGCTATCTTCTACCGTGACAGAAACTATCGAAATCCTTGAAGTCGATATAATCTCGAACTCTTTGCAGAGAAGCCCATATAAACTCCTCAAAGAGCTTTGCATCATCTTCGCTGTTTAGTTCTTCAACAACATCCTCTTGCTCCGTTGGACGTGTAGCGATGTACCGACTCCCTACTGCCTTGTAATTTGAATAGAGGTTGAAATTGAAAATCCCATTTTCCTTTGATCTGTAATACACAGCTTACACCTCCTGCATTTCATAACAATTATATCATCCTCTGTAACAAGCGTAATTGGGGGCTTCAGGCAGGGGGGAGGAAAGAGCAAGGGATCAGATGCAAGTTGTGAGTTGTGAATTGTCGTAAAAAAGGCCGGGGTTGGAGGTTGGTGGTTGGAGGTCCGTAAGAGCAAGAGAAACTGATTGACCGTTGAGCGGTTCTACGTTCGCCGGGGAGAGCCGTGAAGCAATAGCATCGAGATTCCGACCAGTAGCTTTGTCGGAATGACGGAATGAGGCGTTTTCGGGAAAACCATCTGCTGTCATCCCGAACTTGTTTCGGGATCTCGGTTTTCGAATATAACGTGGTTTGCGATAGCACGTAGGGCGTTGGAAAGAGCCAACTGAAACCGGTTCGCCGTTGAGCGGTTCTCCGTTCTCCGAGAAGAGCCGATCACCGCTTGCTAGGAGACGCTTAACGCTGGAAAGAGCAAAAGATCAGTTGTAACTTGTGAGTTGTAAGCCCGTAGTTGGGGGCTCGAAAGAGCAGATTGAAACCGGTTCGCCGTTGAGCGGTTCTACGTTCGCCGGGGAGAGCCGTGAAGCAATAGCATCGAGATTTTGACCGGGAGATTTGTCGGAATGACGGAATGAGGCGTTTTCGGAATGACCAAGCGTTGTCGTCACGATGGTAGTTTTGGGCGACTTTTCGCATCGTTATCACGAAACGGTTTTCGGTATAACCATTCGCTGTCATCCCGAACTTGTTTCGGGATCTGGTTTTTATCCTCTCAACGGAGGACGGTGTACTGTTGACTGGCTAACGTTTTTCATAAGCGTTCAGCGGGTTCTTGCTCCTAAGCGGACAGCGGCTTTTAGACAGAAATTCTGACCAGGGGCATTGTCAGAATGACGGGATATGGCCTTTTCGCAATAATCTTTAATTGTCATTCCGTAGTGCTCCTGTATGGGATCTCGCAACTAAGAACAGTCATCCCCTAAGAACGAAGACCCGCTGATCGCTGGAAAGAACAGTCCTTTCACCCAAAAGACCGAGATTCTGACTAGGACCATTGTCAGAATGACGGGATATGGCCTTTTCGCAATAATCTTTAATTGTCATTCCGTAGTGCCCCTGTACGGGATCTCGCGACTAAGAACAGCTATCCCCTTAAGAACGAAGATCCGCTGATCGCTGGAAAGAACAGTCCTTTCACCCAAAAGACCGAGATTCTGACTAGGACCATTGTCAGAATGACGGGATATGGCCTTTTCGCAATAATCTTTAATTGTCATTCCGTAGTGCTCCTGTACGGGATCTCGCAACTAAGAACAGTCATCCCCTAAGAACGAAGACCCGCTGATCGCTGGGAAGAACAGTCCTTTCACCCAAAAGACCGAGATTCTGACTAGGAGCATTGTCAGAATGACGACATGTGTTGCTTTCAGAATAACCGAAGAGCCATTTAACATAGTCATTCTTTCTCGCACTGCACACGATCGAATTCTCTGACTTTCATTTCTTTTGAGCATCCTGTCACGAAAGTGTTAGCATCGACGGGAAACGTTGTAATCAGTAATGATCAGCGGAGACTGGTTCTTTACCCGAAGCAGTAGGAACTGGCATGCGAAGCAGACTGGCTGCGTAGATCTTCCCCGCGAAGCGGGCATTGCGACCTGGCGTGACCTTTGCCAGCCTTGCGTCCTGCCGCAGGCGGCATTGCGACCGCCGATGATTTTCGGCGCCTTGCGTCTAGTGTTTTATGGTAGCATCACTTCCGGCGATGTTCTTCGCGCATCACTTAAGCTCTTGCCAGTCTGCTGATTTCGGATGACGGAGAACCGTTGACGGTTGACCTGATAGGCCTTTTGCAGATGTAGTTTGCATGTCAAATGAACACAGGTTGCGATTACTAAAACACTGTATAATTCATTGTGAGGTGATTGAATGAAGATAGATCTCAGATGTATTCCCTGCAATCTAAACAGCCTTCTCAGGATTCTTGACCAGAACCATGCCGGAGAGGAAGAGAAAAAGCAAGTAGTAAGAACCTTCATGAAAGAAGTCGCGGAAATGGACTGGTCAGATACTCCAATAGACATCGGCCGAAAGGTCGGTGAAGTACTTGAACCACTCTTTGGTGATAGCGATGCCTTTAGAGATATAAAGAAGATGTCTAATGACAATCTTCTGGAGATCTACGATGATTTAAAAACTGAGCTCCTCAAACTTGACGATCCGTTGATCGGTGCGCTGAAGCTTTCTGTCGCAGGTAATATCATAGACGTTGCTCCCGGTCACAAGATCGATATCCACTCCACGATGAAGGATGCTCTTTCCAGACCTTTTGCGATAGACGATCTTCAGGAACTTGCCGATAGAATCCGCAAGGCGAACTCTTTGCTGATCGTCGGAGATAACTGTGGCGAAGCCGTTTTAGACAAGCTCCTTCTGGATATTGCGAAAGTGCCCAATAGCTACTTTTCTGTCAGAACAAAACCTGCGCTGAACGATATTACTATGAAAGAGGCGCTTGAAATAAGAATGGATGAGGTTGCGACACTAATGGATTCCGGGGCGGACGCGCCTGGCGCTCAGGAAAAGACAATGAAGAGAGCGTTTTCCGAGGTCTATTTTAGCGCCGATGTAGTAATCTCTAAAGGACAGGGCAACCTTGAGGGTTTGAGTTCCGTGAAACGTGAGATTTTCTTCTTGCTTATGGCAAAATGCGAGGTAATTGGAGGCTTCCTCGGAGTTCCAAAGGGTTCGTTCGTTGCCTACAAAAAGGCAGAATCGAGGGGATAGAATGGAGCTTTTCAAAGATTTTCCGGTCCTAGTTGTCGATGACGATCTTCGTTCAGAAAATACTGGTGGAAGAGCTACAAGAGAGATAATCAAAGAGCTTCAGAAACGAGGTTTTTCCGTAATTGAATCCTATTCAGGCTACGATTGCAGAATAGAGTTCATGTCACACTCAAATGTAAGCTGTGTCTTGCTTGATTGGGACCTAGTCATAAAACCCGATGCGGAATTTCTAGGCCCCGGAGAGATAATAGAGATAATCCGGGGTAGAAATATGCTTATTCCCATCTTTCTTATGACCGAAAAACTTCGAGTCAAGGAAATTCCGCTCGAAATTGTAAGCCAAATCGACGGCTATGTCTGGAAACTCGAAGACAGCCCCTCTTTCATTGCAGGCAGAATTGAAGAAGCAACTGAACGCTACATGGACGAGCTTCTTCCGCCATTCTTGAAGGAATTAATTAGATACGTAGATGAATTCAAGTATTCTTGGCACACTCCCGGCCACAGTGGTGGAGAGGCTTTTCTGAAGTCTTCTACCGGGAAGATCTTTCATAAGTTCTTCGGAGAAAACATATTCAGAAGTGACTTATCCGTATCAGTTCCCGAGCTTGGATCGCTCCTTGAACATACCGAGGCGATAGGGGAGTCCGAGAAATCCGCCGCAAAAATCTTTGGTTCCGACGAGACCTACTTCGTAACGAACGGCACATCGACATCAAACAAGATAGTTTTCCATTACTGCGTTACACCCGGAGATATCGTTCTCATTGACAGAAACTGTCACAAGTCGATTATGCATTCAATTATCATGACCGGTGCGATTCCCATCTATCTCACGCCGAGCAGAAACTCACTGGGAATAATCGGACCGATACATGAGGAGAATTTCGAGTGGAGCGAAATAGAAAAGGCAATCAAGGAAAGCCCCCTTGTAGAAGACAAAGAGAATTACAGAATAAAACTGGCAGTCATTACAAATTCCACGTACGATGGTCTCTGCTACAACGCAAGAACGATCCTCGACAGGCTTGAGAAAGTGGTCGATTTCGTTCTTTTTGACGAGGCCTGGTACGCCTACGCAAAATTCCACCCCATGTATCTTGGCCGATTCGGAATGTCTTCCGATATCGACAGGGAGAGATCCCCGGTAGTCTTTTCAACACACTCCACCCACAAGCTCCTGGCAGCCTTCTCTCAAGGCTCCATGATTCACGTGAAGGACGGGAGAAAGAGGGTTGATCACGGGAGATTTAACGAAGCCTATATGATGCATATGTCGACTTCCCCCCAGTACGCGATTATTGCATCGCTCGACGTCGCTGCAAAAATGATGGCCGGGAATGCTGGAAGATTCCTTATAGATGAAACGATTCAAGAGGCAATTATTTTCAGAAAGAAGATGAAGCACCTCAAGAAAGAGATAGAATCCAAAGAGACCGATCGAAAGAGACGCTGGTGGTTGGAAATATGGCAGCCGGACAAAGTCTCTATTGAAACCGAAAGCGGCGAGCGAAAGACCTTTGATCTCGAGGACATAGATGAGTCCATCTTGAAGGACAGGCCCGACTGCTGGTATCTCAAGGCTAACGAAGACTGGCACGGATTTGGAAAGCTCGACAATGACTATGCCCTTCTCGATCCCGTGAAGGTAACTGTGATGACTCCGGGTATCACGAGACAGGGTGGAATGAGAAACTGGGGAATACCTGCAACAATAGTGACTACATTCCTTAGACACAGGGGAATCGTAGTTGAGAAATCAGGCCATTATTCCTTCCTCATTCTTTTCTCCTTGGGACTGACTAAAGGAAAATCCGGGACTCTTCTGGCAGAGCTCTTCACTTTCAAAAAGCTTTTCGATGAAGACGCCCCTTTGGACGATATATTTCCGGATATCGTTAGGGAGTTTCCAAAGAAGTACGGGAAAATGACTCTACAGGAACTGTGCAGACAAATGCACGAGTACCTAAGAAAAGTGAAAATTACGAAGGTTCTAAAAGATGTCTACTCACAAAATCCAGAGCAGGTAATGCTGCCAGCTAAGGCCTACGCGGAGTTAGTAAACGGTAATACTGAACTGGTGAGAATCCGCGAGCTGCAGAACAGGATCTCTGCCGTCATGGTCGTTCCGTACCCTCCCGGAATACCAGTGATAATGCCCGGCGAGAGATACACCGGTGAAACAAAGAGAATAATCGAGTATCTCAATCTCTCCGAGGAGTTCGACAACAAGTTCCCTGGATTTGAGAATGAGATGCACGGCCTCAAGATGAAGATAGACAGCGCCAACAAGAAGAGGTACTACACTTATTGCTTGAAGGAGATCGAACAGGAAGACAACCGATAGACGATCGCTTTCATTCAAAGAATTCTCCCTTATTGCATGTAAAGGCGCGTATCTGATGCTATAATTCTTTCTAACACTGATAAATGAAGGGATAATCGTGATCCTCGCTCTTCTGCCTGCTGTTTTCTTCGGGTGGACTCTTGGAAGGAACGATGCAGCGAACATTTACGGTACAACAGTAACAAGCGGAATTCTCAGATACAGATCGGCGGCACTGATCTCTGCGCTTGCCGTACTCATTGGAGCTATAATCGGTGGTGCAGGAGGTATGCAAACCCTCTCTAAACTAAGCTCCCATACTTTGCTCTCAGCTTCAGTAAACGCTGCAGCGGCAGGAATCTCTGTTCTTTTGCTCAACAGAATAGGTCTACCCGTTTCCTCATCTCAAGCAGTTGTTGGCTCGGTGGTAGGTATTGGACTTATCAGCGGAAGCGTAGACTGGCTAGCTGTATTGAAAATCGTAGCTTGCTGGATTACAACTCCATTGGGAGCGGCAATCGCCGGTTACATCTTATACAGGTTCTTTGGTTTCTGGTTCAGGAAGATTCCATCGATACTTGCTCAGGACATAATTCTGAAATCGTCCGCCATAATCATTGGAGGCTTAGGTTCATTTGCACTTGGCGCAAACAACGTAGCAAACGTTACTGGGAGCTTTGCAGAAATAATTGGTGTTGATAAAGCCGTGTTGATCGGAGGACTGAGCATATCAGCCGGGGCAATAATGTTCAGCAGAAGAGTTATGTACACTATAGGGACAAAGATAGTAGCTCTCGAATCTTTCGCTTCTATTATTGCCTTACTTGCACAATCATTGACCGTGCTAATTTATGCCTTTATTGGAGTCCCGGTTTCGGTTTCACAGGCAATAGTGGGAGCGGTTATTGGAGTCGGCCTGGCCAGAGGTACGAAAAACTATGATTCTGGAATGACAAGGAGGATCGTATATGGGTGGGTATTCACTCCCGTTATCTCAGGGGTTATCTCGATTGTCCTCTACTTATCCCTCAGTTCCATATTAGTTACACTGCCAAAATGAGCATTGCCTTACCCTAATCTCAATTATTAGGCATAAGTGCGAGAGAAAAACAGAAGAATGCAAGTGGGAAGCACAGTCCTGTCTTTGAACAGCTTTCTGGTTCTGCCAATACGAGCGAACTAAATGCCTTCCGCGTTCGAAAACTCTTGGAACTCATTTGATCTCGATGCCTATGAATGAGATCTCTAGGCTCAACGCAATTAGAATGTCAGCAAATAGCTTCTCTGGCTTATTGCTTCAACTTTCGCTTTGTCGCTCATAGCATTTGCCATGAGATACATGTGCGATAAAACAACACCGAGATCGATCGCTATAACCTCTTCATAGATCAGAGGAATCTTCTTCCAGCCGTGAATTGCTATCTCGTTTTCTCCCAAAACCTCAAACTTCCAGGGTTGTCTGTTGAACGATGAGGGTGCCATTCTTCCCGCATCGATAATGTCTTTCATTTTTTCGTCTATGTAATTTTCCTTGCCATATACAACTTCTTTGAGGGGCTTCCTGTTAGCCTCCCTGTAAAGAAAACGGGAAGCTCTCTCGACGATGTCTCCACTACCATCCGCAGCAAAGCCAACAACAATCATAGATAGATAATTTGGCAGTCGTGCCCAGCTAGTCGAGAATCCCTTCAAAGTAAGGTTTAGAACGATCTGCTCGCCTTCGAATCCATACTTCACAAGACTTGGTGTGGAAAAGTCACTCATTTTCGCAAGCACAATTCCCGATCCGGAAGGAAATTCTGGAGAGAAGTACCAATGCAAAACACTTTCGGAGTTAATCGGAACAATATCTCTCAGAGCGTCATTGACTTCTTTCTTCTGTTCAGGAGACAACTGCCTTTCCTGAAACTTTCTCTGTGTTACTCTCAACCCGATTGCCTTCTTGATCTCCTGTTTGCTTAACATTCAACCACCTCTTCACTCCTATTCTATATAATTTGACAATAAAACTCAAGATTAATTGGCTCAGTAGACTAAACGTCTCAAAAAGAAAACGCCGAGAGCATGCCCTCGGCGTTTCGGTAAATCAAATCTATGGTGGAAACTAGAGACTCTCCTTAACCTCTCTCACCCATTCCTTCGCAGTCTCGATATACTCCTCTAATCTTGAAGAAGGAGATTCGAAGTCACTCTCCTGAACGACTTCATTCCCCTTCAAAGCCTTTTTCAGATTCTCGAGGGCGCCACCTATCATTCCTTCATGCGTACAGAAGAGAGCGATCTTCTTTCCCTGGATTTTGTTCTCTTGAAGAAATGTATTGATCGGAGGTGCATATGTAAGAGCCCACACCGGACTCCCCAAGACTATGAAATCATACATGTTCGGATCGAAGCTATACGGCTCAAGTTCGGGACTGTTATTCATAGTCACCGACTCGCTTCCCCAGATATGCTCCTTATCTGGGTCATAGCCGGGCGTGGTCTCTATCTGTTCGGGATTCTCCACATGGTGATAATAGGTCCGAGTAAACTCCCCCGTGGGAACCAGCCTCAGAAGGTCAGCACCTATTGAAGAGGCCATTGCCTCTGCAAGTGCTTTAGTGCTTTCATCGTATGAGAAATAAACAACAATAGACTTCATACTATTACCTCCCTTCATTGCTATTATAGCTTGACTTAGAAGCGAAATGAACGTATCTCTACAAAGGAACCGCTATTCTTTGCCAGAACAAATGAAACAGAGAAGGATTTCTGAAGAACCTGCGCCGATTTATCATTCAGGTGTTGGTCTCCCTTGAATCAGTGACTCGGGGAAGTTGGGTTTTGTCGACCGTTTCGAGAAGTTTTAGTAGAAGCGCTAAATCACAAGTAATCAACAGCAACTTTATGTTCTTCAGCTCTCAAAGGCACCTTTCAAAAAGTAGAGATAACTTTCCTTATGCGCTTCACTTTGATTGCATAATCGCTTGCCTTGTTAGTTCTTTCACCTGTGTCCACAAAAATCGATCGAGCTTGCGCGATACGAAGTATCCTTTAGTAATATCATTATTTAGTAGAGGCGGGTTTTCCGCTTTTGGATAATCGGCTCGCGGCTTTCCCGCTTACGGAAAATCGGCTTGCGGATTAACGCGGCTTCGACAGAGCGTCTTGTCAATTTCTTATTTGACTTGTTCCGATTTGCTTTTTTGCCGAAATTTGAGCCCTCTGAAGACATGAACAAAGTAATTCAAGTTCCCACTGACTTCAGTCATAAAAACGGAGAACAACCCACTTAGGCACGAACAACCTGAATGAAAACAGCCGATGGGAGAAACCTCATTCCGTTTTTTGTTACGCTTAGTAAATCGAAGATGCGGAGAGCATATGATGCTAGAAAGCGACTCAATAAGTAGTTCCAATAAGCCTCTCAAACCATTCACGGCTTATTACTCTGTAATGTGGATGATAGCTTCTCTTATACGAAGCACTGTGATGCACCAGTTTTCCGCCTTCAACCGCTTCCTTAACAACCATTGAAGACTCAGGAGTGAAAATCTCCTCAGGAAGTGAGTCTCTGAGTACGCTTTCTATCCTGTACCACTCTTCCTTCCATTCATCATGTGATAGGGTGGCCCCTATTCTACTGCTGGCAACCAGTGCCCGGAAGAGATCATCGATAAGTACCTGCCGGTTCTTAACAATAACAAAATTGATCCTGAAGAAGTTCTCCATATAACTTACATCCTGCCATAGAACCTGATCGAACTCATCGCAGTCGATCTCTTCGGCAAGAAATCTAAGGGCGACCGCTTGATCCTCCATTATGTGACTCGGACCAAAAGTCCCCTGATAGAAGAGCTTGTAAAGATCGTGGAGCCTTGCTTCGGGATGCAAATCCAGCTCGTGAGAAGCGAGTTCAACAATTCTATTATCCATTCGAAACATATACTCCCCCTCTTTAATTAACTATTATACAGCTATCAATAGCCGATTCAAAAACCATCGACTGCTATGATGACGCTTTCGAGGTAAACAGCGCATTAATATCCAGTAAGATAGCTAGAAATTTTCTCAAGACCTTATTTCATTGAATGCCCAGAACTGATCGAATAATTGAAGTGATACGAAGACATCCAGTAGTTTATCGCTATGAGTTCCCACAAAAAAGCCCCCGCACGTCGCGAGGGCTCCCTGGGGGTTAACTGTGGCCTAAAGTACAGAAGCTAAGAAGAGAATCTCTTCTTCCCCAGACCGAAAAACTAGCAAGCAGTTCATGATCACCAACTCTGAATACCAAGAAGTGCAAGGGTTCCGCCCGATCCATCTGATGAGCCACTTCCTAAGGCATTAGGATCACCGGCCGCTACAAGTGCAAGGGAATTCAGAAGGTCTTCTCCATTATTATCAAGAGGATTTTCAAACTGCCAAGTAGTAATTGAACCTAGTAGGAACAACTGTGAGAATTGTCCCTGTCCTGGATTGTTGATATTCGACACATTTGACAAATCACCTAGAAGGAAGTTGCCGCCCGAACCATCATCTCTTTTAAGAGCAAAAAAGTCTCCCATTAGATTTTTATCGCCGTGAGTAGCAGAACTATATCCAAGGGAAATATCCCCGTATGAAGCAACGCGCAGATAAGAGTAGTTTTCTTCTGCAAGTAGTTTTTGGTAATCTTTGATCCTTGTTTCTGCATCAACTGCAGTTTTATTTGCAACTAGGGACATTCCATTTCCATTATTGACTTCCTCAACAAGTTTCTTCACGTCATACACAAACTGAGTATCAATTGTCACGTCACCTTTTACCTGTATATCATACTTGCCACTAACTATACTTATTTTGTGTTCCTGATCAGAGAAAAAGGTCGTGGTACCATCGATCATTATGTGTACAGTTGTTTCACTTGCAATAGAAGTTGGAACTAAGAAAGATTTCCCCGAACCAGATATTATTAGTCCTTCGGATGTAAATTCTGCATCAAATTGATCAGAACCGCTCACTTCAATAGTTAGTTCATCCGAGTAACTTTCCAGTTGACAGGTTGCACCACTACATATCACATTAATTTGTGAGGGCTCCTGTGCATAGGTAACAGTGGCAGTAGATGTGTTAAGCGTCACTGTTGCTTCGGGATTTTCAGGAAAACTCTGCTCATATTCATCTACCCATTGTCCATAGAGAGTGGCAGCGTCATCCTCGATTTCATGGAAGTAGTCGCTCAAAAATTCGGCTAGGGTTTCCTCATCAGTGATCTGATTACCATCAGCATCATATACAATGATTCCCGCAGCGTTTAAAATACCCTCTACAATATCTTGAAGAGTAGAACTTGACGAGCTATTTAAAGACAAGACTCCTGCTATTATGGCATCGCCAAAAATAATATCTCCAACGATTTTCTTTGATTTTCCATTCCCAATACTCCTTAACGATGATAATACTCGATCTAAAGAAACAGTCCTTAGCGCAGGCAATCCTCCCTGGGGCAACGCGTCTGTCATAACCAGACCCATCGAATAACGCTTTGTTCCATCAAACTCAGCCGAACAAATAACGACGAATTTCTCTGCTCCACCTGCAACCGGAAATATGTGCGATGATATATTGTATCTTCCTTCACCAAGCCCTTTGCTATTCCTGAATGAATTGACCTGATCTGTCAAACTAAAACCCTCAGTGTCTTCTCCAACAAAACTAAGAAAATCTGCCCAGTATTTGCTTTCAAGACCTGATCGAGAATCAAGCATGCTAATGAATTCGACTGCTTCAGACCATGTTACCTTATCATCTTCAGTGTAGCTGGAGAGATTGTCTACGAAGTAACAAGATGCTACTTCTACAACATTGTTTGCAATATTCTGCACATTAGCTATTCTTCTATAGGAATTCACCACATCTGTTGTTCTTGAAAGCTGTAAACCACTTGCAAGAAGAATCACCGTTCCAAAAGCAACAAGAATGAGTGTCATGACCAAAGCGAACCCACTTTTTCTACTGTGATGAGATAGTAACATATACTTTCTCCTCCTTTGAGTTCCTGTCTATGTCAGAAATCATCGCCTCCACCGTGAAAAGAATCCAGTCATTTCCGTTATACATGACCGAGCTCTGTTCCAATGGTGAAATTTCGATTCGCAGATTCCCAAACCCTGCTGTAGCCAAGAAACCCATTCCTTCATTAGGTCCATTAAGGGCGTTCTCAATCAAGACTAACCTTTCGTTGACCTTTTCCAAAATGACATCTGAATCATCTCCAACAGCTCTCAAAACCGAGTCTTGCCTAATGAAATCGCGAACAAAGTATGTTGCAGCTTGTATTGCTGAAACGTGAGTTATCCCTTGCGACATAGAATTGTATCTTACTATAAGAAAAATCCCACCCGCAATGAATAGACCAAGAACAGCAAGTGCAATTATCACTTCAAGCAACGAGAAACCATCTCTAATAAAACCTCACCGCTCCTCTCGCACTTCGCGTCAGAATCGGGTCATTGCTGACTGGATCAAAATACGTAAAGGTTCCACTATATGTTAAATATGAAGTCAATGGAACAGGATCAAACTCAAAATCCACAACATTCTCCGCAATCACAGACGAAACTAAGCTCCCAGATTTGTTATAATACTGATGAACCACCTTTCTTAGACTTGAATCATAGGTAATTGTAGATACAGCAGAAACCACATCGACACTAGAATCAGGCACACCTGAATACAAAGTTATCTCTTGAACTTTTTCCTCAGGCACATCTTCCGAGAATGTGAAGGAACCTAATGCTGTGAACTGCCGCGAAATTATATAGTTCAGCGACGAATGCAACTTTGAAATCTGTTCATCAAGAGACATCGATGCCTCTGTCGCTTTAGCAATTCTTAATGACTGAGTAGTTATTAGAGTAACTGTAAGAAGAACAACAGTCGATATAGACACAGCTATCATAAGCTCTGTAAGCGTCATACCTTTTTTTCTGAGCTGTTCAGTATTCTTCAATACCCAACCTCCGTACTTGAGCTGTCATAGTTCCCTCGTTGCAGATATAAAAGCCAACGTTGCAAAATAATTAATCTGCATCTGGACAAAAATAATGACAGGATTTGACTATTAGGGAGCGAAACTATCTTTTTGTGTTGGTTCAAATTGTCAACTAGAGTATAGCTGCAACCAGAGAGCATCTTTACCCGGAACGATTTTATCACACTACTATGAACAATAGCTCTAGAAAAGCGCACCTAGGTCAAGCCGCTCGCGTTCTCGGATCAATGCAACAAAGACTCCTAACCTTTTCTAGCAACAATGCTCCAGTAGTGATGAAGCAACTGCATGTCACCTGTTCTCATTGCGAACACTCTGACTTTTCGAAGTTGATAAAACACGCGTCCGCTTTTCAATAAGCATCCCGGATTCTTTTTCTACTTCAAGCTCTCTTGAGCAAATGCAATTGATTTCACTTTCGTCTGTTTTTTGGCCATCTTTTTTTGATCGGAAGCCTCCTAAAAATTCCAGTGAAGTTAGAATCGAGAATGCTTGGACTCCAACATTAGAGAAGAAGGCAATTCTTACACCGGTATTGGAAAGAAGCTTCTACATGTTTTCAGATAAAAGCCACAAGATCCCATCAACGTGTCAATGTATACTACCGAATCTGTGTTATTCCTCATTGATTGGCAATTATCGTCAAACATCCAGAGTCAGCTCTAAGACTAAGTTTGTGTCATTTCAGTTTCTTCATGTTACAGCTTTGGTTTTCCTTGCATTTTGCGTTTGATCTGGGGTATTATTATTTATTCCCATTTGATTGCGAGGGAGCTGACAATCGAATCGATTAGACGGTTTCTGAGGATAAGATATCACTGGAGAACCTCCTAGAACAGAGTTGAGAACGCCCGAAAGACCTCCTTATTTCTAATCAGTTCCCTCGTGTTTCCTTATTTGTCCGTCTTCGTTTTCTTTGATCCTCATTTACTCTAAACGGTTATTCCGTTTTCTATACTTACATCGTTCGTCGTAGCAGGTTCGGGGTAGGGGTAGGAAAGTACAAAGGAACTGGTTCTCAGTTAGCCGTCCTCCGTTCTCCGAAAAGAACCGCTTACCAATTGCTAAGATACGCTAAACACTAGAAAGAGCATGAGATTAGCTGCAAGATGCAAGTTGTGAGTTGTAAGAACCGAGGACCGGGGTAGGGGGTTGCAGGTTGGAGTTCGAAAGAGCAGATTGAAACCGGCTCGCCGTCGAAAAGTTCTCGGTTTTCCAACAAACTGTCCCCTCACAATTTTCCGCACGAGAAGAACGAGATTCTGACTAGGAGCATTGTCTGAATGACATAATGTAGGGTTTTCATGATCAGCATACGCTGAAATTCTTGGAGCATGCCCTGAAAACCTGCCCCACTTAGTCTGTCCTGAAGCTTGCCCCAATGAGCCTGTCCTGAAATGCTCCTGTTCAGGGTCAGACCGAAATCGTGAATCAAGAGCATCAAGATTCCGACCAGGAGCTTTGTCGGAATGACGGCATTTGACGCTTTTTCTCTGGACATCAGCTTGCAACTGCTGCTTCCCTGAGGATGGAGGACCGTCGCGGATAACGTTGTTTTCACAGCGATCAGCGGGTTTTTTCTTAAGCGCAAAGCGGACCTTTGGATCTAGATGCTGAAACAAGTTCAACATGACGCCGAGTACGGGGTTTCGATTACAGGGTCGGGGTCTCGTTAACAGAAACGGCAATCAATCCACGGGCTCACTACAACCAAAAAGATTATCCGGCAACGGATTCAAGAAACCCCTCACAATGTCATCCCGAACTTGTTTCGGGATCGGGTTCTAAGAACGAACAATCTGGACGCGTAGCATCGGAACGAAGAACCGTTCTTCTCGGAGGGCGGGTCCTTGCTCTTGGAAGGACCAAGGACAGCTTTTAGAACTGAAAAACGACACATCCTCTTGCGAATCTGCACCTCTCAATGTGACGCCATATCTCTCGTTTTGGCGCCTTTCGAGCTTTCTACATGTTACAATTTTAAATGTGATAAAATAGTTACGAAGTATGGAAAACACATCAAATTACGAGGAGGAATGTATATGAGCAGTTATCATGAATCGGTTGATCAGCTAAGCGAAAAGGCAAAGGACATTTCCAGAGCTCTCAACAGCCTTAAGGAAGAGATCGAGGCCGTAGACTGGTACAACCAGAGAGTGGATGTAACTGAAGATGCCGAACTGAAGGCTGTAATGGCGCATAACAGGGACGAGGAGATAGAGCATGCCTGCATGACTCTCGAATGGCTCCGTAGAAATATGGACGGTTGGGATGACGAGCTTAAAACATATCTGTTCACGAAGGCACCAATCACCGAAGTTGAGGAAGCCGGAGCGGGTTCCGAAAACAGCGGTCTGAACATCGGAAAGATGTAATAGGGAGGGATTAGAATGGATCTTTTCAAAAGACAACTAGCCCCATTGACGAGCGAGGCGTGGGAAGAAATAAATGAAAGAGCTAAGCAGGTTCTTAAGAGCTATCTCTCCGCAAGAAAAGTGGTTAGTGTGGTTGGACCAAAGGGATGGGAGTATTCTTTCGTTCCGGAAGGAAGGGTCAAAATTCTCGAAAAAGAAGGAGAGGTCGGTGTAGGTCTTAGAAAGGCGAAGCCCCTTTTAGAGGTGAGAGTTCCCTTCAAGCTGGTCCGCTGGGAGATGGACGATATAGAGCGAGGCGCAAAGGATTCCGATCTGGGACCGCTTGAAGAAGCGGCAAAACAGATAGCGCTCTTCGAGGAAAATGTAATCTACAATGGCTATGAAAAGGCGGCCGTCAAAGGAATCGTAGAGTCGGTCGAAAACAAACCGATTCCTCTGGGTTCAAAGCCGAACGAAATCATCGAATCACTTTCAAAGGCTGCTCAGGTTTTGAAGGACAATTTCGTGGATGGACCGTTCGCTCTCATCGTCAATCCCGAAACAATGGCGATTCTCAATTCTCATGTTTCCGGATACCCGCTTGTGAAGCGAATCGAGTCCTTCCTCGGCACGGATATTGTTGTAAGCAGAGTTGTGAAGGACGCACTGCTTCTTCCGAAGGATCATGAAGACCTTGAACTGGTTATCGGCGGAGACTTCGAAATAGGTTATCAGAGTCACACTGACAAAGAAGTCGAACTCTTCATATCGGAATCATTCACCTTCAGGGTTCTCGATCCGGCGATCATTGTTAAGTTGACAGTCTAAATAAGTTCTGCATAAAAGGAAAACCGGGAGCAGATGCTCCCGGTTTCTCATATCGCATCAAACTCTTTGAACTCTAATCAAAGTGTCATAACCATTCAAGTTCCACTCTGTCCCAGAGTCGAGACTTTCTTCAAAGACAACGGCATTGGAGAGTGTTTCTTCTTTTATGTATTCTCTGTAAGTATCGATCGCATCGACTACTTCCCTCGGGCCAGAGAAGGAGACATTGATTCTGTCTGTTATCTCAAAATCCGCTTCCTTCCGCATTGTCTGTATCTTTGATACCATCTCTCTTGCGAGTCCTTCTTGAAGAAGCTCTGGAGTGAGCTCGGTGTCAAGTATGACAAAGTTTTCATTGCTCATTTCGAAGGTGAAACCTTCAAGTTCCTGGATTCTTATGTCGAGATCTTCTTCTGTGAGTTCGAAAGTCTTCCCCTCTGCCTCGATTGAGATCTTTCCTTCATGCTTGACCCTGGCAACTACATCGGCCGGCTTCATAGACCTTAGGGCATTTCCGATCGCTTTCAGATCTTTACCGAACTTGGGGCCCATAACCCTGAAGTTTGGCTTTACCTCGTAATTGACGTAGTCTCCGAGCTCTTCAATATACTCGATGTTCTTGACGTTGATCTCTTCCAGAATCAACTCGCGCATCGATTCAACGATCTTCTTTATCCGCCCGTCAACGAGAATCTTCGGAAGAGGCTGTCTGACCTTGATCTGCACCTTGTTTCTGCATGCCCTACCCAGGGTAACGATATCCATGACGGCAGCCATTCTCTTCTCGAGATCCGGCTCTATCAAGCTCTCGTCGGCAACAGGATAGAACTCAAGATGGACCGATTCCTTCTCTTTATGCGTAAGGTTCCTGAAAATCTCCTCGGCCGTGAAAGGAGCGATTGGAGCCATAAGTTTGGCTACTGTAAGAAGAACTTCGTACAGGGTTAGATAAGCTGCCTTCTTACTGTTGTCCAGTTCGCTCGTCCAATATCTGTCCCGTGTTCTTCTGACATACCAGTTTGAAACCTCTTCAACCACGAAATCTTGAATAGCCCTCACAGATTTCGTCATATCATAATGGTTAAGAAGATCTGTTACCTCTCTCACGAGAGTGTTGAGTCTGGATATTATCCATCTGTCCACTTCTTCCCTTTCGGAAACGGGAAGATCGAATTCCCCCGGGTCGACGTTGTCCACATTTGCATACATTGTAAAGAATGAGAAGACGCTGTGAAGCGTTCCAAAGAACTTGCTGAACGTATCCTTTACGCCCTCTTCGTCGAACTTGGTTGGCACCCACGGTGGCGAGACGGCAAGCAGATACCATCTCAACGTATCGGCTCCATATTTTTCTATAATCTTCCAGGGATCGACCGTATTGCCTTTGGACTTTGACATCTTCTGCCCGTTCTTATCGAGAACGAGATTGTTGACCAGAACGTTCTTGTACGGTGACTGCCCAAAAAGGAAGGTCGAAATCGACATGAGAGAATAGAACCAACCTCTGGTCTGATCAATTCCTTCACAGATGAAGTCGGCCGGGAAAAGATCGCCCATAAAATTGTCTTTGTTTTCAAACGGGTAGTGATGCTGTGCGACTGGCATCGCACCTGAATCAAACCAGCAGTCTATGACTTCCGGGGTTCTCGTCATCCTGCCACCGCATTCACATCTCAGATGAACGTCATCTACGTACGGCCGATGAAGCTCTATATCTTCAGAAATGTCCTCTATTGTTCTCTCGACTAGTTCCTTTCTAGAGCCTACCGCTGTCAGTTTCCCACATTCGTCGCACTTCCATACATTTAGAGGTGTTCCCCAATATCTGTCTCTCGAGAGGGCCCAGTCGACCATGTTCTCGAGCCAGTTTCCAAAGCGCCCCTCCCCAACAAATTTTGGATACCAGTTGACGGAGTTGTTCACTTCTATCATTTTGTCTCTATATTCGGTGGTCTTTATGTACCACGATTTTCTTGCGTAATAGAGAAGCGGAGTGTCGCATCTCCAACAGAATGGATAAGAGTGAGTGAGACGCTCCTTTTTGAACAAGAGATTCCTGTCTTTCAAGTATCGGGTGATCAAAGGATCAGCATCTCTTACAAACATTCCAGCCCATGGAGTAACCTCTTCGGTAATCTTCCCCTCTTTGTCGACAAGCTGAAGTAAGGGAAGACCGAATTTCCTTCCCAGGATGTTGTCATCCTCTCCAAAAGCGGGGGCCATATGGACGATGCCGGAACCATCCTCGAGCGAAACGAAGTCGCCATATACTACGTAGAAGGCTTTCTTATCTACTTTTGCAAAGGGTATTAATTGCTCGTATTCAAGATTTACAAGGTCCATACCCTTGAGTTCTTGGACTATTCTGTAATTGCTCTCTTCGCCAAGAAGCGCGCTCAGCCTTTCCTTAACAAGGTAGTAGTATTCGACCTCGTCTCCGTCTACTTTTACTTCGACCTTGACATAGTTAAACTCAGGATTTACCGCAAGAGCGACGTTTGATGGAAGTGTCCATGGAGTCGTAGTCCAAACGATGAAGTATTCGTTGTCTTTTCCTTTAAGGCGGAATTTGACATATATTGAATCTATGGTCTCATCCTTGTAGCCCTGAGCTACCTCGTGAGAGGCGAGCGGAGTTCCACACCTTGGGCAGTAAGGCATAATTTTGTGGCCTTCGTAGATATAGCCCTTATCAAAATATTGCTTGAGAATCCACCAAACCGATTCGATGTAATCGTTCTCCATGGTGATGTATGGATGTTCCATATCGATCCAGTAAGCTATGCGTTCAGTCAATTTCTTCCACTGGCTTTCGTACTTCCATACAGATTCCTTACACTTCTGATTGAATTTCTCTATGCCAAAGTCCTCTATCTCCTGCTTAGAAGAGAAGCCCAGCTGCTTTTCAACTTCGATTTCCACGGGAAGACCATGAGTATCCCAGCCTGCCTTTCGCTTCACCTGGTACCCCTGCATAGTCTTGAAACGGCAGACCGCATCTTTCAATGTTCTTGATATAACATGATGAATTCCAGGCATACCATTGGCAGTCGGGGGACCCTCGAAGAAAACAAACTCGGGGCTTCCTTCCCTTTCCGTTACACTTCTAGTTGCAAGATCATCTTTCCGCCAATAGGAGAGTATCTCTTCTTCTCTCTCTGCTGCAGGACGTTTGAGGTCTACATCTTCAAACCTTGGCATACTTTGTTTCCTCCTGTCTTGAAGTATTCGTCAGATCATATAGTCCAATTATGAATGTTTTCGACAATATTTGCTTTAAGGAAAAAATAACATGAAGCGTACGACTGAAGAAAAAGGACAGTCTGTCTGTCCCTGAAGAGCGTTCTAATCTGTAATCCCCGGTTCCGAAGTTGTCTTCAACATTAGCTCTTCTCCTTCCCGAATGTTTCCGTCACTTATAGATAATATGATACATCACAATAGAGACTTGTCAAGCAAAGAAACCCGCTGACGGGAGTTACACCTAGTGAAATTGAGAGAATTTCTTTCTCTTTTTGACAGCAAAATTATGATCGCTGGCTTCTTCACCACTCCTTCTTCGCACGCATATATGCAAGATCCAGTTCATAGGGCCATTCCCAGAAATCGGTCTCACCTTTTTCCTTTGCTTTCAAAGCTTTGTGGACTCTCTCTCTGCTGAGGGGATAACTGTGGATCCTCATGCCCGTCGCTTTGAACAGCGCGTTATTAAGTGCCGGAGCCGGAGCTATCATCGAATGCTCTCCAACACCCCGGTTCCCGTAAGGAGAAATCTCTTCAGGTACCTCTTCCCAGAAAGACTCGATTTCTGTAGGAGCATCCATTATCGTGGCGATTTTGTAGTCCGTGAAATCGGGATTGAGCAGTCTGCCACGCTCGTCATACGACAAGCCTTCCATAAGGCATGCAGAAAGACCCTGAACGGTACCGCCTTCTATTTGACCCTTAATGTTTATCGGGGTTATTGCCTTGCCGACATCGTAACCCGCGCAGACTTTCTTTACAAGTATCCTTCCTGTGCCGGGATCGACCTCAATATCTATCCCGACTGCGCCAAGGGTGAAATGGGCAACTACCTTTGAGGACTGCCCCGTATCGGGGTCGGGATAGATCAGATCCGGCGGTGTAAACGAACCGGTACCAATAATCGGGCCACCTTTCAAAATTCCGTCAGGCATTTTGAAACCATTCTGAACTCGTTCGTCTATCCTTTCACTCTTGCCAAGTTTGTGACACTTGACGACTCCGTACTCTATGCTTATTGTTTCGACCGGTGTCTGCCAATACTCTGCAAACAAAGCTAGGAGCTTCTCTCTCAATTCGCTGGCAGCTCTTTTCACAGCCATCCCCATTGACCAACAGGATCTGCTAGCAACCGTCTGCCAGTCATAAGGGTGGCTCTGAGTATCTGGATAATATACTTTGATCCAGTCGTAAGGAATCCCGAGTTCTTCAGAGACGATCTGTGCGAAGGCGCTGTAAGTACCCTGCCCCATGTCCATCGTCGCAGCCAGCACTTCTACGGTCCCGTCTCCGTTTAGCTTGACAATAGCGGACGAAGAGGCGTCTGCAGGAATCGCAGGCGCTTTTATTGCCAGCGCGATCCCCTTTCCTCTCTTCCATCCCTTCCGTGTCGCCGGTTCTTCTTTGTGCAAATCCATCTTCTCTACCACTTTGTCGACGATCTTCTCAAGAGCGTGATCGTGCATTGGCATCCCCGTGCAAGTTGTCTGGCCCTTCTTAATAAGGTTCTTCTTTCTGAACTCTACCGGATCGATTTTGAGCTTGTGGGCAACGATATCCACAACCACTTCCAGAGCACTCATAAGCTCCGGCAAACCAAAGCCCCTATACGCCCCCCCAAAGGGTTTGTTTGTGTAAACCGCATAACAGTCTGCCCAGACGTTGGGAATGTTGTATGCTCCCATTGAAGTGTACCCGGCGCTCCTGACTGGATTTGCACCATATTCGGCCGAGATTCCAGTATCGAACCAGAACGTGTTACGGATTCCCTGCATTAATCCATCGTCGCTTACCGCCATTTCTATTCTTGCAACGAAACCCTGTCGAACCCATGAGCTCAACATAACCTCTTCTCTTGGAATGAAGAGTTTCACAGGTCTTCCTTTGATGTCTTCGTCCATCGCGGCGGCAAGACAGAGAGCCTCGACTGTCATTCCTGCCTTTCCGCCAAAGCCTCCGCCTATCGGAGGAGCAATCACTCGGATCTTATGAAGAGGATAATTAATACCTTTGGCAATAATGTCTCTCACTGTGAAAGGAGACTGCGCGCTTGTCCAGATCGTGATCTCTCCAGACCCAGGATCCTGTTTGCATATCGTACAGAAAGTTTCAATGAAACCGTGAGCGATCTGAGGGCAGGTTATTGTTTCCTCGAAGACATGAGCAGAATTCTTGAATGCTGCCTCCGTGTCCCCCTTTCTAATTCTGAACCAGTTTGCGATATTGGTGTTCGGCTGAGGTGTTATGAAATCAACATGCTCGTACTTATGAAGATCCGGATGAACCAATACTGAATTATTCGTCGCTGCCTTCACGGGGTCAAAGATCGCTTCGAGTTCGCTGTAAGTTACTTTGACTTTTCTCGCTGCTTCTGCAGCTGCCTCTTCGGTCTCGGCAACTACAAGAGCGACGGGTTCTCCAACATATCTCGCTCTTCCAATGGCCATGGGGGTTCTGTCCTTCAAATATAGTCCAAAGTGATGGGGGAAATCCTCTCCTAAAAGGACCTTCAACACTCCAGGAATTTTCAGAGCTTCCGAGTCATCGACGTTCAGGATCTCTCCATGAGCCACAGAGGAACGGACAACCGCTGCGTGAAGCAGTTCGGAGCCGAACCTCAGGTCGTCGGCAAACTGAAGTGTACCTTCGGCCTTTTCCAAGTCATACTTCCTCGGCAGCCATTTCCCTATCCCAGTCTTCGTCTTAATAGTCTTCATGCGTCCCACCTCCTCCGTTATTTCCAGAAAGAATGGCGGCACTCTTTTTGACCGCTCTGATGATTGCAAGGTAACCCGTGCACCTGCAAATGTTTCCCGAGAGGGCTTCCCTAATCTCTTCATCTGAAGGAGAAGGATTTTTCTTCAGCAGTGCGTAAGTAGTCATTACCATTCCAGGAGTGCAGTATCCACACTGGATGGCGCCTTCATCGATGAAGGCCTGCTGAATTGGATGTAGTCTTCCTTTCTTCACAAGTCCTTCGACGGTGAGAATGTCTGCACCCTCGGCTTCTCTGGCAAGAATAAGGCAGGACTTCTGGGGAAGGCCATTCATTATCAAAGTACAGGCTCCACATTCTCCCTCTTCACAACCCCTCTTGAGACTGGTAACGCCTTGCTCTCTTAGGGCATTTAGAAGTGTCGTTCTATCTTCAACAACCAGAGTTGTCTTACGGCCGTTGAGCGTAATTGTTACGCGCTTGTCCTTCATTTGTGAACACCTTCTCCCGCAGGTCTTTCAAGACAACGAGAGATCGCTCTTCTCGTCAGTTCGGCAATCATCTCGACCCTGTATTCTCTGGAGGCTCTCACATCCGTGATGGGATCGACTGCATCGGCCGCTAATTCTGCAGCTTGGTCTATTACCTCGTCATCTATGTTGCTGCAGGAGTTAAGCAGCTTTTCAGCCTCAGTCGCTCTAAGGGGTCTAGCAGAAACGGCGCAGAAAGCAATTCTGAACTCTCTGTTATCACCCTTGAAGAGTGTGCAACAGACGGCAGCCTGAGCGATATCTAGAGCCTCTCTTCTTATTGCTTTGAGGTAACAGCCGCTGGTCTCCACGACTGGAAGAGCGATCCTTATTCCTGTGACGATCTCATCGGTTCCAAGAGAGGTTCTCTTTGGTCCAGTAATAAACTCCGAGACCGGAACCTTTCGACTGCCGTTCGGTCCCGTGATCTCGACTTTCGCGTCATAGCAAACCAGAGGTGCGATCATATCTCCTGAAGGGACTGCGGCACAGACATTTCCGACAACTGTGGCACGATTCCTTATAAGTGGATCCGAGTGTGCCTTGCATGCCTGAACCAAAGCTGGGAAGTAACGATTCAATGAATCGTCTCCGATAACTTCGTTGAGAGTTACCAGTGCTTTCACTTCAACGTTGTCCTCGTTCACAACTATTCCTTTGAGTTGCTCCACAGCCGTCAAGTCAACGATATAGTCGGGTTCCTTAATGGACTTATGCAGCCATACAATAACGTCAGTGCCGCCGCTCTTAACCATGGCCTTATTTCCATGGCGCTGAAGCGTGTCCAGTACCTCCGAAATCGAGCGGGGTCTTTCTAGAACGAAGTCACGCATTCGCTATCGCCACACTTTCAATAAGATTTATTCCTCTTCGTCGAAAGCTACAATTCTGCTTATACACGACTCTCCGCCGACGAACCGCCAGGGGAAGCAACCTATTACCATTCTTTTGTTAAGTATCTTGTCTATCTCTCCGCCGACGTTTTCTGCGTGAATAATGTCATATGGGAAGAGAAGAACATGCATCAACTGATAGTCTTCGTCAGGAAAGATCTCTTCGAGTGACTTCCCGTATTTCTGATGCATATAGCGATCGCACTCTTTTGCCTGAACCGGCATCCACTCACGAATCTTCGTGTTCATTGGATGGTCGGCAGAACCACAGTCGACACCTATCCACTTGATCTTCTTCATTTTGCACCACTCTGCGAATTCCCTGGTTGGTCCGGGGTGTTTTATCATGTATCTTACTTCGTCGGCCTCGGGCTGATCGTAAGCATATTTGTGGTATCCAGTGTTGATAATGAGAATATCGCCTTCTTTCACCTCTACTCTCTCTTCGATGTCCTTGGAAGTGTAGATTCCATAGTCTTCTGCGATATCCGAAAGATCAACTATTACTCCGGGCGCAACAAGTTCATTGAGAGGTATGCTCGCGATGTCTCTCCCGTGAGTGCAGAAATGCAACGACCCGTCCAGATGAGTCCCAACATGGTTGGAATGCGTTAGAAGCTGTCCGTTTGCACCGTTTGGGGCAAGCCTCTTGAAAAACTTTATCTGTAGGGGCTCATAGGTTGGCCATGGTGGTGTTAGGTGGCTGATCGGTTGCGATAACTCGTAAATCCTTATCTTGTCCCAATTCTTCGGTACCATAAACTACCTCCTCTATTTGGAATATTTCTCAACGAATGCTTCAGCTGCCTTGACAAAGGCTTCAGACGGCATCCTTACTATTCCCGCTCCGACCTGTCCTTTGCCGGCCTCTTTGTGAGCCGCACCAGTGTCGAGGATTGGAGTGATGCCCGTTTCCACGACTTTGATCAAATCAATTCCCGTAGGAGTTCCGCGAAAGTTCAGTACGGGAATCGTGAAGTGCTTGTTTTCTCCCACACAGATCTCATACATTTCTTTCGTGTAGTTAACCGCGTCTTGAGGGGTGCCTCCGACGAACTGAACGATCGCAGGCGCAGCGGCCAACGCAAATCCGCCTACTCCGTAAGTCTCCATAATCGCGCTGTCTCCTATGTCTCGATTTACATCGTCTTTCGTGAAACCAGGAAATAGCAGGACATCGGGCAGAGCCGCCTGACAGGTAAACCACTCGTTCTCTATTCCGGCAATCTGTATTCCGAAGTCGGTGCCGTTTCGAGCCATGATTGTAATCATGCTGGAACCCTCTACATAACCGACGCTGTCAAGTGCGGCCTTTGCCGCGGCCATTCCAGGATTCAAGAAGAAGTGATCATTGCCTGCCATAAACTTCACAACCCTGGAGAGGTTGTGATTACCCCGTTCCGCGTCTATCAAAGAAGGAACAAGTGTTCTAATCAGAAGTGAAGTGGCTGCCCTGTTGCGATTATGGAGTTCATCTCCCATGTGGAGAGACTGAGCGATCAAACTCTTTAGGTTAAGGCCACCATTATCTTCGACGTATTTTCGTACCCCATTTCTCAACACTGGATAAAGAACTTCACGCATCCAGTTCAGTCTTTCTATGACCTCTTCGCTGAATGCACCCATTCGCAAGACCTTTCCGAGTCCCTCGTTAAGAGTCGCATAGCTTCTCCTTCCAGAATTCTTTTCTTCAACTAGCCATACCGGCAGGTTAGGAGATATTATTCCTGCCATAGGGCCGACCGAGTTGTGGTGATGGCAGGGTTCAAAAGTGATTTCTCCTTTCGAAGCCAACTCTCTCGCCTTTTCCGGAGTTTCCGCCCAACCTTCGTAGAGAATTGCGCCTGTTATGGCGCCTATCATAGGGCCCGACATCCTCTCCCAAGTTATGGGCGGACCGGCATGAAGTATCATTTTTTCTCCGAAATTTGGAATAAACTCTTTGGCCATTCCGAGACCAACAATCTGGGGTTCGGCCTTCAAAAGCCTTTCAAACGCTATAGAATTTGCTTTATCGATGTCATTCAACCTCTTCACCTCTCAATTTCCTCAATCTATCCATCAACGAACTTTTGGCAAGAGGAGGTCTCCAATTGACCTTGACCGCCGGAACCTCTTGCTCCAGAAGATCGAGATAGAATCTCTCCATCCCAAGGTTTATTACTTTTGGACCACTGTTTAGCAAATCTTTGAACGACAAGATTATCGCTCCCTTCTTGAAATGAGACTCGAGGCCAGAAGCGCGGCCCTGGCATTACTCTCACAGACTATGACACCTGCATCTTCCAAAAGAGAAATCTGTTTCGCCAGGTCTTGAGGATCTCCCGCTGTACCGCAAACATATGCAACATAAACCGGCTTAATTTCTCTTTTTACCGCTCCGATCGCCTCTGCAACTTCTTGTGATGGGTTTTCCGCACTCCCATATCCCAGGACTACATCAAAGAGAACAACAGCCACCGAATTATCTTCCGACTGTTCCTTAAGCTGCTCGGCCCTGAATGAAGGATCTATCATGGGATGCAGTCTCCCCTGAGTGAACTCGTCTTCTCCGTAATCTATGAACGAATGACCTATGGGTTTCAGGCTGTTCTCTAGCTTGAGTTCCTTCCTTAGAGGCGCATTGCTGTAAATAGGGTTGATGTAAGACTGTGCGATGTACTGCGCTTCGTAGCAGAGAGTGCCACCGGTGAAAAGACCCCTGACATATTTCCCCTGAACCTCTTCAATAGGCCTCCAGCCTGAAAGGCTAGCGTACTCGGCTCTCAACTTGTCCCTCGCAGCCGACACGTCTTTGCCATTAAGAATCGCCTCCGCAACGACGGCGCATTCCTCGAGCTCTGCCGAATAATGCACTCTATCTTCGTCATTCCGGTAATTATCTCCCATAAAGCAAATAACACAATCCTTTCCAGTCTTCTTCAAAGAGTTTAAAATCCTCTCTTTAACCTCCGGATCGGGCGGTTTTCCGACCGCAACAATCAGAGAGATGTCTGGATCATCAGAGAGTTCTCGTATTCCTTTCAGGAAAGATATCCCTCCGACGGATTTCTTAACGTCTCTGCCTCCCGTTCCGATCCCATGCTTAACACCGATGCCGCGCCTACTGAGCTGCACCATTACTTCCTGAAGGCCGGTACCAGAAGCCGCAACGATTCCAACAGGACCCTCTAGACACACATTTGAAAAGCCAAGGCCCTTTCCATTGATGACCGCCGTGCCACAGTCCGGTCCCATGACGATCAGGTCGTTCCTGTCAGCGTACTGCTTCAGCTTTATCTCATCTTTAGTCGTGACGTTGTCTGAGTAAAGCATTACGTTCAAGCCGTTCTTGAGAGCCTTCATCGCCTCGGCTGCCGCGAATCTTCCGGGAAGCGATATCAAGGCAAGATTGGCGTCTCTCAACACAGTGAGAGCACCTTCAAGCGTTCCGGGAGTATACTCGGTGTCATCTTCTTTCTTCTTCCAAGGCGGAGATGCGAGATATGAACGGGCCGTTTCGAAGATCCTATCTATTTCGTCTTTTCTGTAGTCGATTCCGATTAACAGGTCATCCGGAGAAAGGGACCCCGCTTCGATTTCAAAGCCGGCAGCTTTTATAATGTCAATGTTCGCCTCCGTCGCCATGTTCAATACAGCATCTACGACGCCATTAATTCTCTTAATTTCCTTGGCCACGAGCATCAACGTTACGCTATCATAGTATTCGCCTCTAACGACCTCGATTTTCTTCATATGAACCTCCAGAAACGATATCGGCAGTTCTAGTAATTATCACTTATCAAATGTTTAATATTCACTCTGACAATTCGATAGACCTTACATAACAACTCTCATTAAAGACATTGAGACCTACTCAGATAAGCTGTGGATCATTTCCTCTCTCAATTCCGTAAGCGAAACCCGCAAGCCATGCTTTTCCAGAGGAGTGTCCCCAGTTAATGATCTTTCCTGCCCTTTCCATGGCTTGAAAGGAGTCGCCTTCATTGAGCGCTCGTGCAAGTTCTATTCCTCGCTTCCAGAATTTTCCGTCAAGTGCATCTCTGATCATCTCAGATGAAAACCACGTAGTTTTTCGACTGAGTGCTTCCTCTATCTCACTTGACAACTTCTTTGTGTTTCTCCCTTCCAACTTACAGGCCGTAATCCATCCGACAAGAAAATCATCTCCTGCCGGCGTGAGGCCCGGCCCTAGACCCACTAGTCTGAATGGTTCCTCAAGGTTTTCCAGAATATATTTGAGTTCAGCATTGCCTATTAAGCTTAGCCATTCAAGCCACAATCCCCTCAACTTTCTATCCGGCATTCCGCTTATGGTTGAAGGATCGAATTTCACTGCGGCGCCTTTTATATCGATTCCAACTTCGTGACCGCTTGCCATTGGAGGAAGTCCCTCGATCAATGCCGATCGTGGCAGGAAATCGTCACCATCGACTAGAAGTGAGTATCTTCTCCCTTGTTCGTCTCTGAAGTTCACAGATTTGCTGAAGGCCGTCTTCACTGTGAGTCTATATGTACCCTCTTGCCAGTCTGAACTTCTTTCGTAAGGATAGAGGTAAATCATATAATGCCTTTTGCCTTCAGCTCTTCCATTTCCAGATCGCTAAGCCCCAGCATCCCAGCATAAACCTCCCGGTTGTGTTCCCCTAAGAGAGGGGCTGGCCCGGCAATCGAGGCCGGCGTATCCGAGAACTTTATCGGTACACCCGGCATCTTGACATTTCCACATCTGTGGGGAACTTCAACGATCATTTCCCTCGCTCTGATTTGCTCGTCTTCAAATATGTCGGCGATATTGTTAATCTTTCCACTTGGAATATCAAGCTTCCCGAAGACATCCAGCCATTCGTCTGAGGATCTCTTTTCTAGTTCTCGCCCAAGGATTTCCATAAGTTCTTCGAGGTTTCTTACTCTTGCAGGATTATTGACGAATTTCGGGTCGTCACACATTTCAGGTCTTCCAATTGCCTTACAAAATTTCTTCCATAAGACGTCGTTCCCAACTGCGATATTGATAATCCCATCAAGCGTCTTGAAAGATGCAAAAGGCGCGATTGAAGGATGCCTATTTCCTATCGGAACGGGTGACTCGCCGGTTGCGGCGTACCTGGCGATGGCATTTTCCAAAACGGAGACCATGCTGTCAAGCATTGCCACGTCTACCTTCTGTCCTTTGCCGGTGAGATTACGGCTATGGAGAGCGGCGAGAATTCCGATACAGGCGAAAGTTCCGCAGAAGATGTCTGCAATGGAACTTCCGACCTTTGTCGGACTGTTTTCGTCGGGACCTGTTATGCTCATCATTCCACTCAGACCCTGAATGATAAGATCATAGGCAGTTCTATGACTCATGGGACCGGAGTGCCCAAACCCAGATGAACAAGTGTAGATAAGCCTTGGGTTGATTTCACGCAGTCTTTGGACCGGAAAACCAAGTCTCTCGAATACACCAGGCCTGAAGTTCTCCACAAGTACGTCGAACCTCTCAATAAGCCTTTCAAGGAGCTTCTTTCCTTCAACGGTCTTAAGATTCAATGTGATGCTTTTCTTTCCCCTGTTTATGCTCATGAAGTATGCGCTGTCATCACCCACAAAAGGGCTGAACGATCTCGAGTCGTCGCCTCCGTCCGGCCGTTCTACCTTCACAACTGTCGCGCCCATGTCGCATAGAAGCATTGTGCAGAATGGACCTGCAAGAACCCGCGTAAGATCAAGAACGGAAATACCTTCAAGCGGCTTTGACAAGTTTATCTCCTCCTGTATGGAATTCGTTTTGAAGGCTGAAAAGCGCTTTTACCTTCGCTGAGTATTCCCTTGTAGGAATCAAGGTTTCGATCTTCTATGTGGTCGAATATCTGATCTCTTGAAGCGCCCGGAGTTATCTTTCTTATAGGATCGGCCTCAAGCATCGCCGAAACAAACTCCTCACAGCCAGATGCCTGTGCTAGCTTCATCCCCGACGGGTGAACAATCATCGATGAGCCAAAGAAGTATGACCCGCTTGAATCCTTACCGACGAGATTAGATGCAATCCAGTAGACATGATTATCATATGCTCTGGCCCGATTAGTGAGTTCCCATTGGTCGAAGGTTCTCAAAAAAGCAGAAGGACGGCAGATGACTTCTGCCCCCTTGAGTGCCGTAACCCTTGCAAGTTCAGGAAAATCCCCATCGTAGCAAATCACTACACCTATCTTTCCTATCGACGCCGAAACCACAAGAGGATCCGACCCCGGAGTTGTCCAACCTCCCGCCGACAGTCTTTCAGTAGGGAAGGGATGGGTCTTCCTATATACACCAATCATCCCCTCGGGACCGACGATGGCTGCGCTATTGTATATGACACCGCGCTCTTTCCCCCGTTCATAAGTGGGAAAGCAAATGTAAGTATCGAACTCCTGCGCCCATCTCACAGCTTCATCTGTAAGACTACCGGGGACAAAATCCACTACGTCCCAAAGAGACTCTGCATTTCCAGTCGGAGTGAACCCCGTAGTGAAGCTTTCAGGAAGAACTATGAGGGAAGCACCGGTCTCCCTTTTGCAATTTCCTATCAAGTGATATGCTTTTTGAAGATTTACCTTGACGTTCATAGGTTCTGCTTCAAACTGAATGGCTGCCGAGACAAAGTTTTTCATGATGGACTATCCTTTCCTTTAACAAAAAGAGCATCTATATGTCACAATCTAGCACATGACAGACCAATTAAAGATGCGTTATCTACACACCCTACTGTCTGCCGCGGAATTGCTTTCACCATATCGGAAATCTGAGACAAGAAAAAAGCAGGAGAAGTCAATATCTCTGGACCAAAACGTTTTTCTCTGAACCGAGAGAAATTTGGAGGTTGCAGAAACGAAAACAAGTATTCGGCGGTCTTTGCATTTGCTCAATAATACTTTCGATCGCTTTCCTATGATCTATAACTTATCATCGTTAAAAACCCATTGGTCGAAATTCGAAGTATTACTTGACTTGTAACATAGTTAGGTTGTATAGTTGATTAATGAAATTCTGTGAGGGATTATTTATGGTCGACAGCGTATATCTAAATAAACTAAATATGTTCTGGTGGTGGAGCAGCCCCTTCAATGGGGGTTAGCCTTTTGCTACCAGGGTAAACCCATACTGAAGGGGCTCTCATGATGGAGAGCCCCTTTTATTTTAAGGAGGTAGTGGCATGAAGAAGAGAACTGTAGTGAATTTGAAGTCGGAGGAGTTGCCGAGAAGCTGGTATAACATAAAGGCTGATTTGCCATTCAAGATGGATCCGCCTTTGAATCCGGCAACAAATGAAGTTATAAACCCCGAAGATATGATGGCGATCTTTCCAAAGTCAATCGTAGAACAAGAGATGACTGAAGAGCGGTTCATTCCAATTCCCGAACCCGTTCTCGACGAATATGCGGTCTTCCGCCCGAGCCCACTCATCAGAGCTACCTTTCTTGAGGAGTACTTAAACACCCCGGCGAGAATATATTACAAGTATGAAGGAAACTCCCCGACTGGCAGCCACAAAACCAATACGGCTATCGCACAGGCCTATTACAACAAGGCCGATGGCATCACCGAGCTCACTACCGAGACCGGAGCCGGTCAGTGGGGTAGCGCCCTCTCTTACGCCGGAAGGAAGTTTGGTCTCACCGTAAGAGTCTTTATGGTCAGAAACAGCTTTCAGTCTAAACCAATGAGACAACACATGATGAGAATGTTCGATGGCACCGTAGAACCAAGTCCGGGAGAGAACACTGAAAGCGGGAGAAACTTCCTGAAAGACAGAAAAAACTTCTCCGGCTCATTGGGAATGGCAATAAGTGAAGCAGTTGAAATTGTACTCAATTCAAAGACGAAGAAGTACTCCTTGGGAAGCGTTCTCGATCACGTTCTCCTTCATCAGACAATAATCGGACTGGAAGTCGAGAAGCAGCTTGAAATGCTTGGGGAGAAGCCCTCTTCGATTATTGGCTGCCACGGCGGTGGATCGAACTTTGGTGGAACTATCCTCCCATTCGTAAAGAGAACATTTAACGGTGATGATATCGAGTTCATTGCATGCGAACCGGAATCCTGTCCCTCACTCTCAAAAGGTGAGTACAGGTACGACAGTGGAGACTCTGCCGGTTTCACACCCCTGCTTAAAATGTACACGCTAGGAAGAGAATTCGTTCCACCCGCAATTCATGCAGGTGGACTGAGATACCACGGCGCAGCGCCTCTCATCTCAAGACTGGTGAAAGAAGGAATCGTTACTCCGATTGCCTTCCCGCAGGAAGAGACCTTCAGGGCAGGACTTCTCTTCGCAACGACTGAAGGAATCATTCCCGCTCCGGAATCATGTCACGCAATTGCCGGTGCTGTGCGAAAAGCAATCGAAGCCCGAGAAACTGGAGAGGAGAAAGTAATTGTATTTACACTTAGCGGAAATGGCGCGCTTGATTTATCCTCATTTACAAGCACACTCGAGGCGCATAGAGACGTTCTCAACTTCGATAAGCTGCGCGAATCGAGCATCATAGAACAGTAACTCTTTGAAAGTCCTTTTGTTAAACGGTTTCGGTGGATCGGCTGTTGCAATAATCATGTAGAAAATGTTAGAATTGTTTTGTAATGTGAATTCTAGCTAGGGGGTGTACCTGTGAATAAGAAGGAACTTATTGCTGTGCTCGCGGAAAAGACCGGAGCAACCAAGAAACTCGTTGGAGACGTAATGGACGGTTTCATCAATGTGGTTGGAGAAGAGCTATCGAAAAATGAAGAAGTGAAACTTGTCGGTTTCGGGACATTCGAGGTTACCAAGAGAAAGGCAAGAAAGGGAGTTAACCCGAGAACAAAGGAAGCAATCGAAATTCCTGGCGGCAAGGTTCCGAAATTCAGACCCGGAAAAGAACTTAAAGAGAAAGTACAATAGCAATTATCCTAACCAATAGAGAAAAGTGGAGCTCAGTCTCCACTTTTTTCATTTGCCCATTTAGAAACGGCTTCAACGGCCTTGCTGTTTCTGAGAACCGAGTAAAGATCGGCCTCAGAAGCTTCCGCAATGCCCTTGACGCTTCCGAACGCCCTCATTAGCGCCTTCTTCCTTTTTGGACCGATTCCCGGAATGTCATCAATCTTTGAGCTCTGAAATCTTCTTTCTCTGAGTACCCTATGGTAGTTGATAGCAAAACGATGGGCTTCATCGTCAATAGAAATTATCATTCTCAAAACAGGATGCTCTTCTTTCAGCTTCACTCTGTCCCTGTTATCTAAAAAAACAAGCTCATTGAACTCCTTTGCGAGACCAACAATTTCATATTCTTGAATGCCTATCTCTGCAAACGCTTTTTCCACTGCTCTAAGCTGCGGCTCTCCTCCGTCGATTAAGAGAAGGTCGGGAAGCGGGTGCTTTGTATATCTTCTCTTCACAACCGTCGCCATCGCTTCGAAATCGTTTGGTTCTTCCAGTTCGCTTATCCTGTATCTCCTGTATTCCGACTTGTTGGGCTTACCGTTATCAAAAACGACCACAGAAGCAACTGTGTAGAGTCCCTGTGTGTGAGAGATGTCTATTCCCTCTATTCTTGAAGGAAATCGCTTCAAGCCCAGTATTTGCTGGGCCTGTTTAAGCGAATGTGTCGCATTTAGTCTTATCTTCAGTTCTTCATCAATATTCTTGAATGCGATGCTTAGCAACCTTTCTTCCTGTTCATCACGGGGCTCCCCAATATAAGGGAAATCCCTCTTGAACTGTTTAATGTCCTTCTTCTTCAATCCAGTTACGATCAAGGCCTTCGGCATCCTGTTTCCCTTGGCGTAGTAGAACTGCGTGATGAAATCTATCGGAGTTCCCTCTGGAAAATCGAAAATCAGTTTTCCTAGTAGCATGCCGCCCCTCACCTGAAGCAACGCTGCCAGTCCGGCCGAAACGGCCAGAACATCTGCCTTAAGATCCAGTGGGGCTTCAACACCCTGGAAGGCATAAAGATCGTCCATTGTCGAAAGAATATCCCTTATTTCCGCAGCTCTTTCAAACTGCAGCGCCTCAGAGAGCACCGCCATTCTCTTCAAGAGAGCTTCCCTTACCTTCAAAGTGTCTCCTTCTAGAAACTCGATCAACGCCGAAAGCTGTTCTCGATACTCCTCGGGGGAGACTTTCTCTACACAGGGCGCCGAACACATCTTCAAGTGATATAAAAAGCAGGGTTTCTTGACTCTGCTTAGGTCATACGTGCAAGTGCGGATCTTGAACACTTTCTGGAGAAATTCAAGCAGCTTTCTTACGAGGCCTGCGCTGGTATACGGACCGAAATAAGAACCTTCAAGCTCTTTTGTCCTCGTAATCGCTAGATATGGGTATTGATCAGCCGAAATGTAAATATAGGGATAGGTACGCGAGTCTCTGAGCAAGACGTTGAATTTCGGCTTCTTGTTGAAGATCAGATTTGCTTCGAGAAGGAGAGCTTCTCGCTCCGACGTAACCATTATGAAGTCGAGATCTTCCGCCTCTTCTGCAATACACCTCGCCTTTTCATTCTTTGCCCAGGTTGATTCTCTGAAGTATGAGAGGACTCTCCTCTTCAGTTTTTTGGCCTTGCCAACGTAGACAACGTCATCTTTCTTGTTCTTAAATATGTAGACTCCCGGTTCCTCCGGAAGCTGACTGGCTTTGTTGAGTATCTCTTCATTCATTCTCTCTCAGCAACTCTCTGCAGATTATTTTAGTTGAAGAACACTGTTTCTTCTCGAGAAGATTCCAGACTTCTCTTCCCACGGGGTTATCGATCCCACCAAGGTAGTTCGCAAGGTGAAGGTGAAGACACTTCACTTTCTTCAGATTTCTGATTCCCCCGATACCTCTATCAAGAATGAGTCTTCGGCTTTCCTCCGACACAGAGGCTTCACAGAGTATCTTCTCTTTAAGCAGTGTTGTCTCATGATGCGCATCGAAAAAAGCGGTCGCGAAGGATTTGTCGTGCTCAATCCTCTTCTCGAAATGAGAGATCATTCCTTTACTCTCAAGTCTGGAGACCTCTTCTTTCAAGAAAGGGCAGGTAAGCCAGAACAGGGTTGGAAAAGGCCTGCCATCAGAGATAAGCGAGGACTCGATTACTTGAGGGAAACCCCAATCGCAAAGCCTTACAACTACTAAATCATTCTTCACAACTTTTTTGAGTTGAAGCGATATTATTTTCTCTTCAATGTTATTGCTTTCCAATCTCCATCTTCCCTGACGTTCTCAATCGAAAACGCCTCTTCTACGAGGCTCTCTATTTCCCGGTACTTGTCTTTGTAGATCCCCGAAAGGATTACGATCCCATCTTCAGTAAGAAACTTTGGAAGATCCAAAACAAATTTCATCAACAACTCAGCGACCATGTTTGAGACTATGAGATCAAAACACTCTCCCAGCTTCACTGCAGAAAGAAAATCCGACAGTCTTGCTTCTATCGAGACCTCGTTGATTCGCGCGGTTTCGATTGTCTTTTCGATAGAGTGCTCGTCTATATCGAGGGCAATTACAGCTGCAGCACCTTTTTTGGCAGCAATCACTGAGAGAATACCGGTTCCACAGCCAACATCGAGCACTTTTGAACCCTCTCTCACGGTTTCATTGAGAATAGCGGCGGCAAGTCTCGTAGATTCATGTAACCCAGTTCCAAAGGCCATTCCCGGGATAATTCCGATTTTTCCTGAACCGACCATCTTCTCTTCTTCCAGGGGAATGACCTCGAACCCGTCGCATAAGTTGAACGGGACTAAGGTCTCCTTCCACTTTTGAAACCAATCTCGCTCCTCGCTGAAGCCGAGATCTGAAAACTCTATCTCGCGAAGAAAAGCCGGGACTTCCTCTCCTTCTTCAAGAAGAACGTGCAATGAGATTCCAGAACCTTCGATTTCCTCGAGGTATAGATTTGTAAAGCCTTCGTTCCAACTTGTACCCTCGACTGAGTCGCTTTCCTCCGGAGATACAAAAGCAATTAGGTGTCTGTATCTCATTTCTTCTCCCCCGACTTTTTCAGAATCTCAAGGGCGTGCTTAGCCGCCAGTTGTTCAGCAGCCTTCTTCGTGCGCCCCTCTCCTTCGCCCATTAAACTCCCATCAAGAAAGACACCAACTTTGAACCATTTCTCCTGCGGCGGACCTTCGTCGAGAAGAGTCTCATACAAAGGTCTTGAACCAAAACGAGCCTGGGTCAACTCTTGAAGAGAGGTTTTGTAATCAAGAATCAGTTCTCCTTCTACGGCTCTCTCGATGTAATCCGATAGTTTCGATTGAACGAACTCCACCGAAACCTCGAGACCTCCAGTCAGGAAGATTGCAGCAAGGACCGCTTCAAAGGCGTCTGCCAGAATAGAGTCTCGTTCTGCCCCTCCGGTTTGCCTTTCCCCTTTTCCCAGAAAAATGAAGTCGCCTACTCTCATGGCCTTCGCAACACTGGAGAGGACCTTCTCACTTCCTACCATTGCCCTTATTTTCGACATCTCTCCTTCAGTCAGATAATACTCATTGTAGAGAGTCTTGGCAAGGGAGAGTTCGAGAACGGCATCTCCGAGAAACTCCATTCTTTCATTCGATTCAAGGGTTCTCTCCCCATTCTGGGCTAACTCATTTGTGAATGAGGAATGACAGAGAGCCCTAAAAACGAGCTCTCTGTCTGCTTCAATTCCATTGATTCTGCAAAACTTTTCTATCAGCTTTTCTTCTTCGGCGCTTAGCATTATTTAATGATACCCCTGATCCTTTCGACTATCGCTTTGCTAGACAAACCTGCGAGATCATAAAGCAGTTCATTATCACCGGAGAACATGTATCTCTCGACACCGACCTTCTCGAAACTTTTCGGAATGATTCTAGAGCCTACTAGGTAGTCAGCCAGGATTGAACCGAGACCGCTTGCTACATTGTGGTCTTCTAAAGAAATAACAATAGAGGAGAAGAACTCCTTTACGCTCTCAAAATCTGCTCCAAGAGGACAGCTCACGTTTAGAACAGCAACCTCTATTCCGTGAGATCTAAGCTCGTCGGCAGCTCTAACTGCTTGGTGAGTCACCTGACCCGTCGTGACGAGGGTAATATCCTTTCCCTTTCTTATCACATCGACCTTTCCATATTCGAATTCATATTCCTCTCCGAAGAAAGGTGTTCCATTTTCATCGGCCACCGGGTTCATTGTAGATCTTCCCATGGCGATAACGAAGTTCCCTTTCGTCTCGCTCATGAATCTTACGGCTTTGTCAGTCTGATTTGGATCGGCAGGTACTATGAGTTTGAAGCCGTAGAAATTTCTTAGAGCTCCTATGTAATCAAGACAGTGGTGAGTCTTTCCGTCTTCACCTACGTCGATTCCCACGTGAGTCACTCCAACTTTTACGTTTGCCTTATTTATATCGTTTAGGCGCTGCTGATTATAAGTCTCATCGATACCGAACACTCCAAAGTCTGCGAAGAAGGTTAGGACACCACATACCGAAGTGGCACCGGCCAATGTCGCTGCGTTGTGTTCCTGAACACCAATCTGAACGAAGTTTTCCGGCCAGACTTTTTCAAACTCGCTCACTTTCGTTGAAGGTTTCAGGTCACAGTCTACAACCATTACTGGAAGTCTGCCTTTGTTCAGTCTTCCAATATCTCCAACCGCCTTTCCGAAAGCAGATCTATTGTCGGTTTTCTTTTCAACTGGATAGACTACAGGATCCCCCGTGAAAGGGTTGACATCTTCGTCTATTGCTTGAACCGGCTCGTGATAAGAGGGGAGACCTTTTCTCATTTGAACGAATCTATCGATATCGTTCTCTAGACCCAGTTCGGCAAGAGCTAAAGCGGCTTTCTCAAAGTCCAGAGGTTTACCATGGTAAGAAACATCGCCTTCCATGAAGGAAACTCCCTTTCCCATGATTGTCTTTCCAATAACTACTACGGGCCTCTTTGAATCTTCCGCCTCGACCAGAGCTTCGTTCAGTTCCAGATAGTCGTGGCCGTCCACCTCAATGACCTTCCATCCATCGGCAAGATAATTGGCCTTTATGTCGACATACATAATGTCGCGGGCTCTCCCCGAGATTTGTGCATTGTTGTAATCTATGACAACGACTAGATTGTCAAGCCCGTACTTCACGGCAGTTCTTCTGGCCTCTCCAACCTGACCCTTCGCCTGCTCGGCATCGCTCATTGCAACAAAGACTCTATTGTTCTTACCGCTCAGCTTTGATGCTAAGGCCATACCGACACCGACCGACAGTCCCTGCCCGAGATTTCCAGTCGTCCATTCTACTCCAGGAATTCCCCTTGTTATGTGGCCCTCAAATATCGAGCCTGGATGTCTGAAGCCAGCAATTACTTCATCGATATCAACAAAACCCAGCCTTCCGAGGGTCGAGTAAACACCCGGCGATGTGTGACCGTGACTTACAATAACCCTGTCGCGTTCGGGATCAAATGGTTTGTTCGGATCATTCTTTGCAAAATCATAGATCGAGAGGAAGATGTCTATCGATGACATCGAACCACCGGGATGACCTGAGTTTGCTACCGTAGTCATTTTTATGATGTCACCTCTGCATATCCTCCCAAGATCTTCAAGTCTTTTCAATTCTTTTCTCGTTCGTAATCCCGCCATATCCAACCTCCATTCATCCTTCAGTCGTCAATAGAAATATCTTCATCCCTGTTCTTGATAAGCTCATCAGGGTTTGTGTCCTGGATGATTGCTCTCTGACTCTTTCTGAAATCCTCAAACTGAACCTTCAACATCTGTCCGTCATCGGCCACGAGAGTAATGATCTTCATGAAAATATTGACTGTCAAGACCTTGCAGGTCTTTCCTTCATAATCAACAAGAGAACCCTCATCCGGAATATCTTTGAGCTCATTCTCGTAAAGTTCCTGTTCGTACGAAAGGCAGCAAAGCAGCCTTCCGCATCTACCAGAGATCTTTGCAGGATTGATTAACAGTTGCTGCTTTTTCGCATGCTTGAGTGTTATGCTTTCAAACTGCCTGAGAAAACGCACGCAGCACGCCGTCATACCGCAAAGCCCAAGGCTACCCTTCATCTTAACCTCGTCCCGTATACCTACCTGTCTCAGTTCTATTCTCGTTCTGAACGCCCGCGCAAGGTCCTTCACGAGTTCTCTGAAGTCAACCCTGCTGTCAGCGCCAAAATAAAAGACAATCCTCGAACGGTCAAACATGTATCTCGCCTCTAACAGTCTCATTGGAAGCGAGTGTTTCTCTATCAGTTCCTGGCAAGTCTTCATTGCCTCTTTTGCCTCTTCTTTATTCTTAGATTCCGTTTCCCAGTCCTCGTCAGTCATAACTCTGACAATCGGTTTCAGCTCTTCTTTCGAATCATCAATCCTGGTTTCAACAGGGCCGTACATCACCTTGCCTACATCGAGCCCGAATTCGCTCATTGCTAATACATAGTCGCCCTGCTTCAACAGTCCCTCACTCGATGTGAACTGATAGAGTTTCCCAACAGGGTGGAATTCCACTCCGTACACCGTTCCATATATCTCAGGCATCTCAATTACCTCCATTTTCTCTTCTCAAAAGGCTTCTGGAAAGCGAATTTAGAGCTCTTAAAGCAACTAACGTAGAACTCAGTGAAGATGTCCTCTGTCTCAGAAACCTGTCGCACCAAATGAAATCCGTCATAATTCCCTTTCCCAAATCGAAGTCCACTAGCCATTCTATCAGATCAAGGTTTGTAATCGACTTACTGCTGGGATTTACCGAAGCAATAACCGCGTCGCTCAAAATGCTTCTGACAACCTTCACTAATTCCCGAGCCCTCTCGAATGAGCCGGAACCGGTGAAGACAGAGGAAACCCGTCTGAAAGTCGAGAAAAAACCGTCAGTCGCTATGAAATTTTTACTAAGAGCTACAAATGCTCTTCTTTTTCTCACAGTCGATTCGGAATTCTCCGATACATCCTCCTTAATCAGTTCAACCAGACCGTCGAGATCTGAAGGAACTTCAAAAGAAGCCGACTCGACTGAATCGGGATTCTGCTCTAGAAAGTATCTTAAGATGGTGAAGTTCTCCCTCGAAGCTGCAAAGATTTCCGGAACCCGTTTTCCGTACTTTGCTATGAGTTCATCCATCAATTCTCTCGGAACCTCGCCCCTCATTGAGACGGTTCTGCTTCTAATTGTCGGCAAAAGGGATTGCCAGGAGGTTGTCGTCATGATGAGGGTTGCAAAACTGGGAGGCTCTTCAAGGATTTTCAGGAAAGCGTTAGCACTCTCATCTGTCATCCTTTCACATTGATGAATGAGCACGTACTTCTTCCCGTCTCCCGACGGTCTATGAAGCATGATTTCTTCTATGTCGCGAATTCTATCGATGCCTATGTTTCCGTTTTCAGGCTCGATCAGAAGAAAATCCTCTACGTATCGCCTTTTACTCCATTTCGGATCGCTTTCAACTATCGACGTTGCCAAGACTTTCAGGTATTCGCTGTCCCTGCCCACCAAAGTAATACTTGTACCCGAGCTGCGCGCCAAGAGTCGGGAAAGTTTATCGTTAACTACTCCATCGAACCACTGCATGTTTTAATTATAGCAACGAATATAGTTTTTGAGCGGAGGGAAGTATTGTGGAAAGAACATTCGCATATCTAAAGCCAAACTCAATACAACGAGGTCTTGTCGGCGAAATAATAAGGAGAATCGAAGAAAAGGGCTTCAAAATCGTCGCCCTGAAAATGCTCAGGATCTCAGAATCGAGAGCAAGAGAATTGTATCGAGAACACGCCGGAAAGGAGTTTTATGAACCCCTGCTGGCGTTCGTACAGTCCGGCCCTGTGGTTGCCATGATTCTTGAAGGTGAAGATGCCGTAAAAAGACTTAGAGTTTTGGTCGGAAAGACCGATCCGACAGAGGCATACCCCGGAAGCATTAGAGGTTCGTTTGGTGTTTCAGTTCGAAAGAACCTGATTCATGCTTCTGATTCCGTCGAGAGTGCCGAGCGAGAGGCAAGAATATTCTTTGATGAAAGCGAGATCAACGATTACTCTCTCGTGATTGAAGGCCAGCTTTAATGCTAATTGCTCGAATAAAAAAAGGAAAGGAAGGAAAGGTCCTTAATTCTTATCCGTGGATCTTCAAGGACGAAATCATGTCACTCGAAGGCTCAACAGACAAAGTATGCGAAGTCAATGTGTTCACGGCCGGTTATGAATTCCTGGGAAAGGGATTCTTCAATCCCTTTTCAAGTCGGGCAATCATGGTTCTCACTAATAGGGACGAGGAACTCGGAGAAGGCTTCTTTAGACGTCTGTTGAGCAATGCCTTACGGAAGAGAGAAAGGCTTTTCAGCAAAACTTTTTACAGACTTGTTCACGGTGAGGGCGACAGGCTTCCCGGACTGGTAATCGATCGATATGGAGAGATTATTGCAATACAGTTCAGGAATCTTATCATTCAGCAAAAAAGGGAAATGATTTTGAGACTCCTCAGGGACATCGTTAAGCCTAATGGAATCTACGAACGCAGTGACTTCGAAATGGGAGTTGACGAGAAGATCGAGAGACACACGGGCCTGATCTTTGGTGAGGTACCGGATTCAGTCGAAATCGAGGAAAACGGGTTGAAGTATCTTGTAGATGTGAAGAATAGCCAGAAGACCGGTTTTTTCTATGATCAGAGAGACTCAAGAACGTTCTGCAGAACTATAACCAAAGAACTGTCTCTAAAGAAAGGCCTCGACCTGTTTTCCTTCACAGGAGGTTTTGGTCTAAATATGGCGAGTTCTGGAGCCGATGCAATCTGTGTGGACAAGTCGGGAGACGACCTAGAGCAGGGAAGAATGAACTCGGTAGTGAACAAGCTGGATAACAAGCTGCAGTTCGTTCAGAGCGATGTTCTTGACTTCCTTGCTGGATTTGAAAAGAAGGATTATTTTGATATAGTAGTAGTGGACCCGCCATCCTTTGTTAAGCACAGAAGAGAGCTTCCGCATGGAATTTCACTTTTCAAAAGACTTGTAGAGGGCACTCTGCCACTGGTGAAGGATGGGGGAGTGTTGGGGTTGTGCACATGCGCCTATAATATTGGCATCGATCATTTGGTAGAGTCTGTAAGAAGATCGACGGAACGCACAGGTATTACGTTTTCTCATCTGACGATCACGCTGCAATCGCCTGATCATCCTTGGCTTGTAGAGGTTCCTGAGAGTCTTTATTTGAAGTGTCTGTGGGGTTTGGTAGAGAAGGAGTGAATTTTCTTGCCCGGCTTCTGGACTCACATCATGTACGGAAAAGATGTTCTGGAAGAGATAGGACTCGATCTTGAAGCCGACGAAAGAGAGGAGTTCAATCTTGGATGCCTCTTTACGGATCCCGGATTGTATTGCTCCAAAGACGATCCGGAGTTTTCGCTTTGGAGGCTTTCTCATACTATCAGGTGCGACGAATTTGCAAGTGCGCTTTGCGAGCGAGCAGAGGGTATATCGCGCTTTTACCCACTCGGAGTAATTTGCCATTACTTTCTAGATGCTACCGTAAACCACTATATCGTCGCACGAGCGGGAAACGGCTACAAATATCGTCAGCTTGAGACAATGATTGATAAGGTCATTCTTAAAGATAGAATTGAGGCTGAAATTCTCGATCTCGATCCAAAGGCGGAATTCTCTGAATCCCTTCCTGCAGCGCTTGAAGACCTGTACCGTGATATATCGCTCGAATTTTATGGAATAAAGGGCTGTTCTTTTCAAAGGGCGGTAGAGTCGATGAATAACTATTTTGAAGGTCTTTACGGAAGGTCAAGATTGGCCTTGATTCTGAAACGATTTAGCATAAGAGAGGGTTCTCCTGAAGAGGCCTTCTTTGAAGATACACATCCCGATCCTTTGAATCTGGCAATGAAGCCCTGGTTCCACAGTTTTGCCGGTTGGGAAAGCAAGAAAACGTTCCTTGAATTGTACAAGGAGGCCTTTGACAACGCCGTTCATTTTCTGCAAAATTATCTTGATGGAGTGGGCGACTTTTCTTTGCCACGGGTCTCTCTTATGACAAACCTGCCACTAATGGAATACTGAATGACAAATTCGTACAGAAGGGAGGGAGACCGTATCCAGATCTGGAATACGGTGATCATATGAAAGTTCTCGGCATAATTCTAGCAGGCGGACGGGGTGAGTACTTGACTCCTCTCACTCAGGTTAGGGCCAGTGCTGCGCTGCCAGTTTACGGAAAGTACAGATCCATTGATTTCACGCTCAGCAATATGGTCAACGCTGGGATATCAAAGGTTGGGATAATCACGCAGTACAGTCCGAGAAGCCTAATGGACCATATAGGTTCGGGAAAGGAATGGGACCTAGATAGAAAACAGGGAGGACTTTTCATACTGCAGCCTTATTACTCCCCGTACAATCCTTCCATGGGTTATAAGGGAACTGCAGACGCTCTCTTCCAGAACATAAACATTCTTAGAAGAGGCAATGAGGACTCGGTACTGATCGGCTCAGGAGATCACATCTTCAAGACTGATCTAGCAAAGATCTTCAGATACCATCTTGACACGGCTGCCGATATAACTGTTTTGACAGGCGACAAAGAAGGCGAATGCGGTACGGAAGGAATGGACCGAGTGGTCTGTAGAAACGGAAGAGTTGTCAAGTGGATCGAAAAGGAAAAGATTGCGGAAAACCCGCAAGAAGGCGACTGTGTTGCGCTTGACATATATTTCATAAACAAGTTTTTATTGAGAGAACTGCTCTATTCTGCGGTCCCAAATGGTGAAAATGAGCTTGTGAAAGGGATAATTTCTCCGAATCTTTCTTCATTGAATGTTAGAGAATACAGGTACAATGGGTATTGGCGGGATATTAAACTGAGTAAAAAGTGCTATTTCAGAACGAACCTCGACATACTTAATCCTGAAATAAGGAGGGAGCTCTTCTACGAAAACGGCAGAGTCTTCACCAAATTGAAGGATCTTCCACCTCCAAAGATCACCGGAACTGCATATATGAATAACTCTGTAATTGCCGATGGATGCGTAATAGGTGGAAGAATAGAGGATTCAGTCTTATTCAGAGATACTAGAGTGATGGCGGGCGCAACTGTGAAGAACTCAGTTCTACTTGAGGGTTGCTTGGTTGAAGAGGGAGCTTATATAGAGAACGTCATTATGGACAAGTACTGCACCGTGAGGCTTGGAAGAAGTTTTGTCGGTGAAGCCGAAGATCCCACTGTAATCGAAAAACATGGTGTAATTTAGGCGGGGTGATTGTATGGCCAAGAAGGTTGTTGCATTGATATTAGCCGGCGGACAGGGGACGAGACTCGGTTTGCTCACCGATGAGGTTGCAAAACCGGCAGTGCCTTTCGGCGGGAAGTACAGAATCATTGACTTTTCTTTGAGCAACTGCGTCAACTCCGGCATCACGGCAGTCGGTGTTCTTACTCAGTACAGACCCCACATTCTTTCCCGGCACATTGGGATTGGTCGTCCCTGGGATCTCGACAGAAAGGACGGAGGAGTTGTAATCCTCCCTCCATTTATAGCTCAAGGAGACTCAAACTGGTACAAGGGAACTGCTAACGCAGTCTTCCAAAACATTGATTTCGTAGATGATTTTGACCCGGAACTTCTGGTAGTACTCTCTGGCGATCATATCTATTCAATGGATTACAACGAGATGATAGATTATCATCTCTCTAAAGGCGCAACTGGAACCGTAGCATGTATGCGCGTCCCGCTTTCTGAGGCACACAGATTCGGGATGATGATTACGGATTTCGAGAACAAGATAACGGATTTCCAGGAGAAGCCCAAGGAACCAAAGTCGGATCTCGCCTCTCTTGGTATCTATGTCTTTGACTGGAAGTTCCTGCGTGAAAGACTTATACAAGACGAGAAGGACCCCGAAAGCGACAACGACTTTGGAAAGAATATCTTGCCAAAAATCGTCCAAGACAACGCCGGGAAACTATTTGCCTTCGTTTTCGAGGGTTACTGGAGGGACGTCGGAACAATTGAATCACTGTGGGAGGCAAATATCGAGCTGACCAGGCCCATCCCTCCATTCAATCTTCACGATCCGTCCTGGAGGTTCTATACTCAAACCGAGGAGTATCTGCCTGCCTACGTTGGCACGAGCTCACACGTAAGAAACTCTTTGATTAACGAAGGTGCGGAGATCTACGGACGGGTCGAAAACTCTGTAATCTTTCAAGGAGTTCAGATTGGCGAGGGCTCGCTCGTGAAAAACTCTGTGGTTATGACAAACTCAAAGATCGGCAGAAACGTTATTATAGAACGAGGAATAGTCGGTGAAGAAACGTTTGTGAAGGACGGAGTGGTTCTCGGCTATGGAGATGAAGTTCCACACGAGACGCAGCCTCACATCTATAACGCGGGAATCGTAGTCGTCGGATCTGACGTGGTTATTCCACAAAACACAAAGATAGGAAAGAACAGTGCCATTCTCAATCACGTTAGAGAGGAGGATTTTGAGGGAGATGTTGAAGGCGGTAAAACAATTTCTCCCAAAGCGTAAGGGAGTAGCTTCTTTTACACTGCTCATCGCAATTCTGATAGTCTGTACTGCGATGGTTACGGTACTGGCGCCAGTGGATACTATAATGGTCTCAAGAAGGCTAAGTTCATGGTACTTCAGACTTGCACTGACTATCAAATCCATATACCTTGCAGAGCCCGAAGAAACGGAAATCAATGGCCTTCAAATGGAGAAAAGTTCAAGGACTGTTTATTCAAATTGCGCAAAAATAGAGATAATAAATTACCATATAATTGAAGGCGAGAAATCCTTCGATTTTGAAATCGTTGGCAATATCACCGATATTTCATAAGGAGGTATGAGTTATGAAGAAAGTTCTGCTTATTACCCTGTTGCTGATCATGGCAGTATTTGTGATGGGCCAGAAGCTTACTATTCTGCACATCAACGACACTCATGGACATATCTGGCCGGAAGGTGATTACGGTGGACTGGCGGCTGTAGCCACCCTGGTAAATCAGGTCAGGGCTGAGAATCCCAACACTCTATTCCTGCATGCCGGAGATATCAACACCGGTGTCCCTGAATCGGATTTGCAGGATGCTGCACCCGACATAGTGGCCCTTAATCTGATGAAGCTAGACGCAATGGCCATCGGTAATCACGAATTCGATAACGATGCTTCTGTACTTGCGAAACAGATGGAAATCGCAAATTTCCCGTTCTTGAGTGCAAATATCTACAAGGATGGCGAACCGGCCTTCCAGGAATATATGATCACGGAAGTCGGTGGAATAAAGGTAGCCATCGTTGGGTTTACGACCCAAGAAACGGAAATCCTTGAGTACCTCTATGCGAAAGACTACGAGTGGAAAGACGTTATTGAAATTGCGAAAGAGATCATTCCTGAACTCGAGGCTCAGGCGGATATCGTAATTGCGCTCACTCACATGGGAAGCAATCCCGTGCTTGTCGGCCCCAATTCCTGGGAACTTGCGAAAGCGGTGGACGGTATCGATGTTATTGTCGACGGTCACAGCCACACTTTCTACGAAAGGCCTGAGATAATCAACGAGACAATAATCGTATCGGCCGGAGAATGGGCGAAGAATCTTGGCAAGCTCGAACTTGAAATCGTTGATGATACGGTCATTTTCGTTTCTTTCAGAAATCTCCCGGTTATCGCCGAAGAGATCGAACCGGACTTCGCCGTGGCAACTGTGCTTGACTACTTCAAGAAGGCCGGCGGAGAAGCTCTCAATATCGTTGTCGGCGAGACCGCGATAAGACTCGAGGGAGATAGAGGAGTAGTAAGGTCACAGGATACGAACCTTGGTTACTTGATATGTGACGCAATGGTATGGAAAACCGGTGCTGATCTAGCCTTGACGAATTCTGGTGGAATCAGAGCCTCAATAGAGGCCGGTCCAATAACGTATCGCGACATTCTTACCGTTCTTCCGTTTGGAAACACGCTGTACGTTTTGGAAGTACCCGGCACTACTCTCAGAGAGCTTCTCCAGTACACGGCAACGAGAGAAGCGGGCCAGGGAGCGATGGCTCAGGTAAGTGGAGTAACTTATGTAATTGAGAACAAAGAAGCAAAGGATATTCTCGTAAACGGAGAACCCATTGATGATAACAAGTTGTACAAACTCGCTACAAATAACTACCTTGCCTCTGGCGGAGACGGTTATGAAATTCTTGCTGGCCTCTCAGGTTACGACACTGGATTCGTTCTCGCCGACGTTGTAGTCGAGTTTGTTGGAGAGATCAGTCCTATAACCTCATACCCAGATAGCGGAAGAATAACCAGAAAGTAGTTTTAGATTAAGTTAAGACTCAAACATTGTACTATAATAGGAGCGGAGCGACCGCTCCTTTTGTTTGTTAATTCCAGTCATTTTTTGAGTCGAAGTTTCTTTCATGATATTCGGGATCCCAGAAAGGCAAACATCTATTGATTAAGGTTGAGAGGTGATAACTAAATGAGGTTGCCTACCTTCAGAGGAGGGGTGCACCCGCCAGAGAAAAAGGAACTGTCTAAAGATTCCCGCCTTAGCGTTCTGCCTCTTCCCGAAAGGGTCTATGTGTTTCTTGCAAACCATGCCGGCGTTCCTGCTAAACTTCTTGTGAACGTTGGAGACAGCGTAAAGACAGGTCAATTGATTGCGGAGGCCAGTGGTTTCATTTCCGCAAATCTTCATTCTCCTCTGACAGGTGAAGTCAAGGAGATCGCAAAGTACTACCATCCGACTCTTTCAAAACCTGACGATGCAATTGTTATAGAAAAATCGGGCGAAGAAGAGTGGGAGCTTCTAGAACCTGCAAAGCCTTACGAGCAGTTCGAGCCTGAGGAGATTATCCAGAGGATAAAGGACGCAGGAATTGTTGGATTGGGCGGCGCCATGTTCCCTACGAACGTCAAGCTTTCTCCCCCAAAAGAAAAGAAGATCGACCTTCTCATTCTGAATGGAGCAGAGTGCGAACCCTATCTGACCATAGATTACAGGTACATGCTAGAACGCTCCGAGGGAATAGTTCGAGGCATTCTAGCGATTATGAGAGCGCTTAAGGTTGATAACGCTGTGATTGGTATCGAAGACAATAAGCAAAAGGCCATAGAACAAATGGAGGTGGCGGTGAGGTCTACTCCAATTCAGGTGAAGAGACTGAAAACGAAATATCCGCAAGGTGCCGAGAAGCAGCTTATTTATGCTCTTACGAAGAGGAAGGTGCCTTCAGGAGGACTTCCGCTCGATGTGGGTGTCGTTGTTGACAACATAGGAACAGCATTTGCAGTTTACGAAGCTGTTGAACTTGGCCATCCGCTTGTAGAAAGAGGAGTCACACTGACCGGCGAAGGAATAAAGAAGCCATTAAACGTTATTTCGCGTATTGGTGTTATGGCCAGCGAATTGATCGAATACGCCGGTGGCGCTCAGGAAAGCGTTGAGAGAATTGTCTTTGGTGGCCCTATGATGGGAATCACTGTTCCCAAGATAGACGTCCCTATTGTAAAAGGCACTTCCGGGATCACTTTGCTTGTGAAGAGCGACCCACTTGAAGATTTCCCCTGTATAAGATGCGGAAAGTGTGCAACCGTATGTCCGATGAACCTCCAGCCATTTTTGCTGAATCTCTATGGTACGAACAGACTGTATGACAAGCAGGTAGAGAACGGACTCTTGGACTGTATAGAATGCGGAAGCTGCTCATATGCCTGCCCAGCAAACATAGAACTCGTAAAGAACTTCAAGCTCAACAAGAAAGTCTACAGGAGTCTCAAGGGAGGTGCGAAGAAGTGAAGCTCTCAATGATGGCAGCACCTCACCTCAGATCAGAAGACAGCGTAAGAAAGATTATGCTCGATGTCCTGATCGCCCTCGCTCCAGCGGCTGTATGGGCCGTAGTTTCATTCGGTTTGAAGGCACTTGTCCTGATAGTTGTCTGTACAGCCGGCGCCGAGGTACTTGACTTCTTTGTCATGCGTTTCATCAGACAAAAGAAAAGCTTCAAACCGGATCTCAGCGGTTCCGTTACAGGACTGCTTCTCGCACTGAATCTCTCAGTCGCCGTGGAGTGGTGGCAGGCTCTTATCGGTGTCTTCGTAGCCATCGTAATTGCGAAGGCCGTCTTTGGTGGGCTCGGCAAGAATTTCTTTAATCCCGCCCTAGTTGGCAGGGTCTTTCTCCTGATATCCTTCCCTGTTCAGATGACTACGTGGTTGAGTCCTTTCGATATGCAGACTACAGCAACTCCAATGGCGATGTTGAAGCAAGGCGCACCAGGAGTCTTTTCTCTGCAGGAGATGTTTCTAGGAACAATTCCAGGATCACTTGGTGAGGTCAGCACTCTGCTTCTACTCCTTGGTTTTGGATGGCTGCTGCTTAGAAAGAGAGTCTCTCCTTTCATACCAATTGCATACATTGGAACTGTCATTATTATGGCTGCAATTTTCAATGGAGTTAATCCCGCCTTCGGTTCACCCCTTTATCACGTCTTTGGCGGCGGATTAATGCTGGGGGCTCTTTTTATGGCAACCGACATGGTGACCAGTCCCATGTCGATCAAAGGCCACGTGATTTTCGGAGTTGGTTGTGGCGCTGTGACAATGATAATCAGGTTGTTTGGCGGTTATCCTGAAGGAGTCTCTTTTGCGATCCTGGTCATGAATGCTTTTGTACCTCTAATCGATATGGGTACAAAGCCCAGGATATTTGGAAAGCCGAAGAAGGTGAAGAGCAATGCGTGATTACTTGAAGACCGGGATTACTCTGATGGTTATTACGATTATCGCCGCCCTGGTTCTATCGGTAGTCTATACGATAGTTGAAGAACCTATAGCCAACGCAGAGCTTGGCGCAAAGCTAAAGGCGATTCGAGAAGTTCTTACGGATTCAGATACAGGTGAGTTGTTAATTGCTGAAGACAGCATACCCGAGACGGCAACCGAGCTCGCAGAGTTCGAATGGCTTCCCCAAGGATTTTCCGCCTCTGAAGGAATAATCTACAGGGCCGAGGGCAATCAGGGAAAGGTTGAAAGCCCTGCCTACAAATTCGTCAAAGAAGATGGCACAGAGATCTTCATTGCGATTGGTATCGCGGTTGGTTACGGAGGCGACGTGAAATCAATGGCGGCCTTTGTAAAGGAACCTGATGGGGTCAAGTTAAATGGAATCAAGGTTCTAGAATACTCTCAGGAGACTCCAGGACTTGGAGCAAATATTGCAAATGCCGATGTCCAGAAGAGGTTCTATCCTGTAAGTAAAGAGGGACTTGACAAAGGCATAAGGGTTGATAAAGATGCTGGAGTAACCCCTGTGGGTGACCAGATAGATGCAAGAAAGAGGGAAGACGGGATAGTGACAGTCAGCGATGTGATGACCGGTGCAACGATCACTCCAAGAGCGGTCGCATCCTCTCTCAACGCCATCTCCGAATTCCTTGAGAAGGCAGGTGTTAGATGATGGCAGAATCGAAGTTTAACATTCTGGCAAACGGTATCTTGAAACAAAATCCGACCTTCATTCAGGTTCTTGGTATGTGTCCCACTCTCGCAACTACAACAAGCGCTGAGAATGGTTTGGGGATGGGACTCGCAACTACTGCTGTCCTTGCGTTGTCGAATATCACAATATCTCTTGTGAGGAAATTCATTCCCGATAAGATAAGGATTCCCTCTTACATAGTAATAATCGCTTCCTTTGTTACCGTGATCGACATGTTGATGCATGGTTTCATCTACGATCTATGGAAGACGTTGGGACTGTTTATTCCCCTCATAGTCGTTAACTGCATAATTCTTGGAAGGGCCGAAGCCTTTGCTTCGAAGAATAATGTCTTCAATTCTTTCCTAGACGGTTTAGGAATGGGTCTTGGTTTCACGGCCTCTCTGGTTCTTCTGGGATCGGTGAGAGAGTTTCTTGGCAACGGATCGGTTTTCGGCTACCATCTTTCTGATGTGAAAATGTTTGCCATGATCCTCCCCCCGGGTGCCTTCATAGCCCTTGGTATGCTCGCAGCCTTCTTCAACTATTTGGGGATTAGGAGAAGCAAGGCAAAAAAGGCAGAAAAATGAGGAGGAATGACTAATGGCGACCAGATTGGTGTTTATATTTCTATCGGCAATTTTGATAAACAACTTCGTGCTTTCCAGATTCCTGGGAATCTGTCCTTTCCTGGGTGTCTCAAAGAAGACGGACACAGCAGTCGGAATGAGCATCGCCGTTACATTCGTTATGATTCTGGCCTCGATAATCACCTGGATACTCAATATTGCGCTAGATGCTCTTGGGCTACCCTTCTTGCGTACAATTGTCTTCATACTCGTAATCGCGACACTCGTGCAATTTGTTGAGATATTCCTTAAAAAGACTAGCCCGGGGCTCTATGAAGCACTGGGCATCTTCCTACCGCTTATTACAACAAACTGTGCGATTCTTGGCCTTGCTCTCCTGAATGTCCAGCAAAACTACACGCTGGTGGAAACGATAGTGAATTCAGCGGGAGCCGGACTGGGGTTCGCTCTAGCTCTAATTCTCTTTTCAACCATTAGAGAAAGGATGGAGCTCTCCGAAATTCCTGAACCCTTCAAGGGGACAGCTATCGCTTTGATCACCGCCGGACTGCTATCGATGGCCTTCATGGGATTCCAGGGCCTGGTAAAACTGTGAGGTGTTTTCGATGACAATAGTCTATTCAGTTCTCTTTATGTCACTACTGGGGGTAGGTGCAGGTATTTTTCTAGCATTCGCTTCGGCAAAATTCGCCGTCAAGAAAGATCCAAGAATAGCGCTTATCGAAGCTTCATTGCCTGGTGCTAATTGCGGTGCCTGCGGCTTCCCGGGATGCGCAGCCTTTGCCAAAGCTGTTGCTGAAGGTAAAGCCTCTATCGAAGGATGCATTCCAGGTAAACGCTCTGGTGTCCCTGAAAAGCTAAAACTCATTATGGAGACAGATGTCGACACACTCATCGCCTTGTTCGACGAAAATGAAGAGGATGCAGAAAAAACTCTTGAGAAGCTACTAGCTTCTTCAGGAAGAGCCGTCAAAGCCGCTCCACCAAAGATTCAAAGGCCAACGCAAGAAGAAATCGATAGTTATAAGGAAAAACTCAAAGAAAATCCAAGGGCAGCCGTTATTTTCGCAGTTCTTCCCAACATCAACTGCGCCTTGTGCGGCTCGCCAGGATGTGCTGCCTTTGCCATTAAGGTTGCCAATAAAGACGAAGACATAGCGAAATGTGTTCCTGGAAAGCCCCAGAATGTCTCGCAAAAGGTTGCCAAGATCATGGCGTTATCTGAAGCTGAACTTCAGAAGATCATCGAAGAGACATCAGGTGAACCGGCCGAGATAAAGAAGAAGTTTGCATCATGAAAAAAAGGCTGGCCATTCTTGGCTCAACCGGGTCGATAGGATCACAAACACTCCAAATAGCAAATCGGATCGAGAATATTGAGATTGTGGCCATTTCCTGTGGCCACAATCTTTCTCTTTTTTCGAAGCAGCTTTCTGAATTTCATCCGCCCTTTGCCGCTTCACTAAAGAAAAGCGATAGCCTTACAGATTCCTTTCCCGAAACTTTATTCTTCCACGGGGAAGAGGGGATCGAGAGAATGCTTGAGAAATCGAGACCCGATTATGTTTTGCTGGCTGTGAGCGGCGCCGCAGGTCTAAGATTCAGCCTGAAGGCCATCGAAGTCTGTCACAGGCTTTGCCTAGCCAATAAAGAATCTATTGTGTGTGGAGGAGATCTTCTCCTGAAAGAGTGCGCCAGAAAGGGCGTCGAACTGATTCCTGTCGACTCGGAGCACAGCGGCCTTTTTCAGCTCCTCGATGGTTCACGCCGACCGAAAAGAATTATAATAACTGCTTCGGGCGGGGCATTAAGAGATTGGCCCTTAGAAAGGATACAAAATGCAACGATAAGAGATGTTTTGAGGCATCCCGTCTGGTCAATGGGAAACAGGATAACGGTCGACAGTGCCTCCATGGTCAACAAGGGACTTGAAGTGATTGAAGCCAAATACCTCTTTGGATTTGAAACTAATGAAATTGACACATACATATGCAGAAACAGTTTTATTCATGCTGGTATCCTTTATAGCGATGGCGTCTTGAAGTTACACACTGGCATACCAGACATGAGGATCCCGATCGCCTACTCGCTTACATATCCTGAAAGAATTCAAACCATTCCCGAGCAAAGTATTGTCGATGTCCCCATGATTCTTGAAGAGTTACCAAAAGAGAGGTTCCCTGCTCTAACGCTTGCGAGGGAGATCTGTGGAGTAGTGAGTAAACAGATTGCCTATAATGCTGCAGACGAAGTTGCCGTCGAAGCTTTTATGAATGGCCGGATGCCTTTTGGAGGTATTTACAATATAATTGAAAAGACGGTAGAAAGAACCGCTGATCAAAATCCGGTCGACTACAGTCAAATAATCGAGACTGACAGCGTTGCAAGAAAGTTAGCTCAGGAAGAGGTGGATAGATGTTATTAGCAATAATATACTTTCTTCTAATTCTGACGGGAATAGTAGTTGTCCATGAGCTTGGTCACTACATTTTCTCGAGGCTTTTTGGAGTAAGAGTTCTTGAATTCGCAATTGGAATGGGCCCTAAGCTCTGGTCGAAAAAAGGAAAGAAGACGACCTTCAGGATCAATGCATTTCCAATCGGCGGTTACGTGAGACCTGCAGGTGAAGACTTGGATAGTATCGACTCCTCGATTCCGGACAGTGAGCAGATTCAGAACAAACCCGCCTGGCAGAGATTCATTATTTACTTCGCCGGTCCAGCTTTCTCTTTACTTCTGGGCTTTCTAATTCTCTCTCTTGTCGCAGTAATATGGGGCTTTCAAGAGGTCAAGATCGATAAAGTCGAACCTGGTTCTCCTGCAGCAGTTTCCGGAATGATGCCTGGAGATCGAATCGTTTCAGTTAATGGGAAGACTCTCATCGACAATACACGTTTGAGTGAAGCAGTAGCAAAAGGCGAGAGAATAGATCTTGTTGTGAACAGGGAAGGTAAGGAAATCGAGATAGCTATAATACCTGAACTTCTTCCCCAGGAAGCCTTCTTTGTTATCGGAGGTGTTTCAGGAGAACCAGGCGAAGTTCTTTCTTCAATAAACGGCGGAACCTTCAACGGCGACTATGTTGGATATGGAAGCGTTCTTTCACCTGAGAGTTCTATAAAACTCGGGTTCGAAGATGGCTCTACATTGTCGGGAACGCTCCTCACTTATTCGCCTGCCGAGGAACGTTACGCAATGGGCATCTATTACGCGAACTTCAAACCTCAACTTGCCATTGACCACGGACAGTTTAGAGAAGGAGACACACTGCTTTCCGTCAACGGTATGAAGACTGAAACAAGTTATGATCTAACCACGATGAGTCAGTTGCTGTCTCTGAAGCCCGACGAGCTCTTGATTCAGTTCACCGGGAAAGAAATCTCCTTTGCCGAATTTGGCTTTCCCGACGAATTCGTTGTTTCTGTTGAACGGAAAGGTCAATTAATAAATATGACAGTGAGTAAAAACGAGATGATAGCACTGGTCGAAGAGGCGGGAGCCTTTGCTCAAGGAAGCAGTTATTGGTACCCCGATACTGCATTGGAGGCGGCAGGTCTCGGCATTCAGTGGGCAAACAATCTCTTGATAACTCTGGTTAAGGTAGTAGGAAGCCTCTTCACCGGGGGAGCCAACATCAACGAATTCACCGGCCCCATTGGACTGGTAACCATAGTTGATCAGGCGGTCAGTCTTGGATTAAGAATAGTTCTTTACCTGGCTGGATTCATATCTCTCAACCTGGGAGTAATAAATCTGATTCCCTTTCCGGCACTAGACGGTGGAAGAATGTTGCTTGCCCTCATTGAAATGATTACAAGAAGAAGGCTCGATCCAAAGATAGAGGGTCTGATCAATGTGATCGGATTCATGGTCTTGATGGGGTTCATGATTTACATTACTTTCATTGATATCGGTAGGTGGCTATGAGCGGGGTCGTTCGCGTTGGAGATGTTCTGATAGGTGGAGGAAATCCAATCACGGTCCAATCAATGACAAACACCAAGACTTCGGACGTAAACAAAACTGTTGACCAGATCAAAAGGCTCGAAGATGCAGGTTGTGATCTGGTGAGGGTATCAGTTCCAGACTTTGAGTCGGCATCCGCACTGAAGGAGATCACTTCTCTAAGCAGGATACCTGTCATAGCAGATATTCACTTTGACTATAGACTTGCCGTAGAATCGATCAAAAATGGCGCTGCAAAGGTGAGAATTAACCCCGGAAACATCGGTCAAGATTGGAAAGTCAAAGAAACTGTGAAGATCGCAAAGGAATATGGCGTTCCAATGAGAGTCGGTGCGAACTCCGGTTCTCTTGACAAGAGATTCAGCTCGTACGAAAAACCTATAGCCCTTGCAGAAAGCGCCCTGGCTCAAGTTAAAATACTTGAGAGCGCGGGGTTCGAAGACATTGTGATATCGCTGAAATCCTCTTCAGTTATTGAAACGGTTGAAGCAAACAAATACCTCTACAACAAGACCGACCACCCACTTCATCTAGGTGTTACCGAAGCGGGCTTTGGTTTGGACTCGACGGTCAAGTCGTCAGTCGGTATTGGCACGCTCTTGCTCGACAAAATTGGAGATACAATTAGGGTTTCAATGTCGGGCGACCCTGTTCAGGAAATCGAGGTCGGGTTGAGCATTCTCAGGTCGCTAAAACTGAGAAGGGGGGTCGATGTGATTTCCTGTCCAACCTGCGCGAGAACGGAAATAGATGTCGAAGCTCTCGCCAGAAAAGTCAAGAGTTGGGTCGGTAACACAGATGCAGACCTCTCGGTTGCAGTGATGGGCTGTGTGGTCAATGGAATCGGAGAGGGCACTGAAGCAGACATTGGGATCGCTGGAACGGCTTCAGGCGGAGTGATTTTCGTGAAGGGTGAAATCGTTGAAAAAGTAGAAAGGACAGACCTTGAAGTGAGATTCCGTCACTGGTTCAAGACGGTCTTGTCAGGAGGAGTTGGATGAAAGTAACGATAGTCGGAGCCGGTATGGTGGGCTCTTCAATAGCTTATGCGTCCATGATAGAGGGTATTGTGAGAGAGATAGCTCTTGTTGACATAAACAGTGAACTTGCCAAGGGTCAGGCAATGGACTTGAGTCATGGCAATGCCTATGTTAGACCATTGAGAATTCATGGCGGAGATTACGATGTCTCTTCAGACTCGGATGTAGTCGTAATAACGGCCGGTAGACCTCAAAAAGGAGGAGAGAGTCGCCTACAGCTTCTAAAGGACAACGCAAGGATAGTGAAGGAAGCGGTGGCTAAATCTCTTTCCTACAGCAAAGAGCCAGTTTTCATAATCGTGACGAATCCCGTCGACGTTCTTACATGGGTGGCATGGAAAGCGTCCGGTTTACCAAGAAACAGGATAATAGGCTCTGGGACGACTCTAGATACGGCAAGGCTCAGACAGAGTATTGCAGACCACTGCCAGCTTGACCCAAGAAACGTACATGCTTATGTTCTTGGTGAGCATGGTGACAGCGAGATCGTCAACTGGTCTCACGCAGACATTGCGGGAATTCCTCTAACCGACTTCTGCAGAAATTGCAGGAGAGACTGCGAGGCTGACCTCTTCAAGAAGCTTTTCGAAGAAACTAAAAATGCTGCTTACAGAATTATAGAAAAGAAGGGTTCAACATTTTACGGAATAGGACTGGCTGTATCAAAAGTGCTTTCAACAATTTTCAACAACCAGCATTCAGTTCTAACAGTTTCCACCGTTCACCCGGAGTTTGAAGGTCTGAAGGATGTTCCTTTCAGCGTTCCCACCATACTTGGCAGAGAGGGAGTTGAAAGGATTCTGAAGGTAGGCCTATCGTCAGAGGAATTAAAGGGACTATCAAACTCAGCAGGAGTTATCGCCAATGCCATAAAAAGCCTAAGGGATGAGGAGGGATTAGCGTGAAAAAGGCTTTGCTCTTAGCAATTGTATTCTTAAGTGTTTCTCTTTTTGCAACCTCGGTTTCGTACGATCCACAGGGGCTGATGTTCTTGAGCAGACCAGGGGCGAGTATCAATGTTAACGTGAGTCTGAACAAAGGTATGGGATCAACTTATTATGGCGGTGAATCGCTCGGACTATCTTTTTCAGTAGATAGAAGTGCTTACGTGGCCGTTCTCGACATCGATCCGTCTGGTCAGATTCAGGTTCTATTCCCAAACGTATATGACCAAGACAACTATGTGCAGGGTGGAAGAACCTACACCTTGCCGACCGACAAAGCTACAACGAGGTACAATCTACAGGTCCAGTCACAGAGAGGAAGAGAGACAATCGTAGTCGTTGCTTCCACATCTCCGTTGAACTTCCTGGGCAACGTCTTCTCTCTCTTCGACAGATATCCGTTTCCCTACTTGAGTCAGAGCATCAACAACCTTTCGGTAGTTATCGATCCGGTTTTCAACACAAGCTGGGGATTGGGCTACACCTACTTCTACAACAGCTATGTTCCTTTCACAGTAAGAACAACGATAAGCGCAGACAGAAAGGATGCCAACGTCTACGTCGATGGAATGTTCATGGGCAAATCCCCGGTTACGACAACACTCGAAGCCGGTCCTCATACTGTGTATGTATACACGGAGAGGAACCTTGTTTATGGTCCTGCGACGATAAATGTCCAGCCCGGGTCAAGCGATTTTTATTTCTCACTACTGCCAAATTACGTTTACGGTTATCTGGAAGTCACATCGATTCCCGACGGACAGGTGTACGTAGATGGACAATATGCCGGCGACACTCCATACAAGGATTTCGAGAAAGTGGGGAGTCATACAGTAACCGTTTCCAAATGGGGTTATCATGACTCGAAGCAAAACGTGTACATAAACAAAGATATGGTGACCTCAGTCAGTTTCACTCTAACCGAGAAAACCGAAGAAGAGAAGAAAACCGACAACATTATTCTCTTCTCCGTAATTGGAGTGCTGATAGCGGGAATTGTCATTGCAGTGATACTCGGCGCATCCGATTAAGAGCCCCCCGAAGGGGACGCTTCCAGGTTAGATGAAGCTAAAGTCGAAGGCATACGTAAATCTATTACTCGTAGTAATATTCTGGGGATTGACCTTTCCGGTACAGAAGAACATACTGGAGGGTCTATCCCCGGTATTTTATAATGCGCTTCGTTTTTCGATCGCTCTCTTGGTTCTGATTCCCCTGAGAAAGAAGCTCGGCCTCAAGATCACAAATAAGAGCCTTACTCAAGGTTTGATTTTGGGACTTTTCCTTTCGGGAGGATATGTTTTTCAGACGTGGGGGCTTGTCTATACAACCGCATCCAAGAGCGCTTTTATTACGTCTCTTTACGTTGGTTTGGTCGCAATCATTGGTCCCGTTGTAGACAGGCGAATCCCCAGCCGCTATCAGATTCTTGCTCTGGGGGTATCATTAATCGGCTTGTATTTTCTTACAACACCCGAGACCGGATTCAACTTTGGTGACCTGCTAACCGCTCTTTGCGCAGTTTCTTTCGCCCTGCATGTCGTTTTGATCTCTTATTTCACCCAGAAGGAAGATGTCGACGAAATGGAGCTTCTCGTTCCTCAATTTGTCGTAGTGCTTCTTGTCAATATGGCGCTGATTCCTTTCGTCAAAGGAAGTGTGTTTATAAACGGTTCAATACTCTTTGTTGCGCTGTTTTCTGCAGTTTTTGCAACTATCTTCGCGGTTGCAGTGCAGTTGAAATATCAGAGGTTTCTCGGTTCCGTAGGAGCCTCTCTGATCTACGTAGGTGAACCAGCCTTCGCACTGTTCTTTGCAATGATCATACTGAGAGAGATTCCGGGTAAAATGGAAGTGGTGGGTTTGCTTCTCATGACTGCTGGAATGGTATTTGGAGGGATCTCGTCCTTCGTAGTGCGAGATAGGAGTGTGAAGAAGGGTTGAAAGGAAGGATAATGGTCGTTGAAGACGATATACATATTGGAAAATTGCTTCGTATGGAGCTAGGCCATGAAGGATACGAAGTAGAAGTTTTGACCGATGGAAAGGAAGCGCTAAAGCATCTAGAAAAAGAGCTTCCAGATCTTCTTATCCTTGATGTGATGCTTCCCGGTTTGGATGGTTTCTCGGTACTGGAAGAAATCAGAGAGTATATTTCTACTGATCTTCCCGTTATAATGCTTACCGCTAAAGGTGAAGTTAAGGACAGAATACGAGGTTTGAAGAGCGGTGCAGATGATTACTTGCCGAAACCATTTGTAATTGAGGAACTTCTGGCCAGAATCGAAGCAGTACTTAGACGCAAAGGGAAAGTGGAAAGGATCAGCTACTTCGAAATCACCCTCGATATGCAATCTCGTGAAGCCTTTCTCAATGGAGAACCTCTGCAGTTAAGCAAGACCGAGTTTGATCTGCTAGCAGTTCTGCTGTCGAACGCTGGAATTGTGATGTCAAAGGAAAGATTACTCGAAAAGGTTTGGGGAAGCGAGGACTGGGGCAACCCCAATGTTGTGGAAGTATATATTAACTACTTGCGTAAGAAACTGGGAAAGACGGGCGAAAGAATAAAAACGGTGAGGGGCTCTGGCTACGTTGTCAGATAGAAGGAAACTCTCTACAGCGACTCAGGTAGCCATCTACTCGGTGGTTCTGATCGTATCTATTCTATTTGCCTCGGCCATATTTGTTTATGGAGTCTCAGAAAGTGTCTTCATTCGAAATTACTCCGCGGAGATGAGAAAGATCTTCATGGATTCACCCATGGGCAAAGGGTTTAGGTATGGCGTGGGAAGAATGGCCATAGGCAGAGGAACTACAGAGTTTTACGTGAGCGTTGATGGAAACGTGGTTCAGAATCCAACAGGACTGAGCAGCGTTCCGGATGTTGAGGGATATGTAAAGACGAGGATAGATGGCAGCTCCTATCTTCTCTATGGATTCTTGAACGGAGAGGAAAAAGTGATTCTCGGTGCAAGGATGGACGATCTCGATTTCTTCCTGGATAGTCTCGCCACCACTCTCCTTCTTTCAGTCTTGGTTGGTGTTGTTCTTTCAATCATAGGCGGCTTCTTCCTTGGAAGCAGGGTCTCTAAACCAATCAAAGAAACTTCACGTCTGTTAAAGGAGATAACGCTGGATGATCTTTCAAGAAGACTGGAAAGCGATCCGAAGACTTCCGAACTTGCCGAACTCAAAAAAGCACTGAATAGAGCTCTAGACAGAATTCAAGATGGATACACCAGGCAGGAACAGTTTTCATCAGACATTGCGCATGAGATTCGCTCTCCACTGACTTCAATCCTTGGCTTCTCGAGACTGATTCTTCGCTGGGGTTCTGACGACCCGGAGGTTGTCAAGGAAGCCGCTGAAAGTATTTCCGACACAGCCACCAAGATGATGACAATTACTGAATCTCTGCTTTTTCTCTCGAGACCCGAGATCGAACTAAACGAAACAAGTTTCAATCTCAGAGAACTGGTACTCGAGATCACCAATAGCGTTCCAGCCGATCAGTCGGCAGAGATGAAGATTGAGATTCCAGATATCGAAGTCCGAACCGATAGAGTTCTGCTTAAGATAATTATAAAAATTCTTGTTGAAAATGCCTTGAAGTTTGGAAAGAATGGCCCGATAGAGATCGATTGGTCAGATGGTACGCTAAGTGTTAGGGATCATGGAATGGGAATCAACGAGGATGAAAAAGAACGAATATTCAACAGATTCTACAGGAGCGACTCTTCAAGAGGTGGTGAAGGTCATGGATTGGGTCTTTCCATTGCCAGCAAGATCTGCAAGGTGTTGAAACTTTCGATTGATGCAGATAATTGTGAGGATGGAGGAGCAGTATTTAAAGTGGAGGGATTAAGATGAGAATAGCGATATCGGTTGCTGAGCTGGCAGTAACCTGGATAATAATTCCCTTTCTCCTCTTTTCCGGAGCACCGTTTTCAGCGGGATTAGGATTGACGATAGTCGGTTCGATTATCGTTATTTTATCTCTTCTTCTAGCGATCTATTCTGCCCTTGTGGTATATTACTGGTCTGGAAGACTGCCGACCGTTATTTATGGGCCCGAAAAAACCGTTCAAAGCGGCCCATACAGATTTGTTCGCCATCCATTCAACCTGGGTTACATACTTTTCCTTTTTGGTCTTGGATTGTTGAGCGGAAACTATTGGACGCTTCTTTACGTTGCAGTCATAGGCGCAGTGATAGTTGTGTATTCTTTGCTCCAAGAAAAACTCGCTCTGAAAAGAATTGAAGGCTACGAGGACTATAAAGAGAAGATACCTTTCATGATCCCAAATCCCGGAAGAAAGATACCCTTTGATAAATCGACATCAATTCCCTGGCAATTCATCGTGGCATCATTCGTTGTGAAGCTGGTAATTCTGATTGTTCTACCCTCAAAGGTGAAGAATGCAAGGGTACTCAGAGAAAAGAAACCCTTCGTTCTCGCTCTTGCTCACCAAACTCATTTCGACGGTCCTCTTATCTTCTACTCGACATGGCGTTACCTGAGATTCGTAGGCACCGCAATCTACGTTGATAGACTCGGGTTGCTCAACTGGCTCGCCGTAATTCCTGTCAGAAGATATGCTGTCGATACATCCGCCATAAGACAGATGCTTTCGACAATAAAACAGGGAGTTCCACTGGGAATTGCACCTGAAGCAGCACGATCATGGGACGGCAGACTCCTACATACAAAGAGAGAGATATGGAAGCTTTTCAGGATGTTGAAAATCCCGGTAATCCCGGTGAAGTTTTATGGAGTACAGAGACTTTGGCCTAGATGGGCAAAGATTTTTGCATTGGGGACTTCGACCGTAGAATTCGGTGATCCGGTCGAAGCAGATGATCCCCAGCTAGAAGAAAAAGTCATGGGCTTCCTCGCCAAGGAGGATCCAACCTTCAAGCTTCCTTACCGAAACTACAAACGTATAGAAAAGCTGATCTGGCGCTGTCCAAGCTGTGGCGCCGTTGCCTCTATCAACGGCTTCAAAACTGGCTTCTCATGTTCTTCGTGCGGAAAAAGCTGGACCAAGCCAACTGTAAACGAAGTAATTCAACTCCACGACAGGATAATGCCTGGAAGCATGGGCCTTTCCTTCCCCATAAAGGATGAGGTAATATTCAATGGAGAGAGGGTAACGGCAAACATGTACGAGGACCACGCGATGATCGGAGACTACAGGCTGGATTATAGCGTCGTAAAGAACTCCAGTATAGAAAAAAGTATAGAACCGGTTTTTGGGATTGCAAATGAAATGGTTAGTTTCGTCTCTACGACCAGCGCTTTAATGTGGCAGGAAGTGGTAGACTTCCAGATCAAATTCAGACTTAAGAAAGAGAACTATCACACCGATCTCTGGGGATAGCTCCCGCGATGTAATTGCTGATTGCGTGGTTGCGGGTTCGTGGTAGGCGGTCGGAAGAACAAAGAATCAGTTCCAAGTTCCAAGTTGTGAGTTGTAGTGTGCCAAGAAGGCGAAGAAGGAAACTTCAAGCCATGCTTAATTGAAGATGAGGGAGGGCCCCTCGAAGCCGCCATGCAGGTGGAGGCTTCAAACCACCGTAAGCTGCTGTGGTAAAGAGCCATGGTAGTGAACGTTACGGGAAAAGGCGGGACAGTGATCCCGTCAGGTGAGTA